>JAHQWC010000110.1 GCA_019634025.1 Vampirovibrio sp.
CCCTGGTATACCGGGGATATTGTCGGAAGTGTCCCCTTTAAGAGCCTTAAAATCTATTACTTGTTCTGGATAGACCCCCATCTTTTTGAATACGGCCTCACTGTCATAGCTTTTTAAGCCGTCTCTTGGGTTTCTGGGAGGAATAAGCACCTGGATTTTGCCGTCTTCCACCAGTTGAAAGGCATCCTGATCTCCGGTGAGGATTTCAACCCTATACCCTTCTCGTGCTGCTTTTTTGGCCAGGGTTCCAATGACATCGTCTGCTTCATAACCTTCCAACTGGTAAATAGGGATACCAAGCTTTTCCACCCCTTCACGAATGGTGTCCATCTGCACCTGCATTTCCTCAGGCATGGCCTCGCGGTGTGCCTTGTATTCTTCATACATATCGGTTCGGAAAGTCCGGCGACCTACGTCAAAGGACAGGGCCACAGCGTCAGGTTTCACCTGCTTGAGCAGGCTAAAAATCGCATTAAAGAACCCAAACACCGCCCAGATTGGCTGCTTTGTAGAGGTAGACATCCGGGTATGCTCTAAGGCATAGTACACCCGAAATGCCAGAGAATGACCGTCGATGAGCACCAATGTCTTCATGGCACTGTTGTATCACAAAAACCAATTTCAGCCCTTCAGCTATCTCACACAAGCGTTTAAGGATGTTGGATTTACATTTCTATACATATTTCGGGGTTTTTGTTTCATAAACACTAACCCTAGAGTATACTGACTGTTCACGAATATTCTTCTTTTATAAAAAGGACTGTCATGAACCCCCGCACGTTTACCTTTTTTGGCTTTTATTTTTACTGGCCCGTGGAAGCCTGCGGTTCTTCTTTGATGTAAGCCTTTTTTATAAAGCACAAAGACCCGCAGACACAAAATCTGCGGGTCTTTACTTATTATAAGTAATATAATGATGAAGACAGGAGCCCCCCATGAAGGATCTGCGCCAAACCCTCCGAAAACCTGAAAGCACAGAAAAGCCATCTACCTCGGCTGTTTCTCTGAACGAAACCACCCAAGTAGGTGGCAATCAGCTTGCCTTGATTGCCGGTCCATGTGCCGTAGAGTCTTTAGATCAGGTGATGGAGGTTGCCATTCACGCCAAACAGTTAAACATACCCTGCCTCAGGGGTGGCGCGTTTAAACCCAGAACTTCTCCCTACAGCTTTCAAGGGATGGGATTAGAAGGGTTAGAACACCTGGATCAGGTTCGTAAAACCACGGGGATGGCCGTTATTTCAGAGGTCATGAGTGTTGAGCAGATGAATATGGCGCAACCTTACCTGGATTGTTTTCAAATTGGCGCCCGAAATATGCAAAATTTTGAACTATTAAAAGAACTGGGTAAACAGAAAAAACCTGTCATCTTGAAACGTGGGTTATCATCTACTGTTGAAGAGTTTTTGTACTCTGCAGAATACATTATGGCTGAAGGCAACCCCAACGTAATTTTATGTGAACGGGGTATTCGCAGCTTTGATAACATGACTCGAAACGTCTTGGACCTGGGAGCTGTTGCACTATTAAAAGAACTAACACACTTACCCGTACTGGTTGATCCCAGCCATGCCACCGGTAAGCGGAGCTTGGTTATTCCGGCAGCCCGAGCAGGTGTTGCCATTGGTGCAGATGGTATTTTGGTAGAAGCTCATCCGATTCCAGAAAAGTCTGTATCTGATGCCGCACAAGCACTTTCTTTAGATGACTTGACTCAACTGATGAAAGAACTTGAGCCTGTCGCCAATGCTATTGGCAAGAGCTTCTTTGAAAATCAAGCCGCATCAAAAGCTGCAACTACTGTTACCGAACTAGAGACAGTCTCTCCTCGTCGTTTGTCTGCTGTTTAGAAAGCGATTTAATAGATGAATACGTGTGCGTTTAAACGCCTGACCATTATTGGGACGGGTCTTATTGGCGGCTCTTTAGCTATGGCAGCCCGGGAAATGTATGAGGATTTGTGGATCCAAGCCGTAGATGTTAATGGGGAAGCCCTTCAATACCTGCTGAAAGCCCGAACCGTAGACGAAGTCTCTCTTACAATACCAAGCGCTTTTGAAGAAGATCACCTTATCATTCTGGCCTGCCACTTGTCTCAAAGCCTGGAAGCTCTTAAAGAACTTGCTCCAAAAGTAAAAGGGAAGGCGATTACTGTCAGCGACGTAGGAAGCTGTAAGCGAGCCATTGGTGCATTAGGTAAGGAAGTATTGCCAGGGCAATTTATTGGAGCACACCCCTTGAGTGGAAAAGAGTTTTCGGGCACGGCTCACGCGGCATCACTGTTATTTGCCAATAAATCTTATATTTTATGCCCTACATTAACTCCGTCGGACACCGTGGAAAAAGATAATCCAACCCTATCTATATTAATAGACTTTTTTAAGGGCTTAGGTGCCTCTCCCCGAATTTTAGATGCTGAGACTCATGATTTATATATGGCCTACATGAGCCATTTACCTCAGCTCTATGCTATTTTACTGACCAATCTACTCTCAAACCATCAGCCTGGACACTTATTGTCTTATCATGGAGGTGGTATTGATGATCAATTGAGATTATCCGCCAGCCCTTACGCAATGTGGAAAGATGTCTTTGCCCAAAATAAAGACAATATGGATAGGGTAACCAGCGAATTAGCAGAATTGCTGACGCAAGCGCCACAAGTATTAAACAATCCAGACTTAGCTCAATGGTTTAACCGTTCTAACCAGCTACACCAGCAGTTTCAGGCTCTTAAGAAGCCAGCTGAGCCGGTTTTTAACAGTTCTTTATAATTCAGCACAAAGTGGCTGAAATTGGGTTTTATGCTATTGGAAAAGGGACAGCAGGCGATATTCTATTTTAGAAATCAAGGAGACATTAATACAGTAGTATTAACTATTGAAGGGTGTGTACAGAGATGCAGCATGACAAATTAGCCAAGCTATTAGGGCAGCAGTATGCAAAGGCATTAAAAGAAAGCAATATGGGACCAGCCTATAGTGGCGATGAAGATTCAATTTATGCCACATTACAAACACTGGCTTTGTTAAATCAGGGGCAAATTCAGCAAGCCCAAGTGTTGAGTGCATAGTGTTTAAGATTTATATATAAGCACTAAAAAACGCCTTCTAACAAAATAATAGAAGGCGTTTTAAGAGTTTTATTTTTGAATCATCTTTTCTCAGATTGGCCAAATACTTTCAAAAAATTCTTAACCGCCAATAAGTAACGGCTAAACTGGTGACCTGCAGTAATCTTAAACTGATCTTCAGGGTAACAGCCTAAGTGTTTGATACCGCCACTAACTGGATCTAATGTGCCATAAAAGTTAAACCAGTTAGACACTTGTGGCCGGGATTTATCCGGTACCTTTAGAAACTGCCGAACTACTCGTTTGGAAAGAGGAGACCCCAACGAGATAAAGGTTACCTTGTGATCAGATGTCAATCTGTTTTTTAGCCCCTCGTAACAGATTACCGACCCCAGGGAATACCCAACGAGCAAGGCATTCGGATATCGATTGAGAACCTGAGCTAACCGGTCCAATATTTTGTTACGAACACCTGGTACAAAAAAGTAGGCCAATACATCATCAATATAGTCTTGCCCTTGATTGGCCAGGTTTGCCGCTAAAGAGCCAAACTGATATTGCAAGTATAATTTTGCAGCTGTCACGGTCATTTGGTGAAACCAGTTTTTTTCTAAAATATCCTCATACACAAACTCCTCAATGCGTTCCGGTGATACTTCCAATAGTTCCGCTGCATTGATAGCCTTGGTCCAACCTGGTGTAGCATCCCCAATACCATGGACCAAAATAATTTTCTTCTGAGTCATGCTCCCCTCCTCATTCTTATTTTGTTTATGAGCCATGCCATCTCGCTTTTTCTGGTCGAATATCCACATGGGTATGTGTGGAATAACAACCTAGCCCACCACTCCAGTTCAACAGAAATTGCTGAACCTCTTGAGCTGCTAAACCTGGAATAACAATATCTGCAGCCATACCTTGTGTATGATAGCTCCTAGATACACCACCTATTTGCTGATTGTGCTGAGGCGATCGATAACCTGATGTAATGACAACCGGTTTTTGCAATAGATCTCGGACAACCTGCAAACGTTGGGCTAACCGATTAAGATTTTCTATAACGCCGCCAGCAGGCAACAAATCATCATCAGAAAAAAACTCACCCAACCTAAAGTCGGGTGAGAGTCGCGTTCTTTTGTCCATAAATATATTTTTTACCCCCCTAAATATAGAGCCTAATTGTTGGATTAACGACCAGACTCGACAAACAGTTTTTTAGGAGCAACAAGTTCAAATAGAACCGAATTTACGGGTGCGCTTGCTTGTATAATCAAGTCTTCACCAGGAGCGGTACACAACGGTGTATTACCACCTCCCCACAAACCCTGATTACTAGCCAACTCTAGGGTAACCATCGTATCGGACCCGGATTTCAGCGTAAGGTTCACAGGTGAACTGTTAGACATCCGTATACCAACGACGCAAGCCATCCTTTTTGAAGGTGGATCATAGACAGTTAAATCCGTATCCACGGTATCAAGAGAAGCCATGACATAGCGGACCGGTCCTTCTCCAGAAAAGTTTATTCGTCTCGCAGTCTGTTCTGTTGCCGTATTGGCGGCAAATATATTCGCGGCAAGACATGTCAATAAAAACAACATTGCAAATAATAAAATACCTATTTTTTTCATCGTGATCCTCTTTCTTGCTTAAGCGACATTATTTCGTTCCATAGCTGCCGTCGGTCTCGGCTACACTCTTCTAACTCTTTGCTGACATGGCCAATCAAATCGGTTTGCAGTTTTTCGTATTTTGTCAGCATAGTATGCGCAAACCATAAGCTGACAGAGACCCCCCCCGATGTGCCGGCAATAATATCGAAAAAATCCATCATCATGCCTCCTCAAATATCCCTAACATCTGAGCTTTTAAGGCAGCTAAAGGGCCCGATACCTGGGTTGAACGAATAATCTCTTGAGCAGCTTCTATATCATTATCTTCAAAAGCATTTTTGACAGCTGCCTTCAGCGTGTAGAACTGTACTCTTACTGCAACAGGTTGTTGTAAATACAAGATTTTGAGCTTCTCCTGAATCGACCACTCCTGAAATCTTGTGGCATTTCTCGGCGGCCTTCCTTCCACTAGCTCAAAGCCTTCTGGCACCGGATGACTACTCCGAAGATATCCACCACCTTTATATAAGGTAGGGTCCGTCAAGGATCGAAAATATTTATAAGTCTCTGACATCATATGCCTCCTCTGATCTGAAATCCCAACACATCCAAATAAGCTTGAATAGAACCGTCAGAAGACTGGTACTCCAGATCACTGGATGTATCCAAATCCAACCAGGCAGTTTGCTGTTCAAAAACCACCACATTCCCAGCTTGCACTTTAACGGTTAAATCCGCGTTCGTATTTCCATTTTGTTTAAACACAACACTACCCGATGCAGAGCTGGTTTGAACGCCTACCCTGAAATATCCTCGGCGTGAAAAGTCACTCGGTATTAAGTTATTACAGCTCACAATAGTATCCACTGTCTGGCTGCCTGCATCCAGCACATTTAAAGATCCAGCTGTTGTGGTAATTTCTGGCACAGACTCATCCAGGTACTTATAGAAATCCCCTTCTATCCGAAATTTCATAAAATTTCCACTACTGTCATTCCGGACAGTGGCCAACAGTCGCTTTTTAGTGTAATCCGTTGGCATACTCGTAATCGTTGTACCACTGGTGCTCAGAAGCCCCTTGGGATCTGACCCATCCTCTTTTGCAATAGCCCACACAAAATAGGTTGTGTCATTAGCCTCACTTAAACCATTCATTAGGGCATTCACCACACCGGCGCCTGTGGCCGTTGTAATATCAACCACTTCATCTTGGCTAAAAGAGATAAAAACTGAATCTGCATCATCTCGATAAACCAGGCCTGACGGAATTTTGACCTGAAAAGCCGAATCCCAGGAAACCCTCTTTGGATTTTTAAAGTAAGACGAGACAGGTTGATTGTCCACATATTGTTTTGTTGCAGCCTCCAAGGCAGCCGTTGGATCGCCCGACAAGGTTAAAATACCTGTCATGGAATCACCTGCCTTTAATACAGCAGAGGCTTTGCGAACCAAATCATTGTCATCCGTTGGCTCTCCAAGTCCACTACTGACTTGAGGATAATCTCCAGAAAACAAGATGCTGCCGGAAAAGATTTTATCGCCATGCAGGGTCATAGCATTCTGTTCAATATCCGTTAGGCGGCTATCATTATCATTCACGGCATTCACAAAATCGTCATGCTCCGTATTATGCACTTCCGGGTCTATGATGCTGCCTAAGGTATAAGTCGTTGTTCTAAATACTTGGCTCATTGCTTATCCTCTTTTTACTCTCGTTGCGCTTATAGAAAAAAGCCGGTTCCAAGCCGGGCGGCAGTCTGTCCAGCTTGTAAAAAATTTTGAAAGGCCTGCCGATTTTGAAAGGCTTGTTGTGCTCTTAAATTATTGATTGCCTGGGTCGCATTAAGCTGATTCTGAAAGTTTGCGTTGAGTTGCTGCCCACCACCCGCTTGGCCGATTCGGCTAAAATCAGCAAACCCAAGCTGGTTTGCTAAATCATTTTGCAAACCACCAGAGGCAGCACTTAAAAGTTGCAACAACCGGTTTTGATCCTGAGCAGCCAATTGCTCTCGAGCCAATAAGGCTCGCTCAGCTGCATCGGTTAACCCTTCTTGTTTCAATTTATCCAGGTTATTGGTCCGAAAATCTTCAAACCCGGTGGAGTCTAAAAAACCACGTGCATTAAAGTTCTCTTGCGACTGACGACTTGCTCGTTGAAACTCATCCTCTAAAGATCGACTGAGTTGGTTAAATACAGTGTCTTGAAAACCCTCTAACTGCTGTGTTCTTTGTTCTGGGGTTTGGCGTAGTTGATTTAAGCTATTAGAAAACAGCTGAGAAAGCTGTTCATTACGCTGACTTTCTCCGGGGGTATTAAAACTACGCGTGTTAAATGCATTGTTGCCCTTATCAAACTCTGTTGCCGACCGTAGAAAATCCCCTTCAAAATTAAAAAAGTTTGGCGGGTCCGGCGCCTTTGGAACCGGTACCGGCTTGCTTTTTGATTTTTTAAATGATGACATCAGTGTCCCTCCTTTAAGTCGCTTTCTGTAACGCATTGGCCCGATTAAAATAATCGGGCCGAATCATGCCATATAGATACTCTGACTGCGGCTGTCCCTTCACCATCACCCGGCCTCGGGCCTTGCCTTCCCGGACAAACCCCAGCCGTTGCAGCAACCGCACTGCCGGCACATTTTTGGTGGCCACCCAGCAGGTAATTCGGAACAGGCCCATCTGCTCAAACAAATAGTCAATCAACAGATGGCAGGCCACTTCGATTTTAGGGTTCCCCCAAAAAACCCGGTCAAACATGATATGGGCATCACAGCTATAAGGTTTATCGGCTCGCCCATACCAGTTGTCCAAATATAAAAACCCGGCGGGCTGGTGGTTAAACCGAACCAGCCAAAAATAGGGGTGCCGGGTTTTGACGGTCTTTAAAACTTGCTGTGCCGGATCATCAGACGGCAAAAAATAAAAATCATCAAACAAGCTTGCTTGATGTTGAACCAACAACTTTCCTAATAAATCAGCACTTTCAACTGAAAGTTCTTGGTTTCTATCCTGTATAATCGGCTCAAAAATAATGGGTCCTTCTGTTAACCCAAGCATGGCAACAGCTCGCCTTCTACAGAAAGTACCTGAATGCCGGTGTTATGAAAAATAAACGGAAATCTTTGGCACTGCGGACAGGCAATTTCTTGCCCACGCTTTGGATCTGGATATTGCTCCGGCAATAGGGATTTAAAATATTCCGGCGCCATTGTTTGGCTGGGTTTCGGCATCTGAGCAAGCTGATAAATCGGCTGCCGACATGCGCAGCACATGACAATCGTCATTGTTTCCCCTCCGTCATTAAAAACTCTTTATTTTAAACTGTTATAATTTACTCTAAACTATTTGGATCATACTCTTTATTTTTCAAACTTTGAATATAGCTCTTAGCGTATTCTATAGAAAAAACCTTCTCCTCCATACTAGCCAATTCATCAAGCTCTAATAATACTTCTGCCAAAAAATCTGCATACCCTGGCTCTAGAGCTATAGGTGTGGTTGTTTGCATAAAAACATCACTAGCCCAGTTAGCAAGGCCTTCTTCTGTTATCTCTCCACGAATATATTTTTCAAGGACATGGATAACATGTTGACGGGTAACCATTATCAATCGTTTATTAAAAGAACCTCCCGGAAAAAAATCTACAAAACGATCACGTTCTTTTTCAGGCCAATCGAATTCCAAATATTTCTCTAATAAATTAGTAAGTTCTGATAGGTCATTCATTTAACTATTCCATACTATTCGGATCGTAGTTTAGATTTTTCAATATCCCAATTGTTCTTTGGGCAAGCTCAGGTGAAAAATCCCCATCATCAGCATGGTTTAGATATTCCAGTTCATTGGCAAGAGCATTTGTATAACCAGGCTCTAATATAACGGGCCTTCCCATCATTGTAAAGACAACACCTGCCCATACAGAAATATCGTCTTCATTTAGTTCTTTTTTTATATACCGTTCAAGAATATTGATGACGTGAGCCCTAGTTACGGTTGCAACTGTTGGGCAGATATGATTAGGAGGAATTTCTTTATACACTTCCTTCCATTGCTCAACCGGATATTCAAACTGTAAAAGACTCTCAATAAGTTTTTTAATTTGAAGCGTTGCTGCCATTATCTTTCATACTCCTAAATTTTAGAGCCCTTTCTTATTTCATAGTGGCTTCCCATAAATCCAAATATTCTTTTAAAGACATCTCTACTTTTCCATGAATCGTTTTTCCATTGACTTCCTTAGGCTTAAATCGGTTCAAAAACTCCCTTCCGTCAGCCTTAATTGTGTAATCTGCATGGCCTTCTAACAGTACTTTACCATCTCTGTCAACGGCTGTTTCCCATATAGCAAAACTCTTATCCGGCTTTTCCAAGCTTCGCACTTTTGTTCTGTATATGGCTTTACCATCTTTGGTTTTATACACCTCAGTCGGTCCAACTTTTCGTTCTTGTCCCTTTAAAGGTCCTTCCCTTGGAGTCCAAGGCCGACCATGGACTTCCTTGTACTTCTTAATCTGTGGATCTGTAAAGCCGCCTTTTCTCAAAACGGCAATACTGTCTTCACTATTGTCCAGTAACTCCGCAACTTCGTCTACCTGGTATTTATGAAAAATCTGGGCTAACCTTTGGAACCCCTTAAAGGCAACCTTCCCACCCACTTTAAATGGAACCACTCCCCCAAAGTTACTGGCTATTGAGATACCGGCAATCACACGCCCCCATGGGTTCACCGTTGGATCCGTCAGCGTGTTAATGTCATCCCCAATCACAAAGTCAAACACACCTTTTCCAAACGCTTCAGCGGCTTTTAGAAGTTGTTCTTTTGTTAATAACTTACCGGTTCTTGCCTTGTGCTTCACATCGGCATACATCACCAACGGCGCCACATCCGGATCAAGCGCAACATCTCGGTAAATCACATTCCCGCTAGAATCCCTGGAAGCAAACGATAACTGCTGCTGCACCGCATCCGCAAAAATCCGAACCCGAGTTTCTTTCATCAAATCCGATTCCTCAGGTGCTACAGGTCCTTGTTTCTCAACTCTTAATTGAACCGGCTGTTGTGTTGGGGTTGGAGCAGGTTCTGGTGTTGTCGCTGAAGACAAACTAAAATCTCTCTGCCGAAGCGTCTCATCAAGCCGACGCGCCAAAGCTCGGCGCATTGCCATATTGTGTTCAATGGCTGCTTGTCGCTGTGCTTGGGCCATTGCTTGCAACATTTGCTGCTGGCGCTGACGTGCCGCAAAGGCATTTTGTGTGTTTACCTGTTGCGGAAATGCCTCAGCCTGAATTCGAGTCTGTACCCCAAAGTTGCCGGGTATTTGCGGGCTGTTTGGTATTTGCCTGAACTGAGCTTGTTGATTTGGAGTAGGTCTCCTTTGTACCGGAGGGTCATTCAATCTTGTAAACCCGTTAGGTAAACTTCCACCCTGTAAATTAGGTTGAACTTGATGATTCCCATTAGGTTGTCCCAATAACGCCGAGGTAGTTTGCAAGTCTTGAAAGTCAGGACTTTGAATCGGCTGGGTCTTTAAGCCACCAAAATCAGAAGATGGAATACTGTTGCCTTGCTGGAAATTACTACCTAAAAAAGCATTATGCCGCGGACGGGCCGTGTCAAAATTTAAATTCGCATTAGCAAAGGCTTGTAGCCCTTGTCCAATCACTGGCCCGGCTTGCCGGGCCAATTGTCCCAATCCACCCAGCAAACGCCGCCAAAAACCGGCATCCTTTTGAACTCCTCCCTTTAATACCATTGTATTTCCCCTCGTAAATATTTTCTAAATACTGCCTAAGAACCATCAGAACAATTACTTACCTCGCCAACGGACGAATTCCTCGAGACTGATACAGAATATCCCACCCCAAAATATGAAAAGGCTGATCTGCAAAATTGTTAAAGAATCGAAGTTGCAAAGTCTTTCCAAACCCAATACTACTGACCTTCCGGATTTGTCCTGAAGACTCCCCGGACCACACATCAAACCCCCACAAAGCTTCGCCCCATAAAGCCCGCTGACCGGGGCTCTGATTAAATGTAAACGCCCCAGAAGAGGTTTGATAATCCCAAGAACTATGCATATTCACAAACCAATCCCCCAACCGCACCACTGATAAATCAATAGAGCGAACACGCTTGGTCACCGGAAAACTATTAAACCCATACCATGGTGTTTTATAGTGCGCCTTAATCACCCCACCGTCATAATTCCCCCCAAAGTCATGCTTATGGATATTCCCGTCATACGTCCCAACTGTCGGTTTTCCGTTTAACGCAATGCCGCAGCTGGCCATAAACCCTTCCCGGCGTGTCCAGGCTTGCAGGTTATAATCAAACACCAACACTTTATTGTTTTGAGCAGAAGATCCATCTGGATAGAAAAACCAAATCTGATTTTTAGGCCGGTGGTGCACCACAAACGCGCCTTCAATAGCGTTTTGATTCATCTCATCAAAGACCGGCTGCACCTTAAACGAAATGGTTTGGCTCAACACATCTCCAAAAAAATCTGTGGTTCGAATGGTGCTGATGTGATCCTTCCCCATAAAAAACTGATCATTTCCCACTGTCACAATGGTGCGTGGCGCCTCACACCCCAGGTCGGTGGAAATCGGCTTAATCCGAAATTCATTACCCCCACCGCTTCCCGGTGCAGAATCACCCACCAACTGATGAATAGATCGCTGCTTGTAAATAATGAGAGAGTCAAAAAAGGTTTTAATCCCAGTTACCAACTGACCATCATTAATATTCACATCCACAGCGCCAGCCCCGTTCAACGCATCCCACCCCTCTGGGTTGCCAGGCTCCGAGAAATAAACCCGATAAGGTTTTTGCGGATTCCCTGTAAACCAAAGCCGGTTCTTCCAAACCTCTGCATAAGCCGGGTAACCGGTGGATTCAATGGTGGTCCAATTTGCCAAGCCGGTCACAGTACTGCCATCATATTTCAATGGCGCATCTACACCGTTGACGATAATACAAAGATCATTAAACGTCTCAAACGCAACAGGCGCATCCACAGTCATCCCGGTATGCAAGGTAGACCAGGTCCCATCATCTTTCAGTTCGTATAAATTTCCGCCAGCAGCAACCAGGGTAATTTCATCGCCATTTGCCCGAAAGTATTCATACACGCCGACGATTTCCGGTGCACCCGCCAAAGCAGTATTGTTCAATCGGATATATCCGTTGCTCTTTAAAATACCACCACTTTGGGTTAATTCAACGTTCACTAGGTCTGGTGACTCGTTAACCCCCAAGCTTCGATCAGACGCTCTTAAGTGCAGCCCGCCAGTAGAAGGGCCGGATGAAAAAATCTGTGTCATCTTCTATATCCCTTCAATTCCTTATACTTCAGAAATGGGTAACCCATCCGGCCTTAGCCCCGGAGTCCGACCTCCGTAACGGCGATTCTGCGACAACATGTCTTTGATGCCTTTATTTAAAATAACCGCCTGTGCTGTAGCGTCTGGATCTCCCAAAAACAACTTGCCAAAATAAAGAGCCCCTTGGACAATTAACGGATGCCACTTATCCGGAACAGCTGTGGTATCCGTATCAGCACCTAATATTTCTGGATTCTTCTGGTATCCAAACTCTAAATTATAAGCCTGGTCAGGAATTGGCCATAATAACAACTGTTGCTCAATCAACGTATAACAGCCGGGCCGTTCTTGTAAATTCAAATCAGAAGGAGCATACCCAAATAAATGATAACGTTTAAACCACTCTTCATAGTCTAAGTAACGCAACGGCTGGCCGGTATCGGCATAATTAATAAATTTAATAGAATCCACATCCACAGTAGAAGCAAACGTATAAGCCTCCTGTCCTTGCACGGTACTTAACGTACCTCTGCCTTCTCTAAAAGACCAACTGGTACTCTGGTTAAAAATATGAGCAATAGCAGTATTTACCCAAGATAAGGCCCGTTTCGTTATACCTTGAGCACTGTCTAAACTAAGTGCCTCTTCCGCATCCAGATTCATCAACACCTCGTTGACAAGTTGTAATGCATTCATTTACGTATCCCCTCGTTTTCAATTCTTTAAAGCCAGAAATTATAAAAAAAGGGGCGAGAGCACCCCAACTAAATTGTTTTCAACACTCCCGCCCCAATCAGGTAAAAGTTCCTGACAATTACATCCGTAAGACGTATAGATTTCCTTACAGATGATTAAGAGATCGCCAGGTTTTTAATCCGGTAATGAGCTTCCGGATTACGAACTTCCATGGTGTATTCACCAATCACCATCGTTTTATCTAAATCTCCAGATTTAGAAAGTTTTACCATAGCGAACCGTCGTTTTTGAAGCGGCACCACTTTAATCAAGCCCGAATCCAATACATACAGAGAATCAGCTGGCATGTCGTTGGATCGCACAATCTTCAGTGGACCAGCTTCCGAATGATATATGTCTACCAGATTGCTGATAGATTTATCGGACTGGGCCTGCTCCACCCGGGATGCCTTTAGGTTATTCAGCGCATTTTTTTGGATGTTGGACACCAGCAAGGTATTAGGCTTTGCTCCGTTTTCCAACAATTCCAAAACAGCCGTGTCAATATGAGATGTTGCCAGCGCTGCTGCCGCAGCATCGTTTTCCTGGGTCACAAATTGTTGAAGACCGCCAAACAACCGGTTATCACCAGAGCCGTCTTCAAACTTGATGCCCAGAATAGCCTCCCGCTCAACCTCCTTCAACAGTTCTTTCAGCTTGCGCTCAGTTTGAGTAGACATCTGATTTTCAGCGCCTGCTACTTTAACTGCCTGAGAAGTACCGGTCAAGCTGATAAAGCGGCTGAAAATCTGGGTAAAGTTACTGTCCTTAATCCCAAATTCATGCTCACTTTCACTCGGCTCAAAGCCTTCAGCTTTGGGCTTTGCGACAATATCAACTTGCGTATTGTCAACATGAGACGCAGCTGTGGAGCCGGCATAACCTCGGGTCACAGTAACTTGGGTAGATGAGTTTACACTGGTAATCTTCATGTATTCATCTTCCACTTTAATCACTGTACCGGCGACGTATTTGTTGGGCGCCCCTTGAAAAGAACCATCCACATCAATGGTGGTGGCGCTATTATCAATGGCTCCATCTAATCTGTCTTTAAATCCAACCAACCGGGTATTTACCCAAGAATGGGTTGTGTTGGTCGCTGCAAGGCCGGAGTGCATAATCTTCTTCAAAAACGGGGTTTCCCGCTCTGCTAAATTAGAAATGGCATCGGCCAGATCTTCCCGGTCTGTTGCAAGTTCGTATGATGCAAAGGGTGTTGCCATTGCATGTCTCCTTTAATGTTTGGGTATGTGCGTTAACAAATAAATCACTACCAATTCAGTATTTTTAGGAATCATCAATATTTTTTATTTCAATAATTCAAACGTCCGTAAAAACGAATCAATCAAAAAAATAAAAACGGTCATTCCAAAAGAACCTCAATAGCTCTAATGGATCCGTTCACAGATCAATCAAACCTACTTAATTGATGTGATATCTAAATTCTTAAAACCTTCGATTTAGGCGATCCAGATGAATAGACAGCATTTTTTGAACATCTCCCTCTTTCCGGGCTTTCTTTAAAGCAGCCTCTTCGTTATCAACCTCAGGCACTAAATTTCCTTGCCCTTCAACAAAAGCGTCTATTTTATGGGTAGATTGTTTCCGAAAGTTCTCTACAGCCTGTTTCTGCAAGGATTCCACAAAATCATGCACTTCCTGGGCTGCCCGGCCATAAACCGAATCAATAGACTCAGTAGGTGGCGCTTCGTCATTCAGCATCCGAGCATACAAGCCTAAAAAATAGCGGCCTTTATCATTATCCAAAACCGGGAACGATTTTATTGCCTTGGCCACACTTTCTTCCTGCGAAGCTTTCGTCTGTTGATCAATCGTAGCTTCTTGAGCATTTGCCTCCTTCACTCTTTCTATCAAAGAGAGTTCCCAGTTCAATGGGTTTTCCCGAATATGACGCCAGTATTGCTCTGGATTCGCCAGAGCTTCTTTCCCTGTTTGTTGTTTTAGCAACGTGTTATAGATCCCTTGCTGATTAAACTGAAGCCAGGCTTGATTAACCAAAGCATCATATTTATCTTTCGTTTCTTTAAGTTCATTCTGAGTTTCCTGAAGAGATACTTTCATCGTCTCGTGTTCTTCAGAAGAAATTGTTTGTGGCTTGGTGTCTACTTCGGTTTGCTCAGGTTCAGAAACAGACTCTGGCTGGTCTGTTTCACTCGCGGGTGGTTGCTGAGCTTTCTCGTTATTGTGGGTATCACGATTATTCAATCTATCCAAAGCCTGATTAATATAATCTAGTGCCGTCAAATTTTCTGCTGTGTCAGAGGTTTCTTGGGTAACTTTCTGAGATGAAGTGTTATCAGATATACTTTCCTCTGATGCCAACGTATCCACTCGATTTATCGATTCCATACTAAAACTCCCCTTCTTTGGTTTGTCATAAGGCTGTTTATTAAGACATCCTTGCTTTGTCCTAAACCTCACCAACGTCTTCCATCAGCGGTAACTCACTCCCAGTATTCGCATCGTTCACATACCGATTCTTCAAAGCCACCACACGCTCTACATAGTCAAAAAAATACTTTAGGCCTTGACGAAACCGAACCTCACCATAGGCCATCAGCGGCCCCTCAGACGAACTCGGTACGGAAGGAACCCGATGGATAAACGTCTCATAAAGCCGGGCTTTGGCCTGTCGATATACATCACTATTCACCAACGAATCAAACGTATACCCCAATGCAATGGCCTTCTCCTGATGTTGTTCTAACTGCTTCTCAACATCTTGATAAAACTGCATCGTATCGCTATCCAACGGATCAAACATCGCCTTACCTCCTACAATATTTTGACACTACCCCACATTGAGAGAAGGACCGTCTAACCCATCTAGCCCATTACCAGAAAGGCCTTCTGTATTAGAGCCGGCACCACCTAAAATACTAGGGTTCACCTGCTCCGGCTTCATCCCCAATATCTGCATCAACTGCTTGTTCCTCAATACTTCTAAAATTTGTGGTGGCAACAACACATCATCCACATCCTCACCACCCAGGTTCCGGTAATACTTCTTGATAAGATTCGGCCACTCCACATAACTAAATCCAGGCGTCTTCGCCACGCCGGATACAAACCGTTCAATATTTTCAATATTGGTCTGCTTCAGCAATGTCGTCTGCAATCCGGTAATCTGAATATTCATTTTGTCCAGCGGAATATTTAAGTTGAGCTGCGTCAACGGCACACCGGTATATTCCGAAATATCCAGCGGGTTCCCAAATTGCCGAACCAGCATATACACAAGTTGAATCAACTGAATCAGCACCGCCTGATTCAAATGCTTGGCCATACTCACAAACATCTTATTCCCGGCCTGGTTCAATAAAATTGCCTCCCGAGCCGTCCGGCTGCTTCCCAAAGAATGACCTCCCTTGCTAAACTGGGTCACCCCAGTCAACTGCTCAAACTCTGACTTCAAATTACTCAGTTCCGAAAACCCAACATTCATATGCACATTGGGATTCACCGCCTGCAAATTCTGTACATTTCCTACCGGAAAACACCCACCCGGCCGGGCTGTAAATTCATCCGGGTTAAACACCCCATCCGGCTCATACTTATACACCCCATGTATTTTTAACTTGGCCTCATCCAAAATCATGTTGGTAATCGTCGAGCCCATCGCCTGAATATTCAACGCCGGCTCAATAATCCCAATACCATAAATCTGCCCTGGCACTGGCCGCAAGGTGCCAAATACAAACGGCTTCATCCCGTAATCATACGGATTGGGCTGAAACCGAATCAACTGCTGACGGTTTGCCACCGTCACCACATAGTTCCGATACTTCTTCCCGTTAATGCAAAAATCCCCCCATGCCTCCAATAATTCTACATTGTCGGTTTCCTCAAAAGAATCCTGAATTCCAAATGTCTCATTCACGGCCTTTTTCAACGTATTATTCGTATCTGCCGCCGGGCTCACCCCTTCCGGCTCCAAATCCGCCGTGTTCTTATACAGCGGGTTACCCTGAATCTCGTCTAAAGACTTAAACAACCGATGGACACACATGGCCTTGTCCAAATTCCCCGTCGCAGGCCACAACACAAAATCTTGCATATCCAGCACCTCCACATAAGGCGCATCAAACACCGGTACTGTGGCTTGCTCAGTAACCACCGTTCCATCCGGCAACACCTGCCGTTGGGTCATGGTCCGGGTATCGGTTTTCCAATACACTTTCATCGCACTATTGCCGGTAATGGCCGCTTGCTTCAAAAACAGCGGAAACACCGACATAAACCCGGCGTTTTTTAACGTGTATTTCAAATACTTATCCATCACGTCCGCATTCACCTGCTGCGTATCATGTCCCGCAATCACCGGCTGGATGCCAAAAAAGTCAGTCCCGCTGGGTAGCAGCAACTCCCGCAGTTCATTCACTGCTGATTCCACCGCCTCATAAGACCATCCCACCGTCAGCTTGGAGCGCCAAGGCTGCTTCCGGTAAATCGACCGGTCCACAAACATGTTATACGCCTTCCAACACCGTAACCATGTCCGCTCCTTATCTGCCCGGGCTTCTTTTCCCTTTTCAAAAGCAGTCACCACCTGCCCCACAATTTCCTGGCGCTTTTCAGCATTCTTCAAAATACCCGGTATGTCCGTTGTATTGGTAATTTCAATGGTCATCGCAGTCTCCCAACCGTTACGGTGTTTTATCTGTCATGCAATCATTCGTGTCAAAACGTTCAAAAAGAAAAGCAGGCGCCTCTCCATAAAAGAAGAGACGCCTAGCTTGTGAGGACGAAATGGCTATGCTGCTGAATATCCATTCAGCAGATTTGTGGGAAAAACTATTGGTGACGAACCCTAATCGTCATCATAAGGGTCAGACTCTTCCACTTCAGCAGCTTCTATCTGTCGAATAAAATCTCGCACCATATCTTTTGTTACATA
>JAHQWC010000111.1 GCA_019634025.1 Vampirovibrio sp.
AGCAACCTCAGCAACTCTGAAAACACCCTGTACAACGGTGGCAGCACCAACCAAAACCTCAACAACTTGGGCAACTAGTCACACGACTAACCCCTGGTTGTTACCAAGTTCCCCCTCGGAGACTCCTATTTGGAACTCTCCGGGGGGAACCCCCTCTCTCCTAAAGCCTCTCTCAATACAGCTTGGCACTTTTAAACTTTTAACGGCACATCAAACCCATTTATAGATTTAGACGCAGCACTACAAACCTCAGCATTAGTGAAGGAACACAGAGACCCATGGCAGGAACTTCCCAACAACCCAATCCTCACAAAACAACTAAAGGGGGATACGAGATGAGATCAACCTTCAAAACAGTTTTCCTAGCTGGCACCCTTGCCACCACTTTTACCGTTCTGGCGGCCTCCTTACCCGCCTTCTCTCAACAAACAGCAACCACACCTGACGCTACTGCTTCCATGAACAACGGCGTCATGACCGGAACAACCCCCAACGCCTCTGCTTCTCAAGGCGCCGGCGGAACCACCGTTGTGGTTGGAGATGTCTCTGGAACCGTCGGTAACGACAACACCAGTATTACCGACACCGGCATTGGTACCGGTGGCGATGTAAACGACTCTAACCTCAACAATAACCAAAACAACTTAACCAACGGTGACAACACCAACCAAAACCAAAACTCTATCCAAAACCAAACCGTTTTAAGCGCACCGGCAGCCGGTGGCTCCTCCGCCTTGGTTCTGCCCAGAAATCCGTTGCCTTTAGGCAATGCCTTACTAGGTCGTAAGAACTTTGGGATCCAAATGGGCGTTAACAACAACCCCGCCATCAGCTCTCTTGGCGGTAAGGGTAGCGCCCTGGGTTGGTTCTTGCAAGCCGGACTGAATGTTCCCTTCGGTAAAATCCCTGAGCCTTACCAAAAACGGCAAAAAGATTTTGACACCCTGCGCGAGTTCCGCCAGGATGCCGAACGCAAAGTGTTTGGTAACATTGCGCCTCGCCGCAAAAAAGACGCCGTACCGGCTAAAAAAGAAGTCACTGGCGAAATTGTGGGCCTCAGCGCTTACAACTACTCCGCCATTCCTTCCAGCAAAGTGACCCCAGATTCCATGGGCAGTGCGTTAAGTGGCCTTTCCGGCAGCTTGTCTCCCAAGCCAAAAGTCTTGGCCCTGTCCCCGGCAGCTGTGTTTAGCCAACCTTTGAACACTGGCGACAAAATCGGTACCGTTGAAGTCGGCAAAGATTACCCTTACTTGGGTCACACCCGCAGTGGCTGGGTCAAGGTCCTGATGCCTAACGGTGTGGAAGGCTGGACCAGCACCGAGTTTGAATACATTAAATCAGACTTTACTGAAGTAGACGGCTTGGCCGTAGACCCAACTGCTCAAAGCCAACAAACCGCTTTAGCACCTAAAGTCACCAAAAAAACCACCAAGCGCCGTCGGTCTTCCAGAAGATCTCGCTAATAGCAGATCTGTCTGTAATCACCTATTACAGCTCTAACCTAAAGAAAGTCGGAGGACCTTCCATTGAAAACAGTTCACACCCGTGACCGTTGGATAAACAAGGTCCTCCCTTCTTTTTTAGCAACTGTGTTGTCTCTCTCAGGCATCTTCGTTCTTGGAGCATCCATTCCCAGCCACGCCAGATCCACCGCTACCCCCTGGACCAATGAAATCGGCCCCCAAAGCCTGGTTTACGCTGCTTCCACTACGGTAGATGTCCAGCGCGCCATTGGTCACCCCGATGAAGTGGTCAAATCGCAACAAATGTATCCGGTGGTAGAAAACTATATTTATTATGAAGAAGGCGGCACCGGCGCTGCTACCGTCATGGTATTTGAAAACGGCTTATTGGTGGGCATGCACTATAGATCCCCCAGTAACCAAATGGTAGACCTTACCTATTTCTTATTAAACAATGGCGACCGCCGCCTAAACTACCCCGCTCTGGCAGGGTTCCGTGGCTACTCTCCATACTTCCCATTGTATCAAGCGCCCTTCTAGCTTCCCTTTTCGCCGTGTTTTCGGCATAATAAGCTACATTCACCGGCAATAGCCCCTCATGCCGGTAATCCTTGTGTCCGCCCATAAATTCCCCTTCCAATGCTGATGAGTCTTTTCCGTATTAAATCATTTGCTCAATTCTGCTTCTCCGTTGCCACAGTGGCGGTGATCTTTCTCTTGTCAGGCCCTTTTACCGCTGAAGCAGGCGAAATTTCCCTGCACGTTAAAGCCGCCCGCCGCTATATGGACGCACAACAATGGGACTATGCCGGCTACGAGTGGCGCCAGGCTCTGGAACAAGACAATAAAAATGTAGAAGCCAACCTGGGCTTGGTGGATACACTCTACTTCAGCGGTTATAAAAAAGAGGCAGTCAAACACCTGGAAAAAGCCGTGCGCCGGATGAAAAACGGCCGTGCCTTTTTAAAGCTGGCCGAGCTCTACGGCAAAACCGGTCAATATGGCTCGGCAGACCGGCTGTACCGAAAGATCTTGAAAAGGCAGCGGTTTCAACCCGATGCTTACATCTCCTTCCACCAAATGGTGCCCACCATGCCTAAAAAGTACCAAAAATCTCGAAACGCTTATTTAGGCACCATTGCCAAAGACGCCAGAGAAAAAGCACTGGAAGCCGCCAAAACTCATAATTACCGTCAATCTACTAAATATTTTGCCATTGCCAATGAGCACTATCAGGATGCAGCCCTCAAAAATGACTATGGCTTGGCGCTTTTATTTTCTGGCCAGTATAAAAAATCCTTTTTAATCTTCCGGCAACTCAATAACGACACACAGGACAATTGGCGAACCCTGGCCAACGAGGCTATCGCCGCACTCGCTCTCAGAAACTCCTACCAGGCCCAACGCCGAACAGAAAAAGCCATTGAGCTGGTAGATGACCCGGCAGAAAAAGCCAAGCTCTACAACAACCTGGGCTATGTCAGCGAAGCCTCCAAAAAATTCACCCGAGCCCGTTACGCCTATGAACATGCGTTAGAGCTCTCTCCTTCCTTTTTAAAAGCCCGTCAAAATCTGGCCTATATTTTGCAACGGATGCAGGACTATGACACCGCCCTCACCGTCTACAAAGACATCTACAAACGCACCGATGATGTTGATGCCATGGTAAAAATGGGCTTCGTCTACGAACTTCAACACGAAGACAAAAAAGCCGAGAGCACCTACAAAAAAGCCATCTCTAAAGACCGTAAGTTTAAAGACGCTTATTACAACCTTGGCCTGCTCTATAAGAAGCTCGGCAAAATGGAAAAATCTTCCGACGCCTTTAAACAACTCACCGAACTGGAATTTGAAAAAATCGAAAACCCCGAAGAACGAGAAGCCAAAGATAACACCCCACCTCTCTACCAATTTATCGATGCCTTTTACAGCCCGATCCCTCAAACCACTACGGCCACCGCCCATAAAAAAGCCAAATCACCTGTTAAAAAGGCCCGTAGTAATGACTCAAGGGATAAGACTGTCTCTAAAACTGATTCCAAAACTGTTTCCCAAAAGGCTGTTTCTAAAAAACCGCTTTCTAAGTCTAAGCCACAGGTTAAAAAGCCAACCCCCAAACCCAGCGTAAACGCGAATGCAACTCCCGGTAAAACCTCTATCCAGAAATCAGGATCTAAAAAGCCCATTAAAAAGTCCGCTAACAAGACACCTAAAAACGATAAACCTGCCGCCCCCCCTGTTAACGGTCTACCCTCTCAAGAAAAGGCGACTGACAAGTCTGAAGTTACAGCAGGCAAAAAGCCAAAGAAGCTTCCCGTTAAAATTTCCAGCCCAAGTATAAGTAACCCGTCTCTTTCCAAATTTAACGCCAAGCCTAATTCTGAGTCCAAGCCTGAACCCAATGCACAGACGGACTCCAGCGTTAAAAGCGTTAAACCTAAGCCTCGCAGAATCCCCATGGATACTCTTGGCACACCAGAAAATACCCCTCAGCCCTAAACAAATAGATAGAGCAGAAGCACGTTATTATGATATTTACCCGGATTTTCCGCACAATAATATTAGATGACCCAACCCTAAAAACCTCAGGCATATTTCTCAGTCTATCTGCCCTCTTGTGTACCCTGGTAATTCTTTCTACGTGTTGGGTATCGGCAATCGCCCAAACTCCTAGCGTAAACGCCGCTTTGGAACACGCTGAAGTCACCCTTTTGGGCCAAAAATTCTCCAACGAGCCCGTAGAGACTCGTCTCTCTCGACTAGAAGCCACATTCGGCCAACCTGGTATCCCCGGCGCCACAATGGAAATGCGCCTGTCCAGAGTCTACGCCGCCCTGCAAAGCGCTGTCTCCCAAGAATCCCAACAGCAGTCCATCAAAGTCTACAATCAGGGCGTAGACGCCTTCAATGCCGGAAATCCAGAAGAAGCTATCAAACTCTACAACCATGCCATCCAGCTCAACCCGGCCATGATGCCCGCCTATAACAACCTCGGCACCTTATTTGAAAGTCGGCAGCAATATGATGACGCCATCGAAGTCTACCGTGCCGCCTTAGATGTTTCCCCAAACGATCCGGTAATCCACCGGAACTTGGCGGTGGTCTATGAAAAATCCGGCAACATTCCGGCAGCCCTTACCGAATACAAGCAATATCTGGACCTTACCCCCACCCCGGATCCGGCAGTCGAAACCTTGGTGGCCAAACTCAACGACGCCGAAGCCACCCACCGAACTCGTCGACATTACATCTCAGAAGTCTATGAAGCCACCAAAGGACGCCGAGTCACCTGGCCTGAAAAATCCAACCCCATCCCCATCTACATTAAAATCGTCGATCAAGACCAGGCAAAGTATATTCCCGTGGTCTATGACGCCCTCAGAACCTGGGAAGACGCCACGGGTGGCCGTATTCGCTTTAAAGAAGTCAACCGCCTCGATGGCTGGGGCATCCACCTTACTTTAAAACAAGGTCCGCTGTCGGATCCTTTCAAAGACGTCGGCCACGCTAAATACAACATTGTCCAAAGTAGCCGCTCAGAAGTGCCACTGCAGATGCAAGTCCAAATTAAGGTCAACACCGGGACTCCTCAAGACAACACATTACCCTTAAAAAGCCGCATCGGCCAGATCCGCCGCCTAACGCTTCACGAACTCGGACACGGCATCGGACTCTGGGGCCACAGCCCTCACCCCCAAGACATCATGTACCCCCGCCCCATCATCAACGAGTTGTCGGACCGCGACGTCCACACCATCCGAAAACTCTACAATCTCCCCACGGGGTAACCTACACCGTCGTCCTGAGTGAAACGTAGGACTTCTAGGGATATACGACAAAACCCTAGTTGTAGGGGCGGCGTCTCAGACCCGCCCGTCGACCAGCTTCAGGCATTGCGATCAATTACAGTTAGCTAAAAATATATTAATATTAATTAACAAATGGTTCCAACCTGACAAGCAATTGTTTTTATATAATCGTAAGGGTTAAGTCAGTCGCCGGTCACACCGGGACACCAAATGGTGAGTCGGCCACCAAGCCGAATGAGGATAAAACACAACAGTTACCTAACAGCTATCTCTGTTTAGGTTCGCAATACAAGCTTTACACATACAACACACACGCTCTCTCTTTCTCTCTTCTCGAATCGTAACAGGATTCACCTGCGTTGCACTATTTTGCTGCAATGCAGGTTTTTCTTTGCCTGCTTTCTATGGCCGATTGGCCCAACATAAGAAACAATCAGTCAGGATGTCTTTGCAGGAAAATTCCAGCGCTTATCACAATAAACTCAATATTCTGATTACCCTATCAGCCGTATTTTTCTCTGCACATGGCATTTTGTTTCCGCAGCTGTAGCGTTCACTCATTATGGTATATGGTTCCTATACTACGCCTCCGAAAGCAAGATCGTCATTACGTCTTCTAGCAAGCCACATCAAGCCCAGTCTTCATCGTAGTAAAACGGCGAGTAATACTGGCCTGTAAACGGATTGTTAAACCCACCATTAAACCCATAGTCATACCCGTTCACTTGGCTCAAAATCCGCTCTTCAGCAGCTGCCCAGGGGGGCACACTCGTCGTCTGGGTGAACTCCGACTTCTTATTCTTCTTCTTAAACAATAACGGCAGCGTCATCAGCCCGGCAAGCAGCATAAATGTGCCGGCGCCACCAAAACCGCCGCCTTTATCTGATTCTGCCCTATCATCAGTACCCTCAGTTCTATCAGAACCTGCAGGCGCCTCGTCAGAGCCAGAAGAACCGTCATCGGATGCTTTGGCCTCAAGTACGCCATCCGGTAGATCTAAAAATGCGGTAAGCGCATCAACATCACCTGTATGATCCTCGGGGTTTCTCAAAATCTCAAAAACCTTTCTCCACTCCAGCTTGTGTGAACCCTCAGGAGATGTAACCGTCATAAACGGCGCTACGTTTCGAGAATACGAATCATAATCAATTCCTGTATCGATCTCTACATCCTTAACCCCAAAGCCCTCAAGGGCTTTATCAAGCATTTCTTTAGCCTTGGCGTTTGCAGCTTGGGTCACCTCATCATCCAGTTGCTTTAAATCAACCTCATAATCTTCGTATACTTTGAAATTAATCGTATCCATCATATTCATCAGCTCGCCAGCTGACGGGTCGTTTGCCAATGCCCCACGGATTTTTGCCGAATAGGTCTCAATCGTCTCACTGGGGGTGGTTGCCCCATCAGCAAGCGCTTTATACTCGGCTTTAATCGCCGCATCCAATGCAGCGTCATCCCCGCTGGTTACCAAGGCATAAAATCCCTCAAACTCCTCAGGGGTAATGGCATCATCATTAAATTTATTTGCAAGCCGAACAGTCACTTCCTCCGGGTCCACACCCGCAAAATCTTTGCCGATTGCTTCTACTTTATTTTCAAATGCAAACCAATTACTTTGCCCCTCGCTATGCCAGAGAGACTTACGAATAAAATTGTACTGTAACTGCTCTTCTGGATCATACCAACCCTTCTCATCATCTTTCTTGACATGAATATAGACTGGTCTTCTGTTCTCAACCGGTAAAAGCGTTTCTGCATCTTCACCGGCTAACTTTTTATAGGTCTGTTCAGCTTGCTTAATCATGTCCTCAAGACCTGCCTGATTCTGGTCTTTAACCCGGTCGTTAGCCGCCTGAATTTCTTCTACAGTAAGGTGTCCATCTTTATCCGTATCCAAATCCAAGATCATGGCTGCTGTTTCAGTTATGTGGTTAATATAGCCGTAATCTTTTTTTAAATTCGCATAAACGCCCCACTCATAATTGTTATCAAATTTATCGCTGAATTTCTCCCAAATAGCTTTAGCTGCAGCTGAATCCACATCCCCTGCTTCCCAAGCTTTCCGGTTAAAATGACCCTCAGCAGCCTTCTCACCAAAAACCTCCGTAGGCAACTCTAAAAAATGACCAAGTGAATCCTGGGTATCATCGTGATCATCCAGGTTTCTTAAAATATCTGAGACCTTCTCATTACGAGAATAACCACTCGATTCATCTGTCCCATCTTCATCCCTATCGTAACTTATTTCTATGTAAGGAGAAAAATTACCTTCAGCGAACTTCTGTACTTCACTCTTAATAGAATAATGTTGAGCACCCTTATCCTTAAGCGCTGTATCCACCATTTCTAGAGCTTTCGCATTCGCAGCCTTAACAACCGTTTCATCCAGATCACTATACTTCGCCCACCATTCGTCTGCTTCTCGCGCCTGGTCAACTTCATCCAATAAGTCTGCCAACACTTCCGGATCATCAGTTTTTAAACGCGTGTTCACATCATCAAAAAATGCCTGCAAGTCATCGCTAATCACAAATGCATCACGCTCAAAGCCTAAAAGCTCAGCGAGAGCTTCAGGATCACCTTTGGCGCCTGGCAACTCTCTTAAAATCTTACCAACGGCATCATAACCCACATACTGTCTTTGACGGCTACTATAATCAACATATAAGTTCGGCTCTACCCTGCCTGTATCCGGATTTTTTTCTTTCCAAACATCAACTTTATAATCTTGAGCAGCAGCCACATCTAGGGCGCTTTCAACCATTTCTTTAGAGACGGCGTTAACTCTTTGCCTTAATTTTCCGGCAGCCTTATCCAAGGCAATACCGGTCCATTGCGCCCGTTTTTCAGACATCTCATCCATTAATGTGGCCAGCTCTTTCGCACCTGCACTATCCAGGCGCTGAAGCACGTCTTCAACATATTCTGCCATCTCAGGATTATCAGCCAGCTCCCATCTTTCCTTCAAATCTCTATAATTGGTCCTGACTTCATCAACCTTTTGGTTCACATCGTCCAACGAATCAAATGGACTCTTTTGTGCTGTAAACCCTGCTTGTTCACCTTCTGGTAAAAGCCGTATCGTCCATTCAGTATCAGATTTAACAGCCTGATGCGCCTCTTTAACATCATCAGCCATCTTAAATTTTTGTTCTGCTGCTTCTAATAAGCCGCCTATTTCATCTATTTCAGATTCAGTCAATGGCCCCCCTGAATATAGGCGCTCACCCTGTGCTAATAAATCAGAAACCTCATCCATTTGTACCGGGGTGTCCTCAGTAGCTTTGCGGTAAAGCGTTTCATAAGCGTCCAGATATTCCGTGACAGCTTCTATTTGCCGATTCGCTTCGCTGACATTCTTATCTGTTTTATAGCCAAGACTGGCATATACCTCATCTGCCCAAGCTTTCAACTCTTCCGTGTCTAAAGTTTCTAATTTTTCAACAAATTTATCAAATTCAGCCTGGCTAATCACCCCATCGTCGCCACCCGCAGCAATAAAAAACGCCTTTTCCTCTCTAAAGCTATCTAAACTGTCATAGTCGGTATGAAGGACATCAAAAAAACTATTCCCCAATAAGTAACCAGGCTGCTGCCGCACGAGTTCTCTCAATTTTTCAGCAGCAATATCGTAAGTAATATCCGTATCCTGATGTTCAATCAAAGGCCGATCACCACTAGCCCCTGGGATAACACTGCCGGTCTCATCATTATTGGCCAATATTATCGGACTATCGCCCCAAACAGAGCCAAATACGCTAGATAAATCGTGGGTACTTTCAGTGTCAGCCTTCAGTGCAGCAGCCACAACCGCACCCAAGCCCCGGCCTGCCAAAGGTTTGCGAACCTCAACAACAGGTCGCCGCTGACCAATACCACTTATTTGAAGATTGTCCCGACCCATTGTACCTATTACCTCCAAACCAACCTGCCTTGCCGGGCAGTCCGCAATAACCAGACCCATCCCAACCATGGCTGTATACCAAACGAAATTAACCAACCTATTCTATTACCTTATAAATATAAAAACAAATAATTGGATTTTTGTGCTACCCAAGTTCAAAATCTCATTTCTTAACCCACCATTGACATCCCTCCCGACCCAACTACCCTTTCAATAAAGATTCACAATATAACTTAACACCTTCCAAAATAGGATCCCAAAGATCCCAAATAAAATTTCCACCCTTCAAAAAAGATCCCAATGATCCCAAATTTTTTAAATCAGATAATACGGCACATCCCAACACTCAAAATTCCACTATCTTCCAACTATACTGTCAGCAAGATGTTCATCATCAACCGTCAACATAACAGGCTAAAATCCATGCACACCAGAATCTGCCTCATCCCCCTAGACAGCCGTCCCGTCTGCGCCCAGCTCCCCCAACAACTCGGCGCCATAGCCGGACTAGAAGTTGCCGTGCCTTCGGCAAAACTCCTAGGCCACCTCAAAAAACCCGCTAATTTTGCTGCACTGGACCGTTGGGTGAAAAACCACCTGTTCGAAAACGACCCCGTTATCGTCGCCCTGGACACCATTGCCTACGGTGGCCTTATCCCAGCCAGGGTAGGCGACGAATCTATTGATGAACTGGAAAAACGAACTCAACAATTCTTCGACCGAGTCCGGGCTGCCGACCTATACGGCTTCTCCTCCATCATGCGCATCCCCAACTACAACAATGCCGAAGAAGAACCAGACTACTGGGCCACCCACGGCAAACAACTCTACGAATACTCCGAAGCCTGCCACAGACAAGGTGGCCTAGCACCCGATCCTGAAGGAATTCCCACTGACGTGCTGGAAGACTTCCTTGTCCGCCGCAAGCGAAACTTCACCCTAAATATGGCACACCTCTACCACCTCGCCTTGGGCCGCCTGGATTACCTCACTTTCTGCCAAGACGACACCGGCTCCCACGGCCTTAACGTCAAAGAAGCCCAAGACCTCGACGCCGAAATCCAACGTCACAAAGTCTCAGACAGCTGCCATATCCAAACCGGCGCCGATGAAGTTGCAGCCTGTATGCTCACCCGTTGGATGCTCCAAAACCAAGACAATAGTGATGATCACCCACCTATCGTCAAAATATACCCTTACTACACCACCGAAACAGGCAGCAACACCACTGCTCGTTTTGACGGTATACCCATCTCTTCGGTGGTGCATCAGCAAATTAAAGCCTGCGGAGCCCACTTAGCGGATACGCCGGAAGAAGCCAGTGCCTGGCTACTGGTACACACTCCGGAAACAGAGCAACTGGACCACTGTGAACGGCGTAATATGCGCACATTTAATCTAGCCCAGCCGTCAGCAGGTATTCAGCACGCATTTTCTATACTGGAGCAAGCAAAAGCCCAAAACAAACCCCTCATGTTGGCCGATGTCGCATACGCCAACGGTGGTGATCCGGCACTCATCACCCCGCTGTTAAATGACGATGACACTCTACCGGATCTCTATAGCTATGCCGGCTGGAATACTCCTGGCAATACCGTTGGCACCAGTCTGGCCATGGGCATCTGCCGCTACCTGGCCGAACAAAACAACCGATTTAATGCTGAGGAGTTCAAAAAGCTTCTTCTCATCAGGCTTTGTGATGACTGGCTATACCAATCTGATGTCCGCTATTACATCCGCCAGCAAACCAACGGTAAACTCCCTGATGTAGGAATGCTTAACGCCGCCATGGCAAACGGTATCGACCTAATAAAAAGCAAAATTGATCTGGAAGAAGCCCACGTCTCCTGCCGTTTCCCCTGCCAGCGATCTTTTGAGGTGGAAATACTCGTACAAACAAATAAAACACAAACTGATAAAGTACAAGCTTCATGACACCAAATACAAAAGGCCAACCCAGTTATATCGAAAGCGCCACCAATCCGCTGGTCATTAAGACAGCTGCGCTGAAAGATCGAAAAGCCAGACGTGAACAGGGTCAATTGTTAGTAGAAGGCCGTAAATGCCTGGAAGAAGCTATTAATGCCGGCTGCCAAATCCATCATCTCTTCCTCAGAGAAGGCGAAGCCGAGGCCTTCCCTTCCGATCATCCGTCCCACAACAGTTCAATTCCCATTTTAGTAAGCGAAAAGG
>JAHQWC010000112.1 GCA_019634025.1 Vampirovibrio sp.
GACTTTTTTACAAATGTTAACTTTATAGTTAACCGCATCAAAAATGATTGACAAGTTTTCATCCGCGTGGAAGCCTTGTGCTTTAAGGAAATTGCCTTAAGATATGGTGTCAAAGAGGTTTGTTATGAAGAACGTCATTCCATTCGATGGTACCCAAGCCCGAAAACCCAAAAAGAACAACGGCATAAAACAGGCCCGGACCATTGAACCAAGCAAGCTGAAGTCTCTTATTGGAGGACTCTACTCAACGGTTCGCGTCGTAAATTCACAACGTAAAAAAAATGATCGCGTGCTACACAGCTTTAAAAAAGTCTGTCTCTTAGTCGATCCTCAAAAATATATGGCTAAAACCCTACAGGCAAATGATTAAGCGCCCTGCTTAATAACCCTCTTCAAGAAAAGATCAATAAAAAAGGCTTTACCGTTCCGTGGCAAAGCCTTTTTCGTTTTCCCCTCATAGAGATACCTGATTGGGTCTTATTACCCGTGTGTTGTCGCCTGATCCACGTTTATCACCACCTAATAGTATTAAATACCCTGATTGGCTCGAAAACTTAATAACTGCTGTTTATCAATCCGGCAGCAATCCACCGATGTTTTTATGATGCCGCACCTTGCGTCCAGAATCATCCACCCATGGATCAAGACCATCTAAACCCATGGATGTATTTATAAAAACATCATCCAAAACACTATAAAGCTTGTTCTTTGTAAACGCATTCATCTCTATTGGCACTATATAAGACGTATTTTTTATAAAAAAATTATTTACATCTTATCATCAACGACAGCCGCACAAGGTTTTATGCAATTGTAGGTAACGCGTCTGTGGGGCGCAATATTTGTGAGTGTGTAGGAACAACATCGTTTAATCGCCCTACCTATAGCCAAATGCACGATAGAAAATGTGGGTAGTAAGGCTATTGTGTTGGCTTAGCATAGGTATGACACGGCATTCTGGAGATATGTGGGATGTATGTAACAAGTATTCAACAGCTTCAAGATGAAATGAAGCGTATGAAAGCAGAAGCAGCCGACGTAAAACGCTGGGAAGGTACGCCTGTATTACCAACACCTGGGCAACGTATATTGCGCCATCTCGAAGATCGCTTTGAGAAAGTCAAAGAAGAGGTCAAGGAGTACGAAGAAAAACGCATTGCAGCCCTGCAAGAAGATATAGAGCAAAAAAGCATAGAAATGGCAGCATTAGCCGAAAAGTATGACGCTGCCATGACCAGAGCCCAAGAGTTTTACAGTCGGATCCGCAAACCGGAATCCGTAGATGAGATTGCCAAGATTCAATCTGCTATAAGGGATTACGAGAAATTCTCGGGGCAGGCATCTGCATTATTTAGCCAATATATGCAAACCATTAGCGCGAAGTTAAGCCGGATTCTGGATATGATGTAACTGGTAAATTCTATTCAAACAGTCGCTTGCTGACGAACAAGCTGTTGGACAGCATATAAAAAAGCATCCACATCCGCTTCCGTTGTGTAATACCCCAAGCTTGCCCGTACAGTACCACCTTCAGATTCTCGGCCAACAGGACCCAATGTGCCAATAGCTTCGTGGGCCATCGGAGCACAGTGAAACCCGGCACGAAGCGCAATGCCATAATCGTCATGTAGAATCCGTCCAGCTTCCTCGGGCGTATAATGAGCCACGTTAAAAGATACCACTGGTGTTTTCTCTTCAACGCGCTGATGACCGTATATTTTTACTTCTGGCAGTTGCTGTAACCCTGATAATAATCGATTTAGCAGCGCAATTTCATGCTGGTGAATTCTCTCCAGTCCGTTTTGCTGAACCCAAGACACCCCGGCAGCAAATGCCTCGATTAAGAATAAAGGAATAGTCCCCACTTCAAATCCTGAAGGAGGTTCTGCTGACATAGGATGAACCCCTGAATCTCCACCTGTTCCACCTTCCATAAAGGTATTAAAAGAGAGATTCGTCTCCAAGTGGCTCGTATCACCCATATAAATTGCTCCAACGCCTGGAGGGCCATACAGCGACTTATGAGCCGGCAAAGCCATAAAATCGATGTTCATCGCCTGAACATCCACTGGTAACACTCCAGAAGACTGCGCTGCATCTAGCAGGTAGGGCACACCATGTTTTCGGGCAAGGCCGCCAATCTGCTGCACCGGCAGCACACAGCCAATGACATTGCTGGCATGCGTCGTGGCAATTAAGCGGACATTGGGGCGAGTGCTTAGCAGATTTTCCAGATACGCCAAATCAAAGGGTATTTCATCCGTGTAAGGTACAACATGCAAATGGATACCTCTCTCTCGGACCATTTTACGGATAGGGCGAGACAGCGCATGGTGCTCCACGGCACTGATGATCACCTCATCACCAGAATGCCACGGGAAAGCTTGAATGACCAAGTTCAGAGCATGAGTACAGCCACTGGTAAAACAAATCCGCTCGGGCTCTGGGATGTTGAAAAAATCCGCCAACGTACGGCGGCACTGCATTAACCGGGAGGATCCTTCACGGGAAGCTTTCCCCGTACCTCGCTTAGGGCTAAACATATTGCGAAAAGAACTATCCATAGTTTCATACACCACATCAGGCTTTGGCCAGCTGGTGGCAGCATTGTCTAGATAATGGGCCGTATTCATCAGAGCTATCCTTATGCCTTTGAGACGGGAGTATCCGCAACATCAACGGCGCAAGTATCTGCTGGTGCAGCAATACGAGGTACCAGTCCCATAAAGTAACGCACCATCTCCTGGGGTAGCTGCATTTCTTGGAGTTCTACCTGATTGTCATACCCCAGGTCAAAGCCACGATATTGCTGTTCTAAGGCCGGTGAATATATATTCAGACTGATGGCGCCCTTACCGGATTTATTCTCAATTTTATGCTGAACTCCCACCAACGTATGACCAATGTCCCCGGCCTTCCACACCTGCACTTCTTCACGGCCATCGGGGTAATAATTGGTATTTTCCAATTCCCCCTCCAGTACCATAATCACGCCATCCGAGGGGCCGTGCTCATGAACCGCCGTAGCCAGATCCGGACTCCAACAAACCAACAGAATCTCGACATTATCAGTTTTTAACACCAGGTGCCGAGTATATTTGTTTTCTTGGAACTGGGTAAGATCCCGAACGTTAATCACTGTAAGCCCTCCTCAAATTTATAGATAATCCTAAAAGCCAACTTTGCTAAGAAAACCATATACAGGCTCATTCGTCCAGAAGTCACCTATATTGTTCAAATAGGCCGGTAGGTAAATGTACCCTCAAATATGAACAAAAAGTAACAAAAAGCCTTCAGGTTTTTGGGCCGAAGACGATATTACATATATCTGAATATATGTTGCTACTTTGCAAACCCATACAATCTACTAAACCAAAAGAGCATCCCACAGGTTATTTTCGTGTTGGCTAAAACTGAGGGTAGATAGTCTCTATGACTATGCATTCTGTATTATTACTGGATCACCAGCCTGAATCATTACTCAAAACATTGGTATACCTGGATTTCCAGGTAGACATATGTCGTGATCTTCCATCTTTGAAGGAGTATCTGGATCTACTCAAACAAGGCGAACTCCGACAATACAATATTATTATCCTGAATTTAGACTTTCCCGGTGTCAATGCATTAGAGATTCTCAGCCAGATCCGAAACAGTGAAATTCCTTCTAGCACGCCTTTAATTACAGTTTCAGAGACTGAGAACCATTATTACAAGGTAGCAGGCCTCCGCCGAGGGGCAGATGCGACATTGGCCAAACCCATAGAACCGGCACTTCTCCTTGCTCATTTTGAAGCGTTAAATCGCCGATCTGCTTGGCGTCTAGAGCATCAGCTGGATGAAGTGCCGCAAAACCAAGGTCAGAATCACGCGCACGAGAGAACATCGTCATTCTTACCGACTAGCCTTACTAAACGCGAAAGCCAAATTTTAGAGGTATTGGCTCGAGGCGGATCGAATCGGGATATTGCTGATAATTTCTCTATCAGTGAAACCACCGTAAAAAACCACGTTTCTAAAATTTTGAAAAAGCTAAATTTAAACAACCGTACAGAAGCCGCTTATCTGTTTCATCAGCACATGAGTTAAACAAGTCAAGACTGCTTACGATACCTCTATACAAGACTCCGTCTATGGAAATTACAGCGGCAAAAAAGAGTAGCCCTAACGAGAGTTGAAGGTTAAATAGTAATCCACATCTGATGGCTTCGGTTGATTGCTGCAATGAGCCGCCATGGTTTCTTCAAATTTTTCTTGAGAAAGGGCCAGCCAGGTATTCTTCCGGCGTATTTCTCCCATAGACATGCTGTAGACACCGTTTGCCTGCCGACTTGGATAGACATGGATGGTATCACTGAATGATGCAAATTTTTTCAGAGATTGGAATTGATCGCCTAAATCCGCTCCAGGCAGATCTGTTCTGCCACACCGGTCTAACAATAGGCAGTCACCGGTGAACAAGTGGTTACCCACACGCAACACCTGGTGATCAAAGGCATGCCCAGGCGTATACATAAATTGAAACGGTAATCCGGCAACATCCATCTGCTCCGTATCACGGACTTGGACACTGACGGCCGTAGAAATAGAACGGTGATTCATCATAAAATCGGATTGGCAAAGCTGGCGCAGGTAGCGAGAAGCAGAGGCTCTATCTGCATGAATATGCGTATCGATAGATGCAACCAACCGGATGCTTTGGCGATCCAGAAATAGCAGGTAGTCCCCTAAAAGTGCCATTGCAGGATCAATCAACACACCTTGTTGTAAAGCAGTGTTGATCAGCATATAGGACATGAGACCATCCAGGGTGGAGAATGGATGGATTTCAAACGCCAGACCGTCTCCCGTCATATCTGTCTGTTTCTCTAAAACACCTTGGTTCATTTGAATCGACACCCTATCCGTATCTTACTGGTCATTGCTTAACCTGCCGTCATTCATCCCTTAGTCACCGCTTTAATATTTATTGATCATAAACGGAATGTAGGGAGAAAGGAACCTGCTTCCAGGGGATTACCGGAGAAGCAAACCTCTGCTTCGAAAGCGCACTTTTAGAACAGGCCTATTTTTAGATACATATATCCTGTTTTTACTGACAGCGGTAAAATATAAATGAAGAAGTGATGTTACGGGCCCCACATCCCAACTAACTTGAAAAGTGCTTCTATGCCTCTAATTATAATTTTACTGGTGCTGGTCGGCGCCGTTTATCAATTTTTCTTCCGTTATGATGCCTGGGTTGACCCCAAGAACCCAGCCATTGTCTATGAACGTGACCAGCTTACCGGTGAAATTCACCGGATCACACCAGATGATAAAATCAGCCTGACCCAACGTCTATTGGGAGATTTTGGTAAGCAGGTCAATAATTCTGGTTTAATCGAACAATCTGCCGGTGCCCCACTGCCACAAGTTAAAGCTGCCATAGCAACCAACAACGCACCGGTCCCTGCATCTCATCAGACAGTTAATGCTGGCAATAAAAAATACCAAACCCCTTCACCTACCGGACAACCCACCGAAACCCAAGGGATGATCATGGCTGCTATTGGGTTAAACGGCCATCCAGACACCTATCAGGACAATTCTCCTTTCCCCCTCCCGGCAAGTATTCCAGATAACAAAAAAGACCTAAACGGCGACGGCATTATGGAAACAATCATCCGGGAAAGAACTGTCCATGATGGCTTAGAAGATATTTCTGTTGTTTGGGGCGCTGGTAAAGAAGTATTTTATGCCAGGGGCAAACAATTAATCGTGCTAGATACCCGAACCGCTGGCTGGTCGGATCTCTTATTGGAAGTCAGCGACCGGGAAGAAATGGTATTCCACTATAACCCAGCCATTGATGGATATGTTGCCCAACTAACTCATTAAAACCTAACGCTTAAAATCCCTTCACTTGGGAAAGCAGCTCTATATAAACTCTGGAGATGCTTCCTGGCGGGTGGGTTGGGCTTGTGGCGGCACACCGTATGAAGGTGCGGGAGTATCCGTATAATAGGGTGCTGGGCTCCCTTGTGTACCAGAATAAACCCCACCAGGCTTTAACGGAGGTAGCTCCTTATAGACCGTTGCTGGGGTTTGCTTTGAAATGGTAATATACAAAATGTTATTTCTCACCGTGCGGTTAATCCGGTTGGGATCTACAGTATGCTGGGTGGCAAAAGACTTGGAGAAGGAGGATTTCCCAATCACTTCACCCGATCCCGTCGCCCGGAGCGGAAATTTACCCGTCACCTGAATATGGTGGGCTTTTACCTTAATGGTCACGCTTTTTTCATCGCTGGGATGGCCGAGTTGCACTTGGATTTGATAAGCATCCTCCCGCTCAGCAACACCCACCTCCGGCATAATATAGGACCGTCGTTGAGGCGGATGAATCGAATAGGGCGCTGACCATTGCTGTGACTGTTGAGGCTGCTGCCGAGGAGCTGCGCCCATCACCTGAGACCTTGCCGGAACACCTTGGTAAAGGGCGCATAGGGTCAAGCCTGATACCAACAGCACTCTATAAGAAGCCACTTTGCTCCGGTTTTTCCATGAAGTTACATATCTATACAACTCATCACCTCTGGCTGGTCATTAAAAGCCGAACTTGTTATTGGCTGATATTGACCATCAGTCTCAAACGGCAACCAACCAACATTAGAAACTGCTTTTATCGTAACAGAAACAGTCTCGTAATGGTCATGACAAACCCAGGACGGCAGGATAACAATTTACAGATAACAATGAAACCTGACGACCATTAAGCTAATGCCCCCTCCAGAGAAGCGGACTTGCTTTAGGCGTACTGACGGACAAAGACATCTTCAGCCATTGGAATACCCTGACCGCCAAACTGCTGTTTTAAATAGCGGATATAAAACAGACTAGCGTCTTCAGGCTCTTTTTTCTCTTGCTCATCACGTTTTTCCCGGCGTCGGACAGCATCCAAGGTTGCCAAATCCGGCCGCGCCCCCAAACTAGTGGACATATCTTCTCTCCCCTTCTCTGGTGACACACCTCAATTAAGTGTTCATCACATATTGATATTCTCTCCATGTGTATGAAAACACGGAATACTGTTTTGTTGCTATCAACCCAAATCGAACATCCGTATAAAAGCAGCAACAGCTCAGTCGTATAAAGTATTTTTGCAGTCAATCTGCCTTTAAAAATACGCCAAAAAGATAGGTCAAGTAGTCCACTGCAAGGTTTTTACGTCCATCTATAATAAATAAGATTACCTGACAGGCAGCGCGATAGTATGCAATGCCTTTTGGGAAGTGAGCACGGAAGGATCGTCAATTGGAAACCCTGTTTTTATTGCTGGCCGGTCACGCCCTCGGTGACTTTGTGCTGCAATCAGACAGTATGGCGAAAGGAAAGGGTCGCCCCAAGGGAAATGCGACAGCCCTAGGGCCATACCAGCCCACTTGGCATTACTGGCTCACTGCTCACTCTTTTATTCATGGCGGCATTGTCTACCTTATTACTCAAGATTTAACGTTTGGCCTAGCAGAAACCTTGCTACATTGGCTTATCGACTTTATGAAATGCGAGAGCCGTTATAACATCCATGTTGATCAGGCTTTGCATATTGGTTGTAAGCTCATTTGGGCGGCACTCCTTATTTAAATAAACTGCAAGTTAGACTTTTCTCCTCAACATAACCAAGCTATGCTGTGTTCCATGAACACTTCCACAGAACTCGGCCGCATCCTGGCCATAGATTACGGCGACAAACGAATTGGCTTGGCCGTCAGCGATCCTATGCAACAATTCGCCTTTGGCCTCAGCACCATCCATGTTCGACGGCCCTCAGACGTTCCCAACCAAATAATCCAAGCCTTGGATGGTCGAGAAATTGCCTTAATTCTGATGGGCTTACCCCTTAATATGGACGGCACCGAAGGCCCTCGAGCCCAAATCACCAGAGCATTTGGAGAAGACTTAGCCAACCAGTTGAAGTTGCCTATTCAATACGTCGATGAACGACTCACATCCATGGAAGCCGAAGATCGTTTATCTGCCCAAGGCATCCAACCCTCTCGAAACAAGGGCGCTGTGGACCAAGCTGCTGCCCAGTTGATTTTAGAGCAGTACCTAGCTAACCGATAATCGGCCTCGTAGAACTAAAAAAGAGCGGTGGTTTCACCGCTCTTTTTAATATTTTAAACGGATGCATGTTAATACCGGGCAATGTAGCGATCAATTTCCCACGGCGTCACATCAATCCGATATTCATCCCATTCCCGGGTTTTCGTCTTGATGAACTCGTTAAAGGCATGCTCACCCAAGGCTTCTTTCGCCACTTTACTGGCTTTAAACTCTTGAAGCGCTTCATACAAGCTACCAGGTAAAGATTCAATATTACGGTCCGCACGCTCACGTTCAGACAGCTGATAGATATTCACCGGCGAGGATTCCGGCGGCTCAATCTTATTTTTCACGCCGTCCAACCCAGCCATCACCATAGCGGCAAAGGCCAAATAGGGGTTTGCTGCAGGATCGGGGGAGCGAAGCTCAACCCGGGTCGCATTACCCCGCTTAGAAGGTACCCGCAGCAGGGCGCTCCGATTGGCGACAGACCAGGCCACATATACCGGCGCCTCATATCCCGGCACCAAACGCTTGTAGCTATTCACCAACGGATTGGTCAGTGCGGTAATGCCCCGTACGTTTTTAAGTAACCCAGCAATAAAGTGCAAGGCATCTTTACTCAACTGATAATCGCCTTTTTCGTCGTAAAAAGCATTCTTTCCGTCTAGTGTCGCCAGAGATTGGTTAATATGCATTCCTGATCCATTGACCCC
>JAHQWC010000113.1 GCA_019634025.1 Vampirovibrio sp.
CAAGAGCTGTTTGTCTATATGCTCACCAAAGACGGCCGGGTGGAAACCACCAACTACCGCACCACCAAAATCCCCACTGGCCAGGATATTCCTCTCTATGTCAAAGAGGAATTCGGCGATTTCTACAAGGCCATGTTTTCCCAGCAGGTTAAAAAAGATGGCATGCATGCCGTGTACCTGGAATATGCCTGGAACATGAACAACTGCGATCCCTGCGCTGCCGATCCCCTTTCTAAAGAAGAGCTTCGCGAGCTCGGCGTCTTTTGGGTCCAGCCTCCGCCAGAGCTGCAAAAGCCCGTCCCGTTCCGCAACGGTCGCCGCATTATGCCCCCGCGTCGTCCCTGGCCCGGAGGCGCTCAGCCCGTCTTTGTCACCCGCCTGCACCTGCGGTATAACGCCGCCAACTTCCCGGAAGATCTCAAGTTCCAAGAAACCAAAGATCGCTCCAACTTCCAGGGCCGCTACGTCCTGCGCCACCCGTGGAAGGGCGAGTCTAGTTGTGAAGCCGCCACCCGCTACCGCCAGGGCTTGCCCAAGAAATTCGACAAACAAGCCCAAAACCTGGCGCATTTAACAGGGTGGGACATCACCAACATCCGCACCAAAATGGCCGCCAATGGTCAGGGTGTCGATGGCGGCGATTCGCCGGTGAATCCCCTGCCGTGGTACCAGCAACTGTGGGGGCAACAAAACACTGCGCCAGGTAACACCCTAAACCCCAACCCCGGCGGCCAGCCCCCCACCCAGCTGCCCAACCCCATGGAGTGGTTCCAACAACTCTGGGCGCCTCCGGCGAAGTAGGTAGAGGCTAAGATAACTATCAGGCCGGTGCAAATGCACCGGCCTATTTTTTACCCCCCTCTCCTCGTCGTCCTCGAGTGACCAACGGGAGCGAAGGACCTTGCTTCGGGATCACGAACAGCATTAACATTATCTGATCTAGAGCCTTAATCTATATGGTAATGTATTAGCGTTTGAGGCTCATTTATTAAGAAACATATAAGAAATGAGTAAAGATAACTATCTTCAACATAGCGAAAATTTGTTATGGGAATAAAAAACACTAATATTTCAAGAATCAAAAAAAATTCACAAATTATTGTGTTACTTTTTCTAGTGTTTAATATTTTCGCATACGGAACGGTGCTTCTGAAGCAAACTTTATTTAGACCATACCCAATTGCGAAGGTTCCTTATGCAATAGCTATAACAACAAATTCAACCTATATTATTCCTTTTTCAAAATTCTTGGGATCGAACAATTTTTTATTAATCCCATTCAAACGAGTCAGAGATACACTCTTTGATTTTGCAATAGATAATATGCCAGAAGAAGATTTAGAAACCGAGATGATGTGGCATTCAATATACTTGATTGAGTATGTTGATGTATATGAGGCTAAAGCTTACAAATATTATCAAAGTAAGAGTAATATCAATGCAGAATTTTACAATGATTTTATAGCTCGCTCTGATGAAATCTACGACCATTTTTTGTCTTATTCTACTAAATATTCAATGGCAGATAAGATTAAATCTAAATATAGATTTAATCGATTTAGCGATTTCTTTTATGGATACATAAAGCTACGACCCTTGATAATAAGTCAATACTCTGGAGATAGGAAGGAAAATATAAATTTTCAGACTTCATTTTTTTCTAACGATGCTGAAGTTAAAAAAATCAAGATTGCTCTCGAAACCTATATTGAGTACATAAAAAAACTAGAGGAATTAAATGACAAATCTTATAATGATTTTATGCAGGGTAAGTACTCCCATATAATACATTATTCAGCGCTTGAAACAGCTTCATATATTGTTCTAAATAAATTAATCTCCGGTCAAACAAGCTGCAGTGCTAAATTTCTTAACTCTTATCTTCAAAGTAGAGATGGCATTACGAAAGAAACAAATAGCAACCCCAATATCTCCAGCAAACATGTATTACATATGCAAAATGCTTTAAGTTGGGACAAGCATAAATATTTATATAATAAAATTAATAACAGCTGTTTTAACGGTTTACTTACTAAATCTGAACATATTAATGATGATAAATCGGCTGAAAGTAGGTATCTACAAGCATATGCTCAAGAAGTTAAAAATTCGATTCCTAAATTACCAACTTCTTATTGTAAAAAGCGAAAAATACATCCAGTAGTACAGTTTACGATTCAGAAAAATGGATTCATTAAGAATTTATCTTTTATAAAAAAGTCAGATAACAATGAACTAAATACTAAAATTTTATCAATGATAAAGAAATCGATCCCATTTTCAAAACTAGCAGACATTTATCCTGAAAATGAGCTAAATATCAAAATAAGGTTTAATAATTGTGACTAATTATGCGTATATAAAAGCCTGCCGTAGGGGCTGTGTCACCGTGCCTGCCCTAGCTTTGTAGGAGCCGTTTGAAATATAGCCATCACTCGCTTTATTCAGAGAAAGACCACCGAATCAAACATCTACCCCGAAATCGAACCCTACAAAACCTTCCGCCTCCAAGTCTCAGACATCCACAATTTGTACGTCGAAGAAGCCGGCAACCCAGACGGCCTCCCCGTCATCAAGCAATACGCCCCATAGTAGCAGCTTGTGTATCTGTATAAGCCTTACTATCGGCTCTCCTAAACTTCAACGCATTACCCGGCTGCTCAACATAGCCTTCCATCTGCGCTTCTTTCATCCACAGTTCGTGGGCCAAAATAACCTGCCGGGCAATAGGGTAAAACTTCTCAAACGTCACATCACACTTTTCCTGAAAACGCTTCCAGGCAGCTTTCGGGTCTAGCTCCTTGGCCGTTTGCATAAACGTATCGCATACTTTCCCGTACATCCGAACCAATGTATCCTCCGAAAAAGCAATATGACCCTTCGGGTTTTTAGGGCTTACACTGCTAATCGTCGGGCGGCTTGGGCTTGTTTCTCCAATGTTATAGTAAATTCCCCCCTCTTTTAACCGCTGCTCGCACTTTGGGTCGTACAGTTGGCTATAATCAATGGTGACATTACTGGGCTCATTGCGCGATATCTTCTGAATCGGATCCTTCATGACAAAAAATTTGTCCACAATTTTTTCCCATCCGGGCCCTTCTACCTGAATCAAATCCGGTTTTTTGTCTCCATCGTCAAAGTACACCATTACAAACCGAATTCGTTCGTCAGGATTATCTCCTGCCTGAGGCTGCTTTAACACCAGGTCAACATCAACGTCAAACGGCTTACCAGGCCTAACCCCAGGAACACCGGCATAGGTAATGCCCAATGTACTGGCTTTGTTTTCTGTATAGGTAGCGTATCTGGCCGTTGGCTTTATGTTTTCCCAACCAGAGTCAATCAGCTCTGATGATTTCAGAATTTGCAAAACATGAGACAACTCCGCCAGTGCCGGGTTACTGTCTTTAATGCCTTGCTCGCGCATTTTGCCGTAACGCACCACAACCTTCTCAACATTGTAATCAGCCGCCTGTGCCTTCTTCAACGTCTCTTTCAACATACTGGTAAAGCCCGAAAATCCCCAGTTGCTGGCAACGGCAAGTTGCAAATTGTGCCGCTGCGCCAGTGTTTTAATTTTTTCTAACCCCGCCATGGTATGAGCAACCGGCTTCTGCAAAATAAACCGGCTTACACCACCTTGCTCATAAAAATCCCGAATCACGTCCAGGGTGGCGTGGGGCTTTACGGCAACATTTACCACCGGCACATTTTTTGCAGGGCGTGTTGCCGTAAACTGTTTCCATTTTTCAACGTCCCGAAACAGCGGGACATTTTCTGCATTCAAGGTTTTACTGTAGGCAGAATCGCTAATATAAGGGTCATACGTTGCAGCCAGCTGATTAAAGCCTTGAAACCCTTTTTGAGAATATTTTTTACTAATTTGGTTGGCATACAGCCAACCACAACCTGCATTGGTAATATCAATCATGGTAATACATCACACTTACAGCATGTTTATGTTGTTCGCAAAAATAAATCAAATGCCAAACGTAAGCAATACCAAGCACCTAAGCCCCTTAAACTTCTTTCACATCCACCAGCCTTACGTCAAAGAAGCCGGTCTCTCATAAAAAGCCCTTACTAGGCGAAAAAGCTTGATAGCAGTATAATCAGCGCTGCAATCCCAAATAAACCTGAAGAAAGCAAATCATGCAGCTAATTAAAGCTGGATATCAAAAGCCCTACCCACCTTGTCCACTTTTTTTTGCAGCAAAACCCAAGCGCACTAGGCAACCACTCCTAAAGCATGTCGCTGATGGATTGAGGCATATAGGCAATGCTCATTACAATGATGCCCACTCCAGAAAACTCTGGGGAGAACCTTATAATAGGCATGAATCTCTACACAGATGGATTGGCGGTGCTTTTTTAGGGGTCGCACAAGAAATCGAGGACAGACTCCCTCGAAAAAGGCATGGTAAACTATAAATCTTTCACAAAATAAGAATCAAAAATAAAAAATGCGCCTAACCCCTTCTTTTTCCATAAAACATTCATCTGCAATCCACTTCTCTGCACACAGCCCCTCAATTTCTCCTGGAATGATTAGAATCTATCAGGAAATACAAATACGGCAACGTAGGCAGGCAAACTGGGCCAGAAGATATATGCGTGCAGCAAAAGTAACTGAGACAGTAAGTCACAAACTACGTTCCGTAAATGCGACTTGGGCAGTAAGAATAAATGCCTGGGGAAATAGCCTTCGCCAACACGCCAGACACCAAAAAAGCTTGTCCAGAGTGGTTCGTTAATTAAACCTACTAGGCGTACAGTGTTGATAAAGATATAATCAGCATCACCCCCTAAAAACTGATGTGAGGGAAACACCATGCAACTATTCTCAACCGGATACCAACCAACATATTCACCCTACCAAATATCCTTTTCACAAGGACGCGGATTCCGGTTAAAACCTCGTGCTCGCTGGGTAATCAGAAAAGCTGTAACAGGTCCATTACATCGTCATGCACAGCGCCTTCGTAATGAGGGTACTGCCCTTAAGAGAGAACATGCACCATACTTCAGTTGGCCTGGTGCACAGCTTGATCATATCGGGGTGATACGGGCTAACTACGCATACAAGCTAGAAAAATTAGCTCGTCGGCTTCTGCCTATAAAGCAACCATCTCGTCTATAATCTATGCATTATCGTCTTCCAGGCAGCCTACACTCATGAAAACCCTCTATCCCGAAATCGAACCTTACAACACCTTCCGCCTCCAGGTCTCAGACATTCATAACCTCTACGTCGAAGAAGCCGGCAACCCAGACGGCCTTCCCGTTATCTTCCTCCACGGCGGCCCCGGCGGCGGCATCTCAGAGCGGAATCGCCGCCTGTTTAATCCGGCCCACTACCGCATCGTCCTGTTCGATCAACGCGGCTCCGGCCAAAGCACCCCCCACGCCTGCCTGGATGAAAACACCACCTGGGATCTCGTCGCCGACATCGAACGCATCCGAGAGCATTTAAACATTGAAAACTGGTTGGTCTACGGCGGCTCCTGGGGCAGCACCCTGGGCCTGGCCTATGCGCAACAACACCCCGACCGCACCACAGGCCTCATCCTCCGGGGCATCTTTTTATGCAGGCCCGAAGAAATCCAATGGTTCTATCAAGAAGGCTGTAGTTGGATCTACCCCGAGGTGTGGGAAAAGTTTGAAGCTCAGGTCCCGGTGGATCAACGCCACGACATGGTCACCGCCTACTACAAACTCCTGACTCACCAGGGTAAACAAACCCAGCTGAACGCCGCCAAAGCCTGGAGCGGCTGGGAAGGCAGCGCCTACCGGCTCATCCCCGATCCCAACGACATCGCCGAATTCGAAATGGACGACAAGGCGCTTTCTATTGCCCGGCTAGAATGCCACTACTTCGTCAACAACTGCTTTTTCCGGGAGGACAACCAACTGCTGGCCAACGCCCACAAAATCCAACACATCCCCACCTGGATCGTCCACGGCCGCTACGACGTCATCTGCCCCACCAAAAACGCCTGGGACCTCCATAAAGCCCTGCCGGACTCCAAATACTCCCTTATCCCCGACGCCGGCCACTCCTACAAAGACTCCGGCATGCTCCACGCCCTCATCACCGCCACCGAAGAGTATGCTGCTCTTAAAGGTATCCCAGCAGCAGCTCACTGATTTCGGTTTTCCTGGCACCCATTAAGAAACGGTCGAGCGAACAGCAGCAATGCTGTGAGCGAGACCATAAAAACATTCAGGGTCGGGCTTGGGGCAGGACACAGGCCCCAATGCCAGCCATGCTGGCGATTCAACCAAGCTCAAAACCAGCATATCTCTAACTCGCCAAAATGGTTGTCAGCCCAAGATCATGGCTGATAGCCAACTCCACCTTCCAAATACCTTAACCTGGAAGTCCTCAACTTCTCTTCACGCTCCATCCCCTCCCGTATCCGCGCTTCCCGCGCCGCCCGGCTTCTTTCCCGTACCCGCGCCGCTTGCTCCGGCGCAATACACTGGGCATAATTACAAGTGCCGGCAGCGTCAGCCTGTTGCTCAAAATGGGCAATGCTGGCCTCAACATCAGCAATACGGCTGCGTAGCGAGGGCAATATAATCCGCTCATAGTTCAGCATAATTCGGTATAACTCCAAAGCAGGTCTCACCATTTCACTGCCTGCTTGTAGGTCTTCAAAGTGAACAAAATAGTTAATCACGTTGCCAATGGTTTGCGACACAGAAACAGGGTTTCTAACCCTGTTAGGGCAGCCTCTTTCCCGATTATCACGGCCAAGAGCATAGTTTCGCATATTGGCCTCTTGATCCCGGGCTCTCGCGCTTGTCGGTCTGTCCTCACCAAAGTCAAGCAAACTCCCTCGGCCCAATCGGTCGCTAATAATCGCATCAAGCCGATGGAACTCACTGGAAATTCTGCTATGCTCGTGGGTTCGGGTACGCAGCTCCGCCTCTAAACTGGTTTTCAGGGTATTCAAATTGTTGTTGGCCCTTAAGTAAACCGGTCGTGCACAGTAATCAATCCCCCACTTCGCACTCTCCCTGGTCTCATTTAAGAATGTCTCCTCTCGTGCAAAATAACCACCCCGGCTCACTCGCTCCACCAATACTTGAAGATCCAGCACCTCCTGCATGGTGAACGATGTTTTACTGGAAACGCCTAAATAACCCGTCACCCTATCATCCAGCGTAACATCGTCTGGAATCGGCAGTCGCGGCTGCGCTACAGCATGCCCGGCCAAAAGGCAAAATACGGCCATCGTTAAAACCAGAAAGAGAGACCAGATTTTTTTGTGGGAATGCATCATCGCTTACCATCGCCTTTTTCAGCAGTCACAACCATCACGGAGCACCCGTCGGACACGGGTCCGAAACCAAGGGGATATTATGAGGACGAAACAGCTCAACTTCAGTACAATCTTCCTCTTCAAAAGACCTGGCAGGATCCTCTGCACGCCGGTGAAGTCGGGCTTCAGTTGCATCCAAAGCAACCCGGTTTCCCTGGGTAATAAAAGAAAACACCTGTAGTTTTTCATATTTCCCCGATAAATTGGCCTTCCGGTGCCGCAAAGCCGCCTCCCGAATCCGTTTGACCCGGTCATTTAAAAACTTTTCCTGCTGCCGCAACCGGGTCACCTCTGCCTCCGAATGGGGCGACTGACGCATCACCTGCTTCAACTGATCCTGCACCCTGAATTTCTCATCCAGGGTTTTAGCCATATCCGTGTAAATCCGGATTAATTGCTGATAACCAGGATCTACCTGTCGTGCCAGTTGTGTCCATTGGGCCATCCCTTGTTCCAAATAAGCCAAATCCGCTTCCGTAATATACCCCTTGGCTTCGGTGCTGGCTGCGGCATTTTTCAAAACACTGTCGTGATACATGTAAAACTGCTTTGTATAATGCCAATCCACCCACACATTATTGTTGGCCCAGTCCTCGGCATACATCATGGCCTTTCCCACACCGGCTTGCTGAAACGCCTGCTTCATAGAACCTGCGGCTTTTTCGTAAAAGTATTTTTGCTGTAAGCCGTCTTTCAGTTTTGCCAGGGTATCCATCTGTTTTTGAATCCTCGGCAAGGCTTCTGCCTTAGACACATTCCCGGCTCGCACCCCACCCTGTAATACGCCGGACTTTTCAGCAGAGTTCTGGGGTTTGGTTTCAGCAGCATCACAAACCGCCACGCTCATGCCGCATCCCACAGAAAGACAAACCGCCATCAACACCGTCCAGTATTGGGCGCTCCATTTTTTGTACAATATACACGTAGCCAAATCATGTGTTCTAGTCATTTAGCTGGATTTCCCGCTAGCGGCTTTTTCTTTCATGTGCCGAACATCGCTGGCGGTTTGCTTCGGATTGTTGGGGTTTCCAAAGGTCCACAGGGCTGCAGCCTCTTCATAATGCAGCAAGGTTGCTTTCGGCTTTAACGACTTTACCTTGCCAAAGGTCTGTTCAATCAAATAATCCCCGGAGTTCACATATCCCGTAAAGTTTTTATCCACCTGCTTGTGGTCCGAAAAGTTATCAATGTAAAAATACTTCGTCGGATTCTTTGGGCCACGATCCACCCCCACTTTAATGCCAATCATCTCTTCCCGGGTAATAGGCTGATCCGGCTTAAATGTCCCATCGGGATACCCGACGGAAATACCGGCATTGGCCAAGGCCTGGGCATATTTATAGCCGTCGTGATCCTTGGGCAGGTCACTAAAAAACGGATCTGCATTGGGAGCATACAAAATAGCCTCTCCCTTGCCGCCGTATTTCACAAAGGCGTTGTAGGCCTGATACAAATCTTTCACAAACTCGGCCCGGGTTACGTTCCGGTATGGCTCAAACTTCCCATCAGGCAGCTCAAAAACGTCCAGCGCTACCAGGTCCTTAATTTTATCCGCATGTGGCACGTCTCCATCCAGGTCCGTAACAGCCACCATAGGGGTATTCCCCTGCCCGTGTTGCGCCGTCTCTGTAGAATGGCGATTTGTCTGATACTGCGCCAAGTCTGCTTCCAGTTCAGCCACACGAGCTTTCAACGCTTTATTTTCCTCTGTCAACGCTCCCCCGTCCGTGCTAATGGTGCCTTGGTTACATCCGGTGGCGCACACCAATACAGAAGCCATCAATGCCCACAATAAAAAAGAACCTTGCCGTCTCATCAAAGAAGCCCCCTTAATACATGCCACGAACAATATAAAGCCAATCCGTCTCTATCCATCAGGAATAGAAAGTTCCATTATACGTCACGATCTCATGTTGCACTCCCTCCAAACCTAACTACCTTAACAACATGAACAATCCAACCCACCCTAAAAAAACCATCAATCTCCATGCCCTAAATGTGGGACATAGGGCATCAAGTCAACCGCTAAAACCTTGGCCACAAAACAACCCTAGACCCATGTCCCAAAAAACACGTTTTTTTAAATGGGACATTTTGGGCCACAAAAACCCAATCTTGCTGCAAGCAAAAACCTTATTGAAACGTCATGCCGTCCATCACGTAAAACGCACTTTCGTTCACGCGGAACCGAGCCCTGCCAAACGCCGCATCCAATTTGCTGGCCGAAGGCGTCGCATCAATCACTTCCAAATTATTCAAACTCAACTGCGTCACCGGATTCCCGGTTCCCACAAAGCACGGATTCCCACACCCAAAGGTCATGGGCACAGCATACCGATTCCCAAAATTCAACGTCCCTCCCGGGCTGGTCCGGGTCAAAGCGCCACCCGCCAACGCATAGGTCACATTCACATCTGTACCCACATTGGCATCAAACGTCTGGAACGACACACTGGTTCCCGCCACCGTCACGTTCCGGGCATGACGCAAGTCAATCCGTAAATTATCCACCACATCCATGGCAACAGAATGCTGGGTTTCATGCACCCGGTGCGCCATTTGGCTATCCTGCGCACTCTGCACAATACTACTCACGGCCACGCCCAACACGGCAAAAATCACCATGGCCACCGCCAACTCAATCAGCGTCACGCCTTTGTTAGAAGTATTCTGAAGCATGCTAATTCTTAACAATGGTGCCGTTCGCTCCTATGCTAAATCGCGAAAAGCCGTTCAGTGTATTAATGCCAACATCCCCGTTGGCATTCACGTCATAAACAGCCCCTCGGCCACTCTGGACAAAATTCACAGTATATCCGGCGCCACCACCACTATTAATGGTGTACTGGTTGCCACACCCGGCGTTTCCGGCAGAACACACGGCATTAATCACATTCGCCGGATTCAACGCCGTCGGCGCCGTATCCAATCTTGTGGAGCCTTGGGATATCACCGCCTGCAAAGAAGTTTGAACCGACTGAACCAAACTGGCGTCTGCCGTTTCATCCATGCCGCTAAACGTCGCCACTGCAAACGTCGCCAAAATAGCCGTAATCACCAGCACACAGGCCAGTTCTACAATAGTAAATCCGTTTTGGGCAGATGATCTTAGTCGTATCATGGCTTTATTACTTGCTTTATCCCTAATAACCAGCATATATAAAAAGGTTCCCTCATCCTTGCTATCGACAGCCTTGCCATCAACTTTGATAAAACGGAACTCTTTAAAGAAATATAAAGTTATTCCTGCCAAAAGGCAACGAAAGATCAAGAATAATAGGCATTTCAGGCAGTTTTCGACGCAAGTCGCATCCCGAAAATTTTCATTATCTCTCCTCATTTTAATGATTCTCTGTATTACAATGAAGGAGCCGTCCTAAAAAATCCTCTACCAGGACGATAATAAAAGGCGGTATGGAGCGGCACGTATTGGTTATCCGGCGGGGAAGGAAGAGATGATGAGTTTGTTTGCAAATCTGTCGTCAGTGCTCATGACAGAACAGGCTGGCCCAATAGCATCTACGGCTACCCCCACCCTGCTGGATATGCTCATCATGGCCTCTAAGGCCGTGGATTTACTGGAAGGCCGCAAGCCCCGCCACGCGCTTCGAGTTGCCGTTTTGGCCCATGCGATTGCTCATAAAATGGAACTCCCAGACCGGGAAACCTCTGCCCTTATTTATGCCGGCCTGCTTCATGATGTAGGCCTGGTCCAAACCGCCAGCAATGTTGCCGCCTACCTGCGTGTAGATACGGTGGAAAAGCAGGTTTTCTCCCTCCACCCACTCCTCAATGCCCGGGTGCCCCTCATGCAAAAACCCGATGACCTTGACCCTCAAGCTTGGGAACTGCTGACGGCCCACCCGCAACAAGCCGCCAGCTGGCTGGAATCCGTCTACATGTCTAAAGACGTTGCCGACATCGTGGCCTGCCACCACGAACTTTACGATGGCAGCGGCTACCCCCTCGGAATATCTCGAGATGCTATCCCTCTTGGAGGAAGAATTTTGGCCCTGGCTGATGTGCTGGAAAGCCTGATGGAAACTATCTCCGGCTTGGAGTCCAGAAAAGACGCCGCCCAAGAATTTCTGGAACGCCATACCAGCGGAAAATTCGACCCTCTCGTGGTTTCTGCTTGCCTTAACCTGGTAAGCGAGCCGGATAGTAACCTCTTCCTTCGCCGTTTGTATTCTTTAGAAGTGGAAAAAATGCTGGAAGCCGCTGCCCCCAAGCGCAATATCCCCCTTAGCGGCGAAACTTTACTCAATGTTTGCAAGGCATTGGGCCAGCTATCCGATAACCTGACACCCCGGTACACCGCCGATCATTCTCGTCGAGTGGCCGAAGTCGCCTTTGCCATGGCCCGCAATATCGAAATCCCCATGGAGCAATGCGGCGAACTCGCTGTTGCAGGTCTTCTTCATGACCTGGGCAACCTCGGCGTTCCCATCACCGTGCTCATGACCTCTCGCACTTTAAAAGATCAAGAATGGGAACAAGTCCAAGCCCACCCGCACCTTACCGAAGAAATGATGCGCAATGTCCCCGGGTTCGAAAACATAGCCTTATGGAGCGCCGAACACCACGAAAAACTCAACGCCACCGGCTACCCAGCCCGCAAGCGAGGGTATGCCATTTCCCTGGGTGGAAGAATTTTGGCTATTTGCGATACCTATGTTGCCCTCACTTCCCCTCGGCCTTACCGCTCCGGCATGTACGAACCTATGGACGCCCTTCCCATAATCGGCCAAGGACGCCACCGCCATTTTGACAACCGCTTGGTCAGCGTCCTACGAGAAGCTGTCCTAAACGACACAGTATGTAGTGCTGTTGAATCTGTATCTCAAGATCGGATCCAATTTTTATAGCTCTCTGTGTATAACATTGGATTTATCCAGTGGAACGATAGATGTTATCCAAAAGCGATAAAATTTCGTTCACACTTATTTACAAAGTAGCACCTTTTTCCCTCACCAAGGTTTAAAGCGTATTAGAGGCTGAAATTATCTCTTAATTTCAATGACATGGATGACGCCGTTAGCAAGCTGTGGGTTCTTCGAGCAGTCTCCCTTTTACGCGCCTCTATACCCTATAGATTATTAGTTCGATGAGGGCGAACACATGTCGTTTGTTGGAGAAACGATATCAGCTCCTGCCCTGGCGTGGGCAAGGCAGGGAAGTAATGCACCTCTCGGAACCATTAAAATGTTTGTCAGCCCATTAGAGAGTGGGTACGATTACGAATTCTTTCACCAGGATTTTTATCAATCCAAGTCATCCGATCCAGTTATTAGGCGTTATAAGAGTAGTTATGACGGACTGATTCGAGAACCCCTACTATCTGTATTGCATATGCCCATCTGGGAGGATAAACCTCAAAACGGCATCCGCTCTTATCTAAAATTCGGCGTAATTCGGGCCCATTACCTGGTGAACAAAGCTCATCTAAAAACCTGGTTATGGGAAATCCCTCGACACCTTGTTAATCGAATCAGCAAACTCTTTTCTCCTGCCAAACAGGTTATTTAAGGCCTTGTCCTCTGGCTGCCAGAGCCATTTGTACAATAGCCTCCATTTCAAACGCCGCCCCCTTTTTTAGCTGCTGCTGATAAAAAGCCTCATAATCATTCGGCACCCGCAAACTCCAATTATCTTCACTCACCGTACCGGGGGCGTTATAGATCTCTCGCATCCCAAAAAAATCGGCAAAAAAGATCATGATGTTTTGGGCTTTGCTAGCGAACAAATCTGCCGCCATGGCAGTCAATATACGACTAGGCTGGGTAATCAACGCTTGTATAAAAGCTTCTCGTTTTGTCGGATCCGGTATCAGATGTTCTGCCAGATACTCCGCACGTGCAATCAAAGTGTCTCGACCTTGTTTTTGCCAGTTTTCTACAACCAACGTCAGTGGCTTGGTGTCATGGTTTCCCACCATCAACCAGTCTTCTTGTTGGGCGTTTTCGGTTCGATAAACATCGTTTGGGTCTGTCATGCTGGCCTTTTGCGTTACCCGAAATTGACCCAGGCCATGGCGTTGCATCACCCGCCGAAGTGGGTAGGGGCAGGTACTGAGGACTTCGCAGAGAATATCATGAGTGTCCCGGTTCCGGCGAATTGATTCTTCCAGAATACCCTGAATCAGTACGCCATACTGAGCCACCTGTTCGTTACTTAAAGACTGTAGCCAATCATCTGCATAACGAGGGACGGCAGGATCTCCATTTAAATCGGATGCTTGCGCAATGGAGAATTTTTTTAGATTGGGGTGGTCTGACAGATTGGGTGAGGAAAAAATCCGGGCCCCATTTTGGACCGCGTGAAGCGGATCTGGATCATTCGCCTTATAGGCCCAGGGGTCCACATGACCATGAGGGTGATCCAGTCGAATGCCGTCAAACTCGTCCAGCATTTTGCCAATTCGCTTTGTCAACAGTTGATACGCTGGGCCAGGGCTTTCCATATCACCATATAGAGACGGATCCAGAATAGGATACCCCCAAGGCTGACCGTCAGGATTGGTTCGGCTGGGTGGGGCGCCCATGCGGTAGTGTTGTAAAAATAAGTCTTGATAGGCCCATTCATCCCCCAACGAAATACCGATGGCTAGATCGCCAAACAGCTTCATGGGCAATGTTGCCAAAAAATCTCGGAATTGATTGTGCTGTCGGTGCACGACAAACTGGCAGAACTTAAAGAACTCAATATAGTCTGCATTTTCTTTCAGCAACTGCTGCCGTCTTTGTTCAGCCGTCTCAACTTGCTCAGGCAGCGGGCATAAGAGCCGTTGATCGGTGGTATCCGACCATTTTCGCCAGGTGTTGGTGCCATGCTCTGTTGTCAGCACCTCAAAAAGCGCATCCGGTTCCAGCCAATAAGAGTGGGCTTCAATGAAAGTCTGATATTCTGTTTGGAGAAAGTGTGGATGGGGCTTGTTTGGCAGCTTTTTAAAGTTCTCAAATGCCTCTTGCAATGCTTCTTGCTGAGCGTCAAAGAGGTAGGCGTATTGTACCCGGTTAATACCAGTATTTGGCACGCCTTGGACCACCTTTTGATAAGTCTTACTTGAGAGAATACCTGCCCATAAATCTTCATCTGTTGCCAGCGGTTCCAAATCGATAGAAAGCATGTTTTTAGAAAAGATTGACCCGTCGTATGGAGAGGGGTTACTGCGGCTGGTTTGACCCTGAGGGCCTAGCTGAATTCCATTGAAGCCTTGAGTATGTAGAAAGCAGATAAACTCCCTGGAAGCCTTAGAATAGGGAGTGCCTCGTCCTGGATCCTTACCGGAAGCTCCGGGAAAGCTTTGATCATGGATCACAAAGACAATATTCTGCTTACCCAGACTGGAAACGGCTTGGCTTATAGTATTGGTGTTATGAGACGTAGGGGTGGTTGAACCGGGAGTCGTTTGCATAAGAAAAGCTAGCTATCATCCATCCGGTCAATACAGTTGGCTTAAAAGTCCAGGCTATGATAGCACAATTGGTAAATCTGGTATGAGCAGCCTATCTCAGCAATACTACCTAAAACGTCGTTAGAACCCTCATATCAAAAAGGATTGCCGCAGCCCATGCTTTTTGATACCATTCCCACACTTTTCCAGCAAACCATCGGCTTTTTCATGGATATCTCCGCTGAAAATCCGTATCCCCGGTTTTCTAAAAATGAACTAAAATAAACATACTTTCCACAGAAGTTCTAGGTCACCAGTGTTTTTGAAGGATCTAGAATCAAGCTTCCTGATGAAAAATGAAAGCGATTCTTCATGAGCGTTTCTACCGTTCACGAACCAAAACCTTCACGCGACACTAGAAAAGCAACCAGTTTAATGTTTGCTGATGATCCGCTTTGGTATAAAGATGCCGTCATTTATGAAGTCCATGTTAAATCGTTTTTTGACAGTAACGATGATGGGTACGGCGATTTCCCCGGTCTAACCCAGAAACTGGACTATATACAGGACCTAGGTGTTAATACACTCTGGATCCTGCCGTTCTATCCCTCTCCGCTGAAAGACGACGGATATGATATTGCGGACTATCGGGGGTTTAACCCGGCCTATGGTAGCCGCAAGGATTTTAAACAGTTTATTAAAGAGGCTCACAGCCGGGGAATTCGGGTGATTACGGAGTTGGTTGTGAACCACACCTCCGATCAACACCCTTGGTTTCAAGCCGCTCGACACGCACCCGCTGGCTCCACGAAGCGGGATTACTATGTCTGGAGCGATACCAACGATAAATATAAAGGGGTTCGGATTATCTTTACGGATACAGAGACGTCTAACTGGACCTGGGATCCGGTGGCCAAAGCTTACTACTGGCACCGATTTTTCTCTCATCAGCCGGACTTGAACTTCGACAACCCCCACGTAAAACGGGCCATTATGCGGACCATGAAGTATTGGCTGGATATGGGGGTAGACGGGTTTCGGTTGGACGCCATTCCGTATTTGATTGAGCGGGAAGGCACCACCTGCGAAAATGTACCGGAAACCCATACCATTATTAAGGAATGGCGAAAAATCTTGGATGAGGAGTATCCGGGCCGGATATTTTTGGCCGAAGCCAATATGTGGCCCAGTGATGTGCGGGAATATTTTGCCGATGGTGATGAGTGCCAGATGGCCTATCATTTTCCCATTATGCCTAGGCTGTTTATGTCTCTGCACCAAGAAGATCGGCTACCTATCACAGATATTATGGCCCAGACCCCAGATATACCTGAGAATTGTCAGTGGGCCATCTTCCTGCGCAACCATGACGAATTGACCTTAGAGATGGTTACCGACGAAGAGCGGGATTACATGTATAACGCTTATGCCAAGGATCCCCGGATGAAA
>JAHQWC010000114.1 GCA_019634025.1 Vampirovibrio sp.
CTTGGCGTCTTCATCAGAGTGAGACTCGGCTTCTTGCACCATCCGGTCAATTTCAGAATCGCTGAGGTTGGTGCTGGCGGTAATGGAGATCTTCTGTTCTTTACCGGTGGCCTGATCTTTGGCGCTCACGTTTACAATACCGTTAGCGTCAATGTCAAAGGTTACCTCAACTTTGGGAATGCCACGAGGCGCCGTTGGAATACCTTCCAACCGGAAGTTCCCCAAGGTCTTATTATCCCGGGCCATGGGCCGTTCGCCTTGCAGGACGTGGACATCCACACTGGTCTGGTTATCGTCAGCAGTCGAGAAAGTTTCGCTGCGGCGCACCGGAATGGTGGTGTTTCGTTCCACCAACTTGGTTAGCACACCGCCCAAAGTTTCAATCCCTAAGCTTAACGGGGTGACATCCAACAGAACGATGTCTTTGACTTCTCCAGCCAGTACACCACCCTGAATGGCGGCGCCGACAGCTACAACTTCGTCGGGGTTCACACCTTGGTGAGGCTCTTTACCGCCAGTAAGCTGTTTAACCAACTCTTGAACGGCAGGAATCCGGGTAGATCCACCCACCATCACCACTTCATCGATGTCAGAGGGGGAGAGTTTGGCGTCTTGCAGGGCTTGTTCAACCGGTTTGCGGCAGCGCTCTACCAGATCTCGGGTCAATTCATTAAACTTCGCCCGAGTCAAGGTCAGTTCCATATGCTTGGGACCGTTTTGATCTGCCGTGATAAACGGCAAACTGATATGGGTTTCCATAACTGTTGATAATTCGCACTTGGCTTTCTCGGCAGCTTCTTTTAACCTTTGCAGAGCCTGTTTATCGCTTTTCAGGTCCATGCCTTCTTGTTTCTTAAATTCTTCGACCAACCAGTCCATCACTTTTTCATCAAAGTCATCCCCACCCAGTCGAGTATCCCCGTGGGTAGATTTCACCTCAAACACGCCATCGCCCACTTCCAGGACGGACACGTCAAAGGTACCACCACCCAAGTCAAACACCAGGATGGTCTCATCAGATTTTCTATCCAGTCCGTAAGCGAGTGAAGCAGCTGTGGGCTCGTTGATAATCCGAAGTACTTCTAGACCAGCAATTTTACCAGCATCTTTGGTCGCCTGACGCTCACTATCATTGAAGTAAGCGGGTACCGTAATGACGGCTTGAGTTACTTTCTCGCCCAGATAAGCAGAAGCATCATCGGTAAGCTTACGGAGGATCATGGCGGAGATTTCTTGAGGGGTATAATCTTTGCCATCCACCGTTACTTTAAAGTCGGTGCCCATATGCCGTTTAACAGAAGCCACCGTCCGGTCCGGGTTTAATACGGCTTGGCGTTTGGCCAAAAGACCTACCAACCGCTCAGCGGATTTGGAGAACCCCACAATAGATGGGGTGGTTCGGTTTCCTTCGGCATTAGCGATGACCGTTGGCTGTCCGCCTTCCATCACGGCGACAACTGAGTTGGTGGTTCCTAAATCAATTCCGACAACTTTGCCCATGGGTAATATATCCCTTATCTCGTTTAACCTTCATCTTTACATTCACTTTATCCGAAAAGTAGCGCCGTTGGACGATCCTTTAGATTGTTTTAAGGTTTTCGCTTTTAAGAATTAATGATGGCTAGCCGGTCTTTTCCCGCATAATCCGGCTTAATTTCAACTGTTGAGTACCCTGCCTCATCAAACAGCTGCCGGACAGCAGCTGCGATACCATCTCCCAGCTCTAATATCAATACACCGCTAGGTGCAAGGAACTCTCGGGACTCCTGGGCAAACCTACGATAGAACCGTAAGGGATCTTCTCCGGCAAATAAAGCCAGGGCAGGCTCATGCCCTTCCACTTCTGGGCTTAAAGTATCTCGATCTGCCTCGGCAACATAAGGTGGATTGGATACAATCACATCAAACCGCTGAGAAGCTAACGGCGCCATAAAATCTCCTTGATAGAAATTTACTCTACCAGCAGCACCCAAGTGATCAGCGTTTTGAACAGCCACAGCGATTGCATCGGATGAAATATCGGAGGCACAAATTTCAACAGACAAGCCAGGTTTATTTTCTAGCTCCAGCGCCAGGGTAATGGGTATACACCCAGAACCCGTACCGATATCCAGGATTTGAACGGCCTTTTTTGCTTGATTTTGACAGTAAGTCAGCACTTCGTCTACCAGCAATTCTGTTTCAGGTCGGGGGATTAAGACGGATGGAGTCACAAAAAATGGCCGACCATAAAACCAGGCTTCCTCCAACAAATACTGAACCGGTATACGTTCCTCAATTCGGCGGTTTAACAAGGCAAATACCTTATTCTGCAATGCTGGTGGAATATGTTGAGTCGGATCCGTGTTCCATTCTTTGGGTTCTGTTTGGGTCAAATGGCACAGAATCAGCATAAGCTCAGCTTCTGGCTGACCTTCAACATCTGTGATGCCAGCCAGTATCTTTTTTGCTTGCTGCTTAACTGCCGTAAATGTATCTAACGGAGACAACCACCTTACCTCCTACAAACGGATGAAACCAAGACTAGGGCGAATTAAAGAAAAGTTCTGAACGGACGATACCCAATATGCACCAAAAGGCAGTCCGGTTCAAAGCTAACCTCACGGATTTGAGGTCCTGAACACGACAAGAAACATTGATTGAGCCTGTTACCGTTAGCCTATTGCTCGCTAATCATCCCTGGATCTGGATGGAGACTACTCGTTGAATAAGCCGAATCCACTCGCGGAAAATCTGAGAGAGGTCATTGATCATAGTACCTCTGGTGATGCGGCGCTCTCTGAGGCCTTAAATTCTGACAGATCAGGCATTGTTGACAATGAAAATGAATCATCCTCAAAAATGCCGCCAGACAGCGCATCCAAACTTTTTCGGATGAAAAAAACTCCAGAGAACCCAGTTTCACCAACTCCAGTGGTTCCCACGCCTGTCCCTCTTGCACCAACAACCTCATCTGCGCCATCAGATAGTATGCTCCAAGATTTATCTCAGCTTCTATCTGATGACGAGCCTCTCCAGGAGACGGCACAAAATCCTCAAGTAGCACCTTTACCAGTAACGCACACGCCTAAACCGATCCAAATTCCGCATAAGCCGGTGGTCCAAAAGGTTAATACACACAAACGTATTGGAGACGTTCTGGTTGACTTAGGAATGGTGGATGCAGCCCAACTCCAGTCGGCCCTGTCTGAATCAAAAGCCACAGGTTCTCCCATTGGCAGTGTCCTGATCAAGCTGGGGTATGTCACAGAAATCCAGCTAGGGCAGGCTCTAGCCAGTCTTCACGGATTACCTTATATGGATACAGAGCATCTGGAACTGGATCCAGATGTGATGAAGACATTGCCCGATGATTTTATCCAGCAGAATATGGTGATTCCCATCAGTGTAGACTATGAGCGAAAGCGCATTGAAGTATTGATGGCCCGGCCTGATAAACTGCAGGTACTGGATGAGGTGGCTCTGCATACTGGGTTACGCCCAGTCCCCAAGGTGTCTACCCACAAAGAAATGCTGAAGCTCCTGGACAAGTTTTTCCAGAAGTATGCCTCTAGTGAGGATGCTTTGGCAAAGCTGGAAGAAGATCTATCCAAGTCGGACAACATATACGGGGGTGAGGTCAGCTCGGAACTTGAGGCTGAGATGGCAGCGGATGATGCGCCAGTGGTGCAACTGGTGAACTCCATCTTGTATGAGGCTATTGATAAAAATGCGTCGGATGTGCATATTGAACCCCAGAAAGAGCGGTTATTGGTGCGATACCGGATTGATGGGATTTTGAGAGAAGTCAAAAGTATTCCCCGGAAAATGGCAGGAGCGGTGACTTCTCGGATTAAAGTGGCTAGTGGGATGGATATTGCTGAGAAAAGAAGACCTCAAGATGGTCGGATGAAACTGAGTGTAGGTAGCCAGGAAATTGATATGAGGGTGAACAGTCTGGCGGTGCAATTTGGCGAGAAAATTGTTATCCGGATCCTCAAACCTACCGCTACTACAGGAGGGCTAGAGAAACTTGGCTTGACCTCAGAAGAAGCAAAGCGGATTTACCGGATGATCAAGGCACCTAACGGTATTATCTTGGTTACTGGACCTACTGGATCCGGGAAAACGACCACTTTGTATGGTTGTCTGCGCGAAATCAATTCTCCCGAGCGCAACATCACCACCATTGAGGATCCTATTGAATACCCACTGTCCGGGATTAACCAAACCCAGATTTCCCACAAGGCCGGACTCACGTTCTCGTTGTGCCTAAGGGCCATATTACGTCAGGATCCCGACGTCATTATGGTAGGGGAGATTCGGGATGAAGAGACGCTAGAGGCTGCAATTCACGCCGCCCTGACCGGTCACTTGGTGTTTAGCACCATTCACACCAACAGCACCGCCAAAACCATTTCTCGACTGTTGGAGATGGGAGCGCCGCCGTATTTGGTGAGTTCAGCTGTTATTGGCATCTTGGCCCAACGACTGGTGCGTAAAATTTGTACCCAGTGCAAAACATCTTACGTTGCTACTGAAGAAGAACGTCAAATTCTGGGAATGGCGGACAAGCCAGAAGAAGAAATTACCCTGTATAAAGGAGAAGGCTGTGATTACTGTGAGAACACCGGCTATGATGGGCGGGTGGGACTCTATGAGATTTTAAACCTGGATCGAGAAATCCAGGAATTGATTGATAACGGAGCATCGGTTTTTGCTGTGCAAGATGCTGCCGTTAAAAACGGAATGCTAACTCTGGCCATGGACGGAAAACGCAAAGCATTGGCCGTATAGATAACTGTATAGGAAGTCACCCGCGTCCTCGGCTTAGATTTAGAAGGATAACGGAGGAGTAAACCCGTGCCTGTTTTTACCTATAGCGCCATTGATCCGGAAACCAACAAAACCATTACCGGAAAACTGGAAGCCGACAATCTAAGATATGCAAAGGAGCAAATCCGGAATCAGGGACAAATCCCCACTCAATTGGAAGAAGAACGGGATTTGGGGAATCTGGATTCTTTGGCGGAGCGGATTCCTATTTTGGGTGATCTGATTTCTAATCAGGTGAGTTTAAAAGACGTTAATATCTTTACTCAACAGATGCACACTCTGATTAATGCCGGTGTGCCGCTAATTGAATCGTTGTACCTGCTGGAGCAACAGTCAGAGAATAAACACTTTCAAAAAATCCTCAAGAAAGTCCGGTCTGATGTCATTGCTGGAGACTCCTTTAGTGATGCTCTCTCCCGGTTCCCAAAAACCTTCAGCAGACTGTATTTGAACATGATTCGATCCGGTGAAGTGAGTGGGGAGTTGGACAAAATTTGTGAACGACTCTCTGTGTTGTTGGACAAACAGATGGAGCTCCAGGAAAAAATTCAAGGCGCTTTAATGATGCCGTTTTTCACCGCATTGGTCATTGCGGCGGTGACAATTTTCCTGTTGATCTTTATTGTACCGACGTTCTCCAACATGTTTGGTAACTTTGGTGCTGAGCTGCCCATGCCGACCCTAGTGCTGATTGCCGTCAGTGATTTCATTATTAACTTTTGGTGGGCGTTGATTATTGCTATTGGCACGGGACTGTTTTGGTTCAATGTCTTTAGAACTGGGAATGGAAAGCCGTTTGTGGATCAGTGGATTTTGACCTTCCCGCTAATTGGGACGGTCCTGACCAAAGGCTATATCAGCTCCTTTATCCGGACTTTGGCTACCTTGGTTGGCTCAGGTGTATCCCTGACTGAGGCCATTGTTACTGCGGCCGGTACTGTGGACAATTATGTGATGCGGGTATCCTTTGAGCGTGCCCGAGAAAGCCTCTTAGTGGGGGGTAGTTTATCTAAGCCCTTGGAGTTGAGTAATACTTTCCCCAAAATGGTGGTCAAGATGATTGCGATTGGAGAAGAAACCGGTGAGCTGGAACGGATGTTGAACAGGTCTGCCGATTTCCTGGATCGGGAAGTAGACGCAGCGGTGTCTGCTCTGACCAAGATGATTGAACCGGTGATGACCATCTTTCTGGGCGGTATCTTGCTCTTTATCCTAATTGCTCTGTATATGCCGTACTTCGAGATGAGTAGCGTCGTCTTGGGCAAGTAAATTGAAGAAGCAGATTTCACCTAGGGGCGGGTATCATACCCGCCCCTGCTCCTGCACCGTGATACAATAAGCTCAGCCTTTCTAGAGGATGAGGCCCAGAATGAGAGAGAGCGAGGACCTGGGTGGCCGTTAAGTATTCCGGCAAATCTGCCGACAGTCGCATCGATCCCCAACAACCGGCGCCAAAGAGTCCAACAGCCGGTTCAAAAATTTTGAAGTCGCCGACAGACGTTCGGCCTGGGCTGCTGAAGCAGCAGGAGACCGACGATGATCGGCGACTGGATAATACTATTCGGCCCCATACATTCCAGGAGTATATTGGCCAGCAGGCTTTGCGGGAAAGTCTGGATATCAGTTTGAAAGCTGCCCAAAACCGGGGCGAACCTCTGGATCACTTATTGCTTTACGGCCCACCGGGGTTGGGGAAAACCACCCTGGCCATGGTGATGGCCAGGGAGATGAACACCGATATTCAGATTACTGCGGCTCCTGCCTTAGAAAGACCTCGGGATATTATCGGGATTTTGATGTCGCTGCAACCTGGTAGTGTGTTGTTTATCGATGAGATTCACCGGCTGAATAAGGTGACTGAAGAGATTTTATACCCAGCGTTGGAGGATTTTACGCTGGACCGGACCATAGGGAAGGGGCAGAGTGCCAAGATTTTGCGGGTGCCGTTACCTCGGTTTACCTTGATTGGCGCCACCACCAAGGCGGGTGCGATTTCCAGCCCCTTGCGAGACCGGTTTGGGATGGTGTGCCGGTTGAATTTTTATACCGAGGTGGAGTTGATGCGGATTATCCACCGCTCTGCCGGGATTTTAAAGGTGAATATTGAAGACCTGGCTGCACGTACCATTGCTAGCCGATCCCGAGGGACGCCGAGGATTGCCAACCGGCTATTGCGTCGGGTTCGAGACTACTGCCAGGTGAAGCATGCTGACCAGAAGATGATCTTACAAGCTTTGGCTGAAGAGGCTTTGGACCTGTTTGATATTGATCCTGCTGGCTTGGACCCAACAGATCGGTTGCTGTTGAAAACCATGATTCACAATTTTAACGGGGGGCCGGTGGGGTTAGATACCTTGGCGGCAGCGATAGGGGAAGATCCCAGGACATTGGAAGATGTGTATGAGCCGTACCTCCTCCAGTCAGGTCTGCTTCACCGTACTCCACGAGGTCGGATGGTGACTCCGATGGCTTTACAGCACTTGAAGATTGATGTCGGGAATGTATCGCTGGCTGTTCAACAGGCGTTACCGACCTTCACTGACTAGAGAACTTTAGTGGTCTTTTCGCAGTTGTGGATCGTGCCCTAAAATGTCCCGCCCAAAAAAATTGGCGATTTTGGGACATGGGGTTGAGATGCTTTGGGTGAAAACGTTTGAGCGGTTGCATGTTGTGCCCCATGTCCCATTGTTAGGGCGTCGATTTGAGGTGATTATTCAATTATCAAGGTACTACTAAAAACCACGATTCATGATCGTTGTATTAGTGACCTTAATGATGTTTAAAGAAAATGCAACGAAATCATCCCATTACTTAACTTCCCCTAAAAAATATTCATATTTAATGGTAGATTAATTACGTAATTAAAATGCACTGTTGATGGATCAAATTTTATGCAAAAGCTTCTAATAAAAAAAGAAAGCCATGCAATTATCTAGTACCCAAAAAAATAACTTATATATAAATAGGTACCTATCGTTTAAGGCCAATTCAGAAAAGTCTCAAACGATACAAATTGGGTTTAAACGAACCAACATTAACCCAATATTTTTTGGCAGCTCTAATCGTAATTCCGATCAAGTTTTGATGACAGCTTATTATTGTGATCCCTATTTAATAGGGAATGGAACAGCAAATGCGGTCAGTAGTCTTTCAAAAGCATTAAAAAAAGCCGGTAAAGATGTTCGGCTTTTTATTCCTTGTCTAGACAGCCACTCTATTACTGTAGATTCTGGAGCACTGTATTGGAAACCCACACCGAATAAAAAATATGAGCTTGAAAATACAAACATAGAAACATCGTTCAATACAGGCTTATTTAAAACAGACGCGCATTTATATCGACTAAAATACCCTGTTGGAAATGTACCTGTATACTTGGTAAATTCACCGATAATGGATCAAAGCCAAAAGGGTAATAGTAATAACCCTCAGCGCAGCTTTAAAAACTTTATGGCTCGAGTTGCCTTTAATCAAGCTGTGGCACAGCTTGAGAAAAAAGTTTCTGAAAGTAGAGGTAGTAATTTTAAGCCCCTAATTATGCATGGAAATGATTGGGCATTTAACTTTACCCGAGCAGAAATAGATAATATTAAACGTCAATATCCAAAAGCTTATGACAAATTAGCGACTGTATTTACAATTCATCCATCTTTTCCTAAGGTAGCTCCGCTTTATGGCGTTATTCCGCCTCTTTTTCTTGCACTAAGCAATTTTAACCCCCAAGAATTAAAAAGATTGCAGAATAACCAACTATTTATGGAAACCTGTCAAAGAGTAATGACAAAAACAACTCAAACACAGCAAGAGAAAAAAGAGAAAGACCTCTTAAAAAAGCTGGCCTTGCATTTAGATGATTTAATGAATAATAAGGAGGCTGCACCTTTATTATCCAAGCTGAATGAGCAAATTGTGGCCATGTTTCCTGAAAAGCAATGGGATGTTAATCAGGAAACAGGTACTCCTTTTTACAACCCAACTATTGATACTATTATTGGTGTAAATCGTTATATTATTGTTTCCCCAACCTTTAGATCACAGTTAATCCATTTGACTCAAGCCTCAACACCTGTTCTTCAGAAAATCAAAAATTCCACACAAACGAAAGCGCATGGTATTGCAAATGGTATAGACCCGCACCTTTATAATGCTGGTGCTACCAACCTGTATAAACCCTATACGGTAAATACCATCCAACAGGGCAAGCAAGCAAACAAAACTTTTTTACTTGAACAATTTTCTAAAGGAAATATTGAAAACAAGACCGTTGATTCAAGGCTTTTGCCTGGAAATTTTCCCAAAATAGCGGGTTATTTGAATAAACCTACTGAACAAAATGCTTTATTGTTGCTTGCGAGTCGCTTTGACTATGCTGTAAAAGGTATCGATATCGGTATGAAAACAGTAAAGGCGTTATTAGACACTAACAAAAATTTCCAGGTCATTATGGCATTAAAAGGTAGTACTCAAAGTAAAAATCAGGAAATCAAAGCATTTATTCATGATGTTGTTGAAAACCCAAAATACGAGGGAAGAATTGTTCTACTTGATGCCTTTGTACCGATGCAGCAATATTTAGCAGGTACTGACATTTACTTTATGCCAAGCCGCTACGAGGGCTGTGCCCTTACCCCCATGCAGGCAATGCGGTACGGCACAATTCCTGTTATAGGACGTGCTGGTGGCTCAGAAGATGTTGTTATTAATTACGCAGAGCAACCCAATAAAGCGACAGCATTTGTGTCTGCTTGCCAATTAAAAGATATAGAAGTCGATCCTAATGCTGACCAAGGGGTCAAGCAAATGCAGACAATACTTTCCCTGGCTCTTAAATTGTATGATGAGAACCCAGAGCAGTGGCAGAAGCTACAGAAAAATGCCATGAATCTCAATAATAGTTGGGATAAAGCCGCTACAGAATACCTGAAAGTTTATAGAAAAACGATAAAAGACACACAAAAAATACAGCAAGAGTTATTAAAACTAAACCAAATTGTTTAACATGATGATTACACATTTAACTTAATTGGGTAAAGAATCGAACTTTGAAGATTTTTTGTCTAAAAGCACAGTAATCTAAAATGATACCCAAGAAGGCGCGTGGTTTACATCAATGCCAAAGACCAACGGTCCCAGGAGGAATATCATGCCGATGAGGAGGGCGATAGATAGGATGTTTAGAAATACCCCGGCATAAGCCATTTGAGCAATAGAAACTCTACGGGTACCATAAACTACGGCGTTGGGGGGTGTGGCTACCGGAAGGATGAAGGCGCAGGAGGCGATGACGGTGGTGGGGATCATGAGAAGCAGGGGGTTTACCTGAATGGCGACGGCAACAGAGGCCAAAACTGGGAGGACCATTTGGCTGGTGGCGGTGTTGGAGAGGAGGGTGGTCATGGCCACCACCAGGGCGGAGACCACCAGAACGATCATGAGGGGTGGCATGCCTTGGACGGCGCCGAGTTGTGCGCCGATCCACTCGGACAGGCCGCTGGAGACCATGCCGCTGGCCAGGGCGAAACCGCCACCAATAAGGAAAATGACATCCCAGGGGAGCTTTTGCAGATCTTCCCATCGCATCAAATTGCCGGCACCCTGCTCTTTGGAGGGGACCAGGAACAGCAGCATGGCGGCAATCATGGCGACAGTGCCATCGTCTACAAACTTGAGGGGATTTCCGTCGGCTGCTAGCCCATTAAACAAGGACCCCCAGCCGGGAATGGTCATAAAGCCCAGAACGATATCCGATCGGGTAATCCACAACCCTGCTGCCAAACAGGCAATGATTAGAACAGCCCGCTCTTCATAACAGATAGGACCGAGCTCTGCCCGTTCTTTTTCAAAGATCTCCGGGTCTACGGATAGTTCTGAGCCTTTGGGCGCATACAGCAACGACAGTATCCACCAAACCGCCACCACCATGGCGATGGCAAAGGGCAGAGCAAAGAACATCCACTGGGAGAAAGAGATTTCTGGGGCGTTGGGAAAGCTGATTTGGAAGATCTTCACAAACACCAGGTTGGGCGCAGTCCCTACCAGGGTAGCCGAGCCCCCGATGGAGGCGGAGAAAGCAATCCCTAATAACAGCCCCACCCCCAGCTTTTTTGAGGCTGCCTGCTGCACCGGATCGTCCAGGTCATCCAGCTTTTGTAAAATCGCCAACGCCGTAGGCACCATCATCATGGTGACAGCCATATTGTTGAGCCACATGGAAAGGAACGCTGTGGCGGCAAAGAAGCCCAACATCAACCGAGTCGGACTGAGGCCGATGGCGTGGATGATGGCTAGAGCAATGCGTTTATTCAAACGCCAGCGTTCCATAGCAATGGCAATGACAAAGGCGCCGAAGAACAGGAAGATGATGGAGTTCATATACAGCGGCGCTACTTGTTTGCCGGTTTCTACCTGGAGCATAGGGAATAAGACCATAGGCAACAGAGAGGTAACGGCTAGCGGTACAGCTTCGGTGAGCCACCACAGACCCATCCAGACAGCAACTGCCGCTGCTCTTGTGACGACGGGGTTACCCGGTACCAGGTCCAATTGTGTCGTCATATACAAGGCTACCAGCGGCCCTAAAAGGACAAAGAATCCTTGACGGTATGGATTTTCACCGGTTAAGAAGGATTTTAAGCTTCGTAAGAGATTACTGGAGAGGTTTCCAGCAACGGGATGGGGATGGAGAACGGGTTGCGTCATCACATAACCTCGGAAAAATTGGATGAGTTGTGGGTATTACGCCACGAAATTGGGTGAAAACCTGAGGAAAGAGACCCTAATGTATTACAAACGTCTATAGAATTCAAAAACAAAGGACTTTCCTCATCTTTTCTTATATCCACTGCTGCTGCTGAGGCTGTCTTACAGAGGAAAAAGCATTGGGGTAATTTCTGGAAGCTTGGACTTGTTGATTTTTAAGTGTATCCAGTGGGGTAGCACCTGGGAATTGATAACCAGGGAACATTTGGTTGGGTGGGTTTGGCAGGGTCATTTGGATAGACAAGCTGCCCGGTAAGGTCGGGGCAGCAGGTTGCCGTTGAAAAGTATGTCTTAGGTGAAACTCAGGGTGATCTGGCGCTTTATGATGTTCATCTCCGGTCATCCAGTTAATAAACGCCTCTCCATGTTTCCGGTTAAAACGCTCCACAACCGAACCGCTGACGTAAACAGTTGGTATGGTGCTCACCCAAAATGAACTCCAGTAGATGAATTTTTTTAACCGCTGTTGCTCAGAGCGGATATTGCCTGCCTTATCTTTTTCTTTGGCAAACACATTTAAAATACCCTTCTTTTTTAGCCAATCGTATGCCTTTTTGTTTTCGAATGATGAGGGTGCAGGAGCCCCTTGATAGGTTTGGAACACCCGCTGTTGTGAATTACCCTGCAAGAGATCCCGAACCTCCCCTACAATACGCTTGGTAAACCCAGGTGCTCTTTTCGTTGCAATGCCAAAATATTGGTTCATCCGCTTGGTCAATGCCCGCTGAGAGGCTCGGAGCACTAAATATGTTAGGGCCATCCCCAGGCTATCCCGCATCATCATCCGGTAGAATTCGAAGGTCCGGTGTTGCTTCTGTTCAGGGTTCTTTGCCTTCCTTATGGAGTTGCTGGAGACGGACCATCGGGACAGGATCATCACCACGGTGGCGATAATCAGGGCGTTTTCCCTGACGTAGTTGTAGTTCTCAAACAGCTCCTGGGCATGGCCGCCGAGGTTGTGAAACATCTGTTTGACCCGAGGTCCCGTCACCTTGGCTGTAGCTTGGGCAGCGGTGTGTGCCGCTGTATGAACCGCTGCAACTGTCATGAGGGCCTCCTAGCCGCAAACGATGTAAGCGGATGGTAATCTACCTGGAGTTGGAACGGATTACTAGGTACTTGTAAACTAGTGGCCGAAGGCATTTGTATAGGTGTTGGCGCCAAGTTTGAGAAGGGTCGACGGATCAGTCGAGAGTGTGCCGTTGCTGGATTCAATGCGGGGTGATCTTGATAGGCTGCCGGAATAGCATTTAGCCCTCGTTTACGCAAGACTCGATCCATCCACGGTGAGAACATCCGGTCGTTTAACCACTGAATCAATCCACCTCCCATAAACGGACTGATGAGGAGGATGCCAGACAACATGGCTGTGGTGACCATTTTGTTGTAGTGGCTTACAAACTTGGAGAGAGATGGCGTTTTCGCCACTTCCTGAGCTACCTTGGTTAGCTGGTCACTGGTTCCTTGCACCGTTTTATCATTCGACAGTGCATCAAGGAGGTTTTTTTGAAACGTAATTAGGCTTGCCTTATCTTTGGTCAGGGCTCGAACAATTTCAGGTGCTCCTTTTTTCCCACAGAAGGTTTTATCAGCTACCGCTTGCGCTTTTTGTAGTAACCCTTCCCGGCTTAGTCCATTAAGGTCTTTTAGATGGCTCTCTAGTTTTGCTTGATTCGCACTGGCATCAAACTGGAGTTTAGGATGAGAGACAAACCGGTTGAGCAGCCGTCCGGTCGCATCCATTCCCATATACATGGATAGGATAAACACTGTTATCCCAAAAATCTCTACAAATACCCTTTCCCAAGCCGCTTTAACTTTGTCCAGATCCGACCGCATGGGATCTGCCATCCGGCCCGGCATATTCTCTACCGCTCTTAAGCCGCCTGTTGCAATCCGGTTGATAAACGCAATTTCTAAGAGGGCGTTGATGTTGTTGGGTGTCGGAAGATACTGGCTGGTAATCGGAAATAACGGGGCTGCAGCAAATCCGAATCGGGGATTTGCCTCGGAATGTTGGCGGAGAGGGGAGCCTGGAAGCTGCACCCCTCGCTCATTATCAATCCGGCCTATCATGTAGCACCTGAGCTTGTGGGGGACTATATACCCTTAATACATATATTTTCGTAAGTTTTTAGGGGGTCATTTCTCTTATTGTAAGCCTTTACAGGCTAACACAAAGTGAGATTTGCAAATACTTTTGTGAGGAAAAACAAGGAAGCTTTTTTACCATCAACTCAACCAAATAGAGGAAAGGGCGATGAAATGCCCCTCTGTTCAGGGGATTTTTCCACGCCAGAGCCGCTGATTTGTTAATGAATCTTCATAAAACGCCGACAGCAGTAGATAAACCCCTAAAGCCGATCACACTCCCTAATAAGGACGAAAATGTATCGCCTTGAAGGCGGGCTGTAACAACTGTTGAGGATACAAAACCATGGTATTACGCGGACGCATTAGCACCCAGGAAGATGGGCTGACTATTTCCACCCGGGCCATGGTCACCCAGATCCATATTATGAAGACTCATACCGACAACATCGCCAATTTTGGTGTGCCGGGCTACCAAAGCAAAGAGCCGGTACTAACCACCTTCGTTGAGCATCTGGGGCCGAGTGGCGTGGATGAAGTGGTGAATAAAGAAGTCGGCCGTCTCCGTGTCACTGGTAATCCACTGGATACTGCCCTTACCGTCCCTGGCTATTTTCAACGTTTAAATAAGGCTGGGAATGTTGAGCTTTCCCGAGATGGTCGGTTCCGCTTGGATAAAGATGGAAACCTGTTGTCGGTAGATAACAAGCCTGTGCTTTCAAATACCGGCGTCCCCATCCAACTTCCCTTTATCCCCATGGATATCAAGAAACAACTGAACGTCAGCCGAAACGGGCAAATTCAACTGTTGGATTTGAAGACCGGTAGTACCATCAACGTGGCCCGGTTGGGGATTGTGAACCCGGAAGGCACAGTGCTTACGGATGTAGATGTGGCCCAGAACTACGTGGAAGATTCCAACGTGTATTTGCAAAAGGAATACACCGGTATTATGCCGTTGAGACGGCAGTTTGAAGCCAATCGGCAACTATTTCTGGTACAAAGCGATGCGCTGTCCCGGATGATTCAAGATTTATCTCGCGGTAGCTAATAGATCCGGCAGGCTGCCGTATTAAAAGGAGCATTGAGTATGTTACAGCACATTATGAAACTGGCCACCGACAATGGTTTACATCAGTTTAACATCTTGTCCCAAGCTACTTTGAACGTGGCCAACATCAACACCAACGGTTACAAAACCCGGCGGTTTGACCACTACCTGACCTCAGATAATCGGTTGGACGGGGTGGTTCGCTACGACTACAGCCAAGGCCCTATTATGATGACCACTCGGGAGTTGGACGTGGCTATTGACGGCGAAGGATTTATCCCCGTCACCGGCCCTGACGGTAAGGTAGCTTATACTCGGGACGGCAGCTTCGGCAAAAACAGTGAAGGGTATCTGGTCACCAACTGGGGAGATTTGGTAGGTAATGGCATCCAGTTGCCAGGGAACTATAAAAAACTGTTTATCCAAAAAGATGGCGCAGTTGAAGTACTGATGCCTGGTAAGCAAACCGCTGAACAGGTCGGCAAGATAGACCTGGTAACCTTCCGTAACTTGGAAGGGTTGAAGTTAGGGGACAACAACCGCTTGCTGCCGACAGATGATTCCGGTGGACCGGTTGCGGTGACCTCTGGCACGGAAATTAAGCAGGGCAATTTAGAACGCTCTAACGTGAATGTTTTTCACCAGGTGGATCATGTTTTGCGGTTAAACGCCGGGATTATCTCCAACCTGCGGATTGTGAAATTTACCGACGATATTTACCGGCAGGCCGTCAACCTGAGGCAGTAAGCATAAGAAAGGAGGCGCCTGATGGGCCTTGATTTTACTAAAGCAATTCACCCTGTAGACAATATGCTGACGGCCATTGGTCACAAGCAAAACCTAGTCAGCAACAATGTGGCCAATGCCCATACCCCTGGTTATACTGCTAAAACCGCCTCTTTTTCTGACATGCTTTTTGCCGCCAACAGTCCGTTTGAAACCCGATTGTCTCAAAAAATGGGATCTAAATATTCTGTGGGTGAAGCCGGTGAGATAGACAGCGGTAGCCCGGTACAGCTGCAAAAAGAAATGATTGAGATGCAGAAAAACCTGATGCTCTACTCTATGACTACCCGACGGGCCTCTACCATTTTTAACGGCCTAAGGACCGCCTCTCAGATTGGACGGTAGTCTAAGGCTTTAACAGTATTACGTTACACGGAGAAAACACACCATATGTCTTTGAACAACTCTTTCGAAATCTCCTCTCAAGGTCTGTCTGCTCAATCTTCTCGGATGCAGATTCATGCCAACAACATTGCCAACACCAATACGCCGTATTACACCCGCAAAATTCCCGTGTTATCTGAAAATACCAATGTGGCTTTTAGTGATGTGATCCAAGGCATGCGCGGTAATGTGTTTCAGGCTGGCATATCGTTTACTCCCAGTGGGGTGAATTTTGACGGCGTGGTTCAAGACCCTACCCCTGGTCAGCGAGTGTACAGCCCCGGACACCCACAAGCCGATGAAGATGGGTATGTGACCCAATCCAACGTCAACGTGTTAAGCGATATGGCTGATGCTTTGATGTCTGCCCGGCTGTTTGAGGCGAATCTGGGGGTTCTTAGTATTACTCGGAACATGATCAACCGGTCCCTGGAAATCGGCCGGAACCAATAAGTAACTAGTTCTCTCTCTCCGGGCGGGGGCTGATGCTCCCACGTAAAAAGCCTCCGCCCAATTTTCATGATGACTTTGTGAATAGGTAAAAGGAAAACACTCCCATGATACCCGTCTCTACAAGTGGATTCTCAACCAGCTCGGCCATCTCTCGATTTAAAGCCGGCGGGGGAATTGATGTGATTGAATCCCGTGTACGGCAGTTAGAGGGCATGATACAAGCCTTGGAAGGGGCTCAGTCAAAAGCTCCTGCGGTAGATGGTTCTAATGTATCGTTTAAAGCTCATCTCCAGAACGCAAAGCCCATCATAAATTCTACCTTACCAAAAGCCCTTAAGGCACGAGTTCAGCATTTTGAACCCCTGGTTCAAGAAATCAGCCAGAACCACGGCGTGAACCCAAAGTTGGTGAAGGCTGTGATTCTTCAAGAATCAGGCTTTAATCCAAAAGCAACTTCTAAAGCCGGTGCCCAAGGGTTGATGCAGTTGATGCCGGTCACTGCAAAATCTCTTGGGGTCAAGGATCCATATGATCCGGTACAAAACATGGATGGGGGTGTGCGGCATCTGAAAACCCTTTTGAATTCTTATAACGGCAATATCCCCTTGGCCTTGGCTGCCTATAATGCCGGATCCGGCGCAGTAAAAAAATACAACGGTATTCCTCCGTATCAGGAAACCCAAAATTACGTGAAGAGCATTCTCGGCAAGTTTTTGAAAAGTTAAAAACCCCCTAGCCCATTTTAAGGAGCAAACTCATGCATAACGCCTATATCCCACAGCTTAAACTGGACATTTCTAATACTACTGCCAGTCCTGGTATGATCGGGCAAGTTCAGACAACCAGCCCAATGAAATCAACATTTCACACAGCTCAAGATGGATCCAAAGGCCCTTCGTTTAAAGACGTTGTGGTGAACAACTTGCAAGGCCTGAATAACACCCTGCACAAGCCGGACGAGCTTCTTCACCAAGCTATTACCACTGGCAACGTTGATCCTCATCAAGTGATGATTGCCAATGCCAAGGCAGAGTTGACCATTAACATTGCTGCCCAGACCGCCACCAAGGTGGTGCAAGCCTACGACCGGATCGTTCAGATTCAAGTCTAGTAGGCACCTGCGTATTTATCTAGGGGCTTCGTTCCTTTGGTAAGTAGGGTATGTGATGACCCTGCCCAACCACCTTTTAAGATCCTCTATTAAACCGATACCTGCCCCTAAAGTTCCTACTATGATAGGACAGGGAGATGATCTCTGTTATCAGACCCGAAACAATAAGACATTATGCCTGAACGCCTAGCACAACTTTGGAATAACCCTCAAACCCGGCTCGCCTTGATTGCCGGGGTAGTGGTGGTTGTCTTGGTGTTGGGCTTTTTGGTCACAACTATGTTTTCGAGTGGTGGCAGTGGTGGAGGCACTGTGGGTGGGCAGAAGATTGGCGAATTGAAGCTTCAGGATGAGAAACAATTGGAAATTGCTAAGGCGGATAATGTGGGTAAAGCTCTGGAAATCCAGGCATTGCTGGCTCGAGAAGCTATTGTTGTGGATCTGTTTGAGCGAGACAACAAGTACAAGATACTGCTACGTAAAGATCTAGCGACCCAAAACATGCGGGACCGGGCCATTATTGCCATTGTACAGTCCGGACTGATGGATAAGAATATTGGCCTGGAATCTTTTGATAAAGGCGATCTCACTGCTTCTCGTGAAGATAAGCGAATCCGGTTGATCCGGGCCCAACAGGGCGAAATTTCGCGGCTGATCCGGAAAATTGACCCTATCCAGGATGCTGCCGTTACCCTGTCGATTCCGCCGCCTTCTATTTTTCGATCCGAGCAAAAGCCTATGTCGGCAGCGATACAGGTAACCTTACCTACTGGTGAACGTCTTAGCCGGGACAAGGTGCGCAGCATTATTAACCTGGCGGTGGGTAGCATCCAAGAACTGGACGCTAGTCACGTGTCTTTAACCGATACCAATGGCAACACGTATAACAGCGTATTAGATATGGGCGGAGAGCTTCGAGAGAAACTGGAAGAACAAGATTTGTACATGAAACAAAAGGTTATGAGCCAGCTGGACAAGCTGGTAGGCCGGGGCAACTATGTGGTGACGGTGAGCACCTTGTTACGAGAAGCCCCAAAAGAGATGCTGACTCAGGTATATGACCCCAATCGCTCCGCAGTCTCTACCCAACAATCGTTTACGGAAAAACTTAATGCCAGCCAGAAAGAAGGTTCCGTAACCACCGGAGGTCCGGTCAGCAGCTTTGTGCCGGAAAATGCCAAAGTCAGCACCGGCGATGTCAGTGGCGGCAATTCCCAACGGGGCTATACCCGGGATGGGGTTGAGGTTTCTTATATGAACGCCAAGACCCAAGTACTGGAAACCCAACTGCCAGGAATGATTGAAGATATTGCCGTAGCAGTGACTATTGATAAGAGCCAACTGGCGACAGAAACCGATATAAAGGATCTGAAGCGCTTAATTGCCAGATCTGCCAGCCCTAAGGTGCATACCGATAGCGTCAGCATTATGTTGACAGATTTTAGCAGACCAGGCTTGGCCGGAGCAGGAAGTGGAGCTGATGGTGCCGGTGGTGCAGATGCACCATTAAGGGTAAGAAGTGGCGGGTATGATTGGGTGATTTGGGCAGCCGGATCTTCGCTTGCAGTGATTTTATTGTTGCTGTTTATGATGGGTGGCGGCAAAGCCAAGAGTGCTGATCCACGCCAAGCGCAACAGACCCAGGAAGAATTACAGGAGTTGCGAGATATGGCAGCCCAACAGCAAGCCCAAATTGAAAATGCCCAGAAGCAGGCTCAACAGTTGATGGAAACACAGCAGAAGCAACAACAACTGATTGCGTCAACGCCGGCTGAGCCGAAAAAGGTTTCTACTTCAGCAACAGAAACGCAACGGTTGAAGGAAGCTTTGTCTGACATACAAGCTGTTTCACAAGAAACGCCGTTGGAAGAAGAAGAGTTGGATGAGCGGATTCAGAGCTGGATAGAATCTACCTGATGAGCGGTTAGGTAGGAAAAACGGTTTATTCAGGTGTGAAAACAGGGATACATACTGTAGGATGGTATTAGCGGTAAACAAGATAAAAGGTGTGACGGATTGATGGCTGCCCCCCCTCCCGGCCAGGCGCCGCAGGTACCCACAGAGCTGAACGGTGAGCCGTTTGATGCGGCTCAGATTTCTCATGGCGTTGTCAGTCAGATTTATCAAAATATGCTGGACAATAATGTGTCGGAGCAGCAGGCGCAGCTTTACGCCAACATGTTGCATGCCCTGACCTTTGAAGCTTGTAACCTGGTGTTACAACAGCAATTTATTGAGGTGCCGCAATCTCAACAACAGGAACAAACCGATGCCAGCCAGCAAAAAGTTCCCTATACTGCTGCTTTGGGTCAACAAGTAATTGAGCTGTTTACACATGGCATGCATACCACTTTGGCAAAGTGTTTGGAGTTTCAGCTACCGGAAGAATTGATTTTTCAGCCGTTTTTACAGACCGTGGCCATGCATGTGTTTGAGCAGGCCAAGTTTGTCATTCTGTCTACTATCGGTCAAGAAAACACGCCAGAGTTTCAGATTTCTCAGTCTCAAAAGCTAGAATTGGTTAATCAAACGGCTGAAGAGGCACTGCATTATTACGTAAACGAGTATGAAAAAGAAAACGGCCCTATTAAAGCAACCGCTGCTCCTGCTGTTCCAGAGCCTGAGGTGCAAGAAGCTCTGGCCCCTGAGCCCTCTGTTCCAGAGGTTGAGTCGGAGCTAGTTGTTGAAGAACCATCCCCTCAACCGGAGGTTGTTCCCGAACCTGTTGAGGAGGAGCCTGAAGTAATATCTGCTCAAGAGCCTGCCCCGGGCAAAACACCTGTAGGCAATGGTAACGAGAAATATGGTGCCTTAGGCTTATTACTGATGACGTTGCCCCCTACTCAGCAACAGACACTGCTGAGCCGTTTTAATGAGCGTGATCAGAAAATGATTCGCTATTACACTGACCCGGATTTGGTAGAACAAGAACTGGATTTAGCCGCCGTAAACCAGCAGCTGGACCGTTTAAAACAGCTATTGTTTCAATCTCCTTCTGCAAAATCTACCCTCAAAAAAAACCTTTCGCAGCTTACGGCACAGTACCCAGAAGAAACGCTTTTAAAATTGTTTGATACAGCTCGCCCGCAAATTAAACAGTATATGACCAACTATTACAAAACCCAAAGTGTTGGGAATATGGCAACCGGCGCCTTGCCTGTGAAGGTACAAGAAGCACTGTGTCAGTATTTGCAGAAGGAGCTGTCATAATTAATTAGCAGCAAATTTAATACAGATTTTCTCAGGAGATAGATTCGTTGATTATTAAGGGAAGAAAACTGAAAAAACTGAAGCAGGAGCAAGCACCAGCTTCTGGATTATCTCCTGCTGCAGAAGAAGCCCTTGAGACAGTTAACTTGCCAGTGGAACCAGCGTTTACTGCGGAAACATTGGATCAAGGTTTAGTAAAGAACCGACGTCTGGATGAACGGCGGCGCTCTTATCGTCGGATGGAAGATAAGGATCTCATCCGCAGCGCCAACGAAGAGGCTCGGCAAATTAAAGAAGATGCCAAGAAGAACGGATATGAAGATGGCCTGAAACAGGCAGTAACTGACTTAGAAGATTTAACAAAAACGTTTGCCAGCCTGATGAATGCTCAGGAAGACGCGTTAAATTCAGTGGCAGATGATTTAGCCGGGCTGGCTGTTGAGATTGCCGAGAGGGTGATTAAAACCGAAGTGTCTTGCGATGACACGCTGATTACTGCCCTGGTACGAGATACTATTCAGAAGGTGGGGCGGAAAACCAAAACCGTATTGGTCAAAGTACATCCAGACAATAGCCAGGCATTGAAACACTCCTTAAAAGATGCGCCGATTCAAAATTTGCAGGCAGAAATTAGTGTGATGGATGATCCGACGGTGGATCCAGGCGGGTGTATTGTAGAAACTAACAGTGGTCTTATTGATTCGTCTTTTTCGACCCAATTGGAAATACTACGGAAGTTGTTTGGCGCTACAAAAAAGACGAATCAAACAGAATCTGCCGAAATCCAACAGGAGTTAACGGATGGCAGCGCCTGATCAAAATCCGAATCAGCCGCCGGGGCTAGCGCTACCGGCACCACAGGAGGCGATTCTTGCCGCGCTGGTGATTGGGCTTGTCCTTATCATACTGATGCCGCTGCCGGATTGGATGATCGACATCGGCATCAGTATGAACGTGTCGTTGGGCGTTATTTTACTGATGATGTCTTTGTACGTTAAAAAGCCTCTGGATATGGCTGCTTTCCCATCCGTCATTATTGTGGGCACCATGTTCCGCTTAGCGTTGGGGATTAGCACGACTCGATCGATTTTGGCCCATGGCGACGCCGGGCAAGTTATTCAAGCCTTCGGGATTTTTGTGACCGGGGGAAACCTGATTGTGGGGTTGGTGATCTTTATCATCATTACCATTGTGCAATTTATGGTTATTACCAAGGGGTCAGAACGTATTGCAGAGGTGGGCGCTCGTTTTGCCCTAGATGCCATGCCTGGAAAGCAGATGACCATTGACGCAGATTTTAACTCTGGGTTGATTTCCCCGGAGGAGGCAGTGAAACGCCGGGAAGACTTACAGCGAGAATCATCCTTGTTTGGGTCTATGGATGGGGCCATGAAGTTCGTCAAAGGGGATGCCATTGCTGGGATTATTATTACCATCATTAACATTGTGGGTGGTTTGGCTATCGGGATGGCTCAACGGGGGCTGGATATTGGGACAGCCATTAACACCTACACCATCCTCACGGTGGGGGATGGTCTGGCGGCTCAGGTGCCTGCGCTGCTGATGGCTATTGCCAGTGGTATTATGATGACGCGTTCTACGGCCAGTGGTGAAAGTTTGGGGAAGGATTTATTTACTCAAGTCCAAAGCAAGCCTCAGGGTATTTTATTTGCCGCGGTGTTTTTGGCTTTTATTGCCGCCACCAGCAGCATTAGTGGACTGCCGTGGTATACCTTTACCATTATTGCTATTTTGCTCATCACCATTATCTTCAGCGTGACCTTGGCCGGGGATATCCAAAACCAGCTGGGGCAGTTAGAGTCTACCAAGCAGAATATGGCGGAGCTGATTAACCCTAACCGGATGTACGAAAAGTTGGGAGTGGATGTATTAAGTATTCAGGTGGGGAATGATTTGTTGCGGATTGCCGACCCGGAGCAAGACGGACAGTTGTTGGGTAAAATTGCCGGGTTGCGGTCTCGGATGACCGATGAGTTGGGCTTTATTCTGCCCAACATCCGGATTATGGATAGTTTAACCATTGGCCCCAATGAGTACATTATTTCCATCCGGGGTAATCAGGTGGCCAGTGGGCGGGTGTATCCGGATCGGTATATGTTATTGAGCAATTTATTTGAGAGCGTAAATCAACAGCCCCCACCCACTGCCATTAAAGACACCGACCCGACTTACAATATGGAAGCTTACTGGGTAGCGCCGAACGAGATTCCAGGAGAAATCCAGGATCGAGCAGTAGAGTCGGTGGATGCGATTATTGCTCACCTTCAAGAAATCTCTATTAAATACGTCGATGAGATTATGACCAAGATGGATGTGTTGAAACTGATGGAGCTGGTGCGTCAGCAGGATCAGTCTCTCATCCAGGAGTTGGTGCCGGCAATTTTGCAGCCCAATGACTTGCGGAAGATCTTCGTCAATCTGGTGCGAGAGAAGGTGTCCATCAAGGATATTATGTTTGTGTTTGAACGGTTGAGTGATTACGGTCGGTTCAGTAAAGAGCCGGATGTGCTCTCTGAACGGCTGCGGTCGGCCTTAGGTCGTCAAATCTGCCTGACTCATAGTGATGATAATCGAGTCATATACGCCGTTACGCTATCTAATAACTGGGAAAAATTACTGGATGACAGTTGTCAGCGTACCGAGTTGGGCACTATGTTTTTGCTGAATCCACTCCAAGTCCAAGAACTGATTGAAACCACCGCCGACACGCTTCAGAATGTGCAGCAATCTTATGGTCGAACGCCAGCGATATTATGCTCTCCCAGAATCCGTTTGCCACTCTTCTTGTTGCTAGATCGTCACATTCCCAATGTGGCAGTGATGTCTTACAGTGAACTCATTCCAGACATTCAGGTCCAGGCTGTAGGCACCATTGGCGGTGGCGATGCAGGGGGCGAAGAAGTATTCTAGAAATTGACTAGCATCAAATTTGCTGGATTGGTTTTTAGTTATTAATACTGGATAGTTTCTATCCGTATTTTATCCCCTGTTAACACCCAGGAGTCCGCTCTGTGAGCAAAATTCCTCCCCACTCTTCGCCATCCGGGGTGCCGGTTGATTCGCAACCAGAAAAAGCTTCTCCGGCTTCACCATCCGCGTTGCCTCCATTAGCTGCTAACGATAATAAGGACCAGTTTCAAGCCGGTCCTACTCCCGAGATGCTGGAAACCCGCCAACCCATCCGAAGCTTTTTGCGGGGGATAATTGCGCCAGTGAAGGCGGTATTGGGGTTTGCGGTAGAGAACCCGCTGTTGTCGATGGTGTATGTGGGAACGGCTGTGGCACTTATTTCAAGCTTTCCTTTATTAGGCGCCTTGTTGGCGATGGGTGTGTTTGGGTATGGAGCTGCCCAGATGGGCGTGGGGGTTAAAAATGCGCTGAACGGCTTTAAAACCGGTGTGAATCGGCAATTTAATCAAGGATTTGAGCAAATAGGCAGTGGGTTGTTTGATGCTACCTTAACAGGCAGCACTGCTCTCAAAGCCGTCCGGGCTACACGGCAATCATTGCAGCTCGCCAAAAGCATCCCTGGTTTATCAGCAGCGCAACGGTTGAATATCCTTCTTAAACAAATTACCCACCCTGGCCTGCTAGCCCCTGGGCAATTGCCTGCTTCTTGGAAAGATTTAGCCAAGACGGTACAGCAGTCTGTGAATACTGCTGCCACTAACCCCTCAACCGCCGCCGCTTTACCGCAGGTGGATTTGTCTGTAAGAGGTGTTCTTCAACAATTAGAACAATTTAGCCAAGGTAAAATTGGTGTAGATAAGGTCGCCCAGTTTCTTACCGGAAGTCATCTGAATCCCAGCCAAATTATGCAATTGGCCCGGCAAGTCAAGGCAAACCCAGAATTGGCCATGTTGCTGCGGCAGGAAAAGGTGTTAAGCCCCCTGATGCGGAAAATGCCGGGGTTAACGGAAATGATTCAGCGGTTTACCGGGGGTGATGAGAAGACTGCTCCAGTCGCAAATCAAAGATAGGATAATTTAATCCAGTCCATACCGTTCCACATATTTCTCCGTCAAATAAGACGTGAAGTATGTCGGATTCAGCGCTTCACCCGTTACCCGTCGGACAATGGTATCTGGGGTTTCGCTGGCGCCGACATGGTGGATCTGCTTATTTAACCATTGTTTGAGCGGCAACAGCGTACCATTGGCAATATCGCTTTCTAATGTTGGCAGCGCTTTTTTGGCAGTGTTAAAAAATTGTGCGGCGTATAAATTGCCCAAGGTATAGGTGGGAAAATAGCCCATGGCGCCCATAGACCAGTGGACATCCTGTAGGACACCGTTACTGTCGGTGTTTGGGGTGACACCGAGATAGGCGTTCATTTTTTCTCGCCAGATCTCTGGTAGATCCAGGACATCCGTTTTACCTTCTATCAGGTCCTTTTCAATTTCGTAGCGCACCAGAATGTGCAGGTTATAAGTGACTTCATCACTTTCCGTACGGATCAGCGACGGACGTACTTCGCTCATAGCCTGATAGAAACTGTTCGCATCAAAGATCTGGCCAACTTCCGGAAATACCTCGGCAAAGACGGGGAAAAAGTGCTGCCAAAACCCTTGGCTTCGGCCCACATTGTTTTCCCACAGGCGGGACTGAGACTCATGAATGCCCAGGGAGACGCCGGTACCCAAAGGCGTCCTGGCCAGGGCGGGATCGATGCCTTGCTCATACACCGCATGGCCACCTTCATGTAATCCCGTGGCGATGGCTTCTCGGGGATCATTCAGCTTATACCGAATGGTGAGGCGAACATCTGATGGCGTGCCGATGCCGCAGGAGAATGGGTGAGCAGAGACAGCCATCACGCCTCGGTGAAAGTCATAGCCCATAGACTTTAACAGCGTCTGGCAAAACACCTTCTGTTTTTCGCTGTTAAATGTAATGGGCGCAAACTTTTCAGCTCCGTCCGCCTTGATGCCGGAGGCCTGGATTTTTTGGAGCAGCGGTACCAGCGTGTCTTTGAGACTGGCAAACAGGGGGGTAAGCTGTGCACTGGTAAGGTCCCGCTCGTAGAGGTCCAGCAAGGCATCATAGGGTGAATCTTCATAGCCTAGACACTCAGCCCGGCGGCGGTTGAGGTCTGCGATTTTTTCCAGCCAGGGCGAAAAAGCTTTAAAGTCATTGTCTTTTCGGGCTCGCTGCCAGATGTGTTGGGCCTCAGAGGTGACCTGGGAAAACTCTTGCACGAGATCTGCTGGGAGCTTCTGTTGTTTCTCCACATCCCGCTGAACTTCTGAGACGAGGGCTTGATTCACAGGACTGAGGGTTTTTAGACAATCAGAGGCTGATAAGGTGTTCAGGAAATCTGTGATGACAGTACTGGTGCGGTATTGGTGGGAGAGTTTGGCTAAGGTACCCGAAGCACTTGCTCGAGGAGCTATTCCGCCCGGCGGCATCAGGGTTTCTCGATCCCACCCTAATAGCGCGCTGGCATGGCCCAGATCCTGAATCTCTGCTAGATATGCTTTGAATTCTATTAGGGTCTGCGCCGTTTTCTCAGGGGGGCATCCCGTTGCCGTCTCTGCCATTGTGTGTATTTCCTTTTCCCAAACACTCTGTGTTCATCCTAACTATTGTACTCTAATGCCACCACTCTTTAGCAAAGAGGTTTCTAGCGAACTACAGCTTGTTGGATCTTGACCCAATTGTCCGGTTTATCTAAGATAGGAAACCTATTTGCCCTCCCTAAAACTGGAAATGAGGTGAGAACCCGTTGACCGAAGTGGAAGTGTCCCCAGGCGAAAGTATTGAAAGCGCCCTGAAACGCTTTAAAAAGAAAATCCAGAAAGCTGGTATTCTGTCTGAAATTAAACGTAGAGAACGCCACGAGAAACCCAGCATGAAGCGCAAGCGTAAGGCTGAAGCCTCTCGTAAAAGACGCCGTTAGGTTAGTCTTTTATCTCGCGATATTCAACAAAACCCATCCTGTTTTTTATAAAAAGGGATGGGTTTTTTGATTCTATGGAGAGGATTACGTATAATAGAGTGCTATTTTACCCTGTAACCTGCGTTACAACTGCATTTTTTGAATTGAGCGTGTTTCCACCTATGGACAAAATTGATCAGCCCCAACCTCACCAGGAAGAATTGTTTGACCGGTACTTCACTTTGGAAGAGGCCGCTGCTTTGATTCCAGAGGTTCGTAAGGCTTTTACCCAGTGCCATAAAGAACTGAACGAACTAAAGGACCAGATCGTTCTGTACAAAAGAATCTTTACCCAGCGCGAACAAAGCGGGCAACCACCCACAGAGGCGGAGAGTGAGGCTCTTCATCAGAAGTGGTTAAGCTATGAACAGTGCTTAGACAGGTGGGTACAGCATTTTCTCTCTCAAGGCATATTGTTGAAGGATTTGGAAAAAGGCTTGATAGACTTTCCGTACCTTTCACAAGACGGGGATTTGTTTCTGCTGTGCTGGCACTTAGGCGAAGACGGAATTTTCTACTTCCATGGACTGGAAGAAGGGTTTAGAGGCCGTAAGCCTATTGCGGTTTTGCCGGAATAGAAAAAATCTAAAGTTCCCGACGGCCTTCTAGAGCACGGGAAAGGGTCATGTTGTCGGCGTATTCCAGGTCGCCGCCTACGGGTAGGCCGAAGGCGATGCGGGTGAGCTTTATTTGTAGGGGTTTGATGAGGCCGGATAGGTAGAGACTGGTGGCATCGCCTTCAATAGAAGGGGGAAGGGCCAATACAATTTCTTCCAGATCGGGGTTGGCACCAATACGAGTGATCAACTCTCGGATTTTTAAGTCATCGGGATTAATACCGTCCAATGGCGAGATTAACCCCTGGAGAACATGATAGAGTCCGTCAAAATCTCCAGTTCTCTCCAGGGCATAGAGATCTCGAGGTTCCGGCACCACACAGATCATGTGAGGTTGTCGGTTGGTGTTGGCGCAGATCTCACATGGCGACTGACTGGACAGGTTAAAACACTGGGAACATTCGCCAATCAGCTCTTTGGCCTGTAACAGGGCTTCTGAAAAATATTGCACCTGATGTACCGGCTGCTTCAAGACGTGAAACGCCAAACGTTGTGCTGTTTTTGGCCCAATACCCGGCAGCTTTTGAAACTCTTCAATGAGTCGGGCCAAGGGCTGAGTAAAGGGTTGAGTGTAAGTCATCATAAGATGCAACCAGAAGGGTTGTCGCTACAAAAGAGTTGTTAGAAGGGCAGTTTTAATCCTGGCATGTTGAGCCCGGATTTGATGCCGGACATTTTTTCTTCGCTGAGTGACTCTACCTTTTGAGTGGCGTCTTTTAGCGCCGCCAAAATCAAGTCTTCCAGCATTTCGGCATCTCCGGCAGCATCGGGAGAAATTTTAACCGACTTAAATTCGTGCTTCCCGCTACATACCACTTCTACCGATCCGCCGCCGGCAGTGCCGGTGACCTCGGTATTAGCCATTTCTTCTTGAACCTTTTCCATTTCAGCCTGCATCTTTTGGGCCTGTTTCATCATCTTCTGGATATCGAACATGGGTTAAACACTCCTGGCTAATTGCAATCGTGGGCTTCATTATACCCCAGTCATCTCTCAGTTGCCCTCTATATCACAACAAAGACCTGATGACTGGATAAGATGTAACGATTTTGAAATAGAACCCGGTATTTAAGAAATTTTCATTAGTATATTGTTTTTATTTATACATAAGCTTCATGGTATCAATGGGAATTGGACTGATGGATTTATTAGACTTTGATAGAACCAAGGGCATTCGACAAAAAAGACGTCCACCGGTAAAACCCAGGGCCGGTGCTTCTACGGTGCTGTTGGCTCAGTTATTAGACGCTCGTTATCGGAGTGAGCGGGTAATTTCAAAAGCATTGTTGCAGGAGTTGCTCTCTTAAACAGGCGATTTTGCGTTAAAAACCTGGAGTGAGTTGGTTAATTCATTGTACAATTTGAAAGAATGGTTAGGATATGGTTGCACAGAATCCACGCATGACATCGTCGTCTTCACAGGAACCTAAAAAAGCCCAGCGGTCGGTCAATGACTATGTTGACTTGATTGAAACCGTTGCACGGGTTGAGTATAGCCGGTTGCCCAATCACTTGATTGATTACGGGGAACTGGTAAACATTGGCGCCGTGGCTATTCATGTGCTGCTGACTTCCAATCCTGATACCGAATACAACGTAACCTATCTGTCTACTGCCATTAAATGGGCGATCCGGAATGAATTGCGGTACCGCTACAAGTGGTATTCGTTAAAACAGGTGAAGGAAAATGCTGAAGAAGAAGGTGAAGATGGCGTTGACGTTGAGCGAAACCAAGTGCGGGAAGCGGTTTACGAGACAATTTTATCTGTAGACAGCTTGCTGGAAGGGGAAAACCCTCACGAGATTAAAGATAACGCCTATACACCGGAAGAGGCCACTGAGATTAAGGAAATTGCCAAAGCGGTGCGCGAAGCCATTACCAAGCTGCCCGAACGCGAGAAGCAGATTGTGGAAGCTCGGTTCTTCAAGAATATGAAAATGCGGGAAATCGGAGATACCTTTGGGATCTCGCCCTCTCGGATCTCCAGGATTGTACAGTCTGGCTTAGATAAAATTAAGGTAGAGCTGACTCGTAAAGGCTATAACATGTAGTACGCACCTGCGTATTCATCTAGATCTAGAACCCACGGAACTGTTGCTCTTCGTTTAGAGTGTAATCTCGGAAGAATTCTTGTTGTTCTTGGCCGGAGTGGACTCGCCAGAAGGTCCAAAGCGCATAAGCAGCTGTGGGCAGACCGATGAGCCAAGCTAAGCCGGGTTTCTTAATGGCGTTGGTAAAGTTGGCATTGCCCAAAGCTTTGCCGATAGGCTTAAAGACCCCTTCTTTTAGGCCGTTCCAGGCATACCGGCCGAGTCCATCGGGCTTTTTAAAGCTGTTGAAAAATGCTTTAAAAGGCGCTGCAACGAGATTGTGTGGTAATAGCTTTTTGGGTAGTTGCATAAAATAGGGAGCAGCAGCGAGTACCAAGGCTTCGGTGGATAGCACCATATCTTGAACAAACCCGCCGACGTACATGCCCAAACGCCTTGCAGAGAGCCATTTATCGTACATAAATCCGTAAAGCTTGTGTGACAGGCCGTCAATGCCTGTGCGGCCAGAGTTCCAACCCATGCGACGGCGCATGAGATCGTAGTATTCTTGAGTTTCATAGGATGCGTTATTGAGGTCTACCTTAAGCTTCCAGGAGTTGAATTTGTCAATAAACATAGCAGTTGCGACGGCAAAGGCGCCTCCGGCAAGGCCTCGTTTCCACCAGTTGGCTTTGGCGACTTTGGATAAGCCGTTTTGACTGGACGCAGTGAAGCGATCAGCACCTGGTTTAGTGGCGCCCTGAAAGTTTCCAGCACCAGCATGTGTACCAGCAGTGGTACTGCTGCTGGTTGGCGTAGTGGTGTTTTGGACGCCTGTAATTCTAGTCATGGTTTCCTTCTTTCTCCATCGGCGCGATTAAAGTTGGCCGGATAAAACTAAGCTTGAACAACATTTGGCAGCCCTCCGAGGTTAGACGGGAAGCTTGCTTCCGGTAGTGCGGGTGCGGGGCTTACCACGTTGAGGGAATTTCCTGGCTGTTGAGGTTGAATTGTTTGTTGCAATAAACCTGTTGAATTAGATGCTGCAGCCACTTGAGTGGTTGGTGTGTACTTCATGGCATCCAAAATATAGCCTGCAACAGGGCCGTCAAAATCGATGATATCGCTCCGGCGCTGGGAGAGGGTGGTTAAGCGGTCAACTACTTTTGGAGATAAAGACGGGACAAACTCAGTGTGAGGGGCGTCTCTGAACATCAACTCCATCTTTGCTAACAGCGGAAAACGCACTGCCGGTGATGGATCCTGGAGGATCTTCAGGGCGAATGCATCAATGTATGGCTTGTATCTTGGATCGTTCCAAATGGTTGGATTGTGGTGAATAATTTTGGTGAAATCGTCTACCGCAGCGCCACGAATCATGGGGCTGGGATCGTTGAGCTGTACCGTTAACAGTCGGACCATCGGATCGGTTAAGGTATAGCCTACACCGCCAACCGGAGTGGTAGGTGGATGCTGAGAAGGTGTTGGTGTGGTTGCAGACGGTGATTTCGTGGGTGGTGGCTTTGCTCCTGTGGTGCTTTGTGGGTTTGGCTGTTGATTGCCTGGCTGGATACTCTGTTGAGGTTGTTGGCTTTGTTGATTTCCCTGTTGCGTGAGCCCTGGAAGTAACCTGGGAATGGGTGACGCTCCAGGTATGGCAAACGGTGATTGAGGCTGCATGCCTGGGTATGCTCCAGGGTATGCGCCTGAATACGTGCCAGGATAGGCGGTGTTGTACATGTAGTTTTGCTGAATAGCCGGAATCATACCAGGAGCTTGGGCTTTGGCATGCCGGGAGTTAAAAAGGTTGGGTGCGACCATCCAGGGTGGTGGTACGTCTACCACGGGTAGCAAGTTATGGTTTGAATGATGGGAAATCGGTTGAACCGGAACCGATTGGGCTAAGGTAGCAGGGCCAGCTTGGTTAATACCAGGTAGTAAGGGTGAGATTGCCGGTTTAGGCGTTGAAGGTGCTACCCAAATGGGCCCAGCACCGGTTTTGGGCACGAAGAGATCGACCCCGTTTGGGTACTGCACGGCGCCACGTGGCTGTACCCCACCTGGTTGGGCAGGTGGTGACTGCATTGGATATGCATTTGCGGGTGGTGCTTGGATGCCCATGATCCCGTTGTTTCCCCTCCGGATTTTTGCTTTCTCTGGTCGCTTCTCTGGCGATGGGTATCTGATTTGCTACATGCATAAAACCAGTGTTGGGGATTTTGTTGCTAGTGGCGTATGGTTTTAGAGTTGTGGGGTTGGGAGATTGGCGGCAGGGAGGCTTGATGTAACGAGATGTGAAGAGATTGTCCAGATATGCCTCATTTAAAAAAATGGAATATTGGGGCATAAGTTGGATATTGTTTCTGGGAGATTGTTTTAGAAGTTGAGGTCGTGTCCTGTGTCCCAGTGTTAGGACATCTCATTCGGTCGTTTCTTGGGAGTTTGGCATTATAAGAATCTCCAATATACGGCAGCGGTGAGTTTATGATTCTTTTTGCTGTATTTGGAGTGTAGCGAGAGCCATGAGGGTGTCAACGCACGCGAGCCACCGGTAAGCTGTATAAGCTGTTAGCCTTGAGATTGATTGGAAGGTGTTGGCTTGTGGTGAGTAGGGCCAGCAGGTGGGGAAGGTGGGCGTTTGTGTTTTCTATGCAGCGTCACCTGGTTTTGCCAACGGAGATCGACGGCTTCGATGGTGCCTTCTAGTTCTTTAAGTTTAGGAAGGAGAGGGAGGAGTCGAGTGATGCGGTCGGTTGTAGAGGCGTCTAGGCGGCCTAGATAGACGTCATACGATTTGAAATGAAGCGTTAGATCATTGGGTCGGCGAGTGTCAATAGACTTGAGGTCTAGTTGATTGAGATTGCTATGGCGGATTTGGTAGGTTAGATCTTGTAATTGATGGAGGAAGGTTTCACGTTGGTCTGGTTTGAGCGGTTTGAGACGGGCTGGGTGAAGGAAAACTTTTACCAAACCAGCATCAGCGTCTATGGATGAGCTATCTGCTTTATCAGCGCCAGTTTCCTGCATCATTTGGATCCATGTTTTGGACTGATGGTAAGGAGGTAAGGGTACCCAGTCATCGGATCGGGTCAGGATACTGTAGGGGCGAGAATCGTTGGGGCGAGACAAGACCTGGGCCCAGGGTTGTTTTTCCACCAACGTAATTTCCAGACGTGAGGGGAAAAGAAACCGGCGGATATACACTTTGTCTGCCATGGCGTAATTTTTTTGGATGGTGGCGGCTAACTCGCCGGGATCTAGAAGAAAGAGGGGCAGTCCTTTTTGAGCGTTGATAATGGGGGTGATATCTTCTGCCGTCATTAATGGATGATTAGAGGTTGAGATGGCGTTGAGGGTATACCGTGGGACGTCCAGTATCCAAAGAGGACTTTGTACAACAGCATAGATAGCCCAGCTGAGGAGGCCCATGAACACAAGCTTGAATACAAATCGAAGCCGGTCGTACCAGAGTTGTCGTCGCTTTTGAACCCGGCGTTTTTCCAGAAATGTATGTTGGCGAAGGCGAGCTTTTTGTTGCTGGTGTTCGGATTTTTTGAGTTGCCCTGACACTATATGAGATCCAGTTGTGCTTGATACGGTACTGGACTGCCGGCGTTTTGCGATAAGCTGTTGACGACGGGAAGGCTGTTTTCTGGGTACGTTGCTTTCCATGCAGCCTTCCTGTTGTTCAGGATTTTGGGATCTGCGGGGACGAATGGTGGGAAGTTCGACTTTCACCTCGTTCATGACGTCTTCCATAATCTCGGTTTCTGAGAGGGGTGATGAAGCATCAGACTTGTGAGATGGGTTGGGTGATGTAGAAGAATTGGTGATGGGCTGTATGATTGAATCTGGGAGGGATCCACCAACGGGTGAATCTTCAGGAGGTTGGACAGGTGGGTTGGAAGAATCCATGTAGCTTTCTTACTTCAATTAAAAGCCGAAGATGAAGATGTTCGGCAATGACTGGCAATAGATTTCCGTCTGGGACGGGAAAGAAAATTGTAAGTGCGCCTCTATATCTGGCTATATGTTTGCCTGACAGGTCGTTATTGACTGTGAAGACGGGAGGGCCGTCTGTAAGATATATTCTACCAATTGATCGTAAGAAATGCCCATTGTTTTTGCTTGAGCCGGGAGATCGCTGAGGGTGGTCATACCAGGAATCGTGTTGATTTCCAGAATATAGAAATTGTTTTGATCGTCTAAGACGAAGTCCGTGCGGGATATTCCATAACAGCCTGCTACCTGATGAGCATCAAGGGCGGCTTGCTGGATGGATTGGGTTAATGGTTCAGAGAGTTGTGCCGGGAGAATAAATTCGGTTTTGCCTTCAGTGTATTTGGATTCAAAATCGTACCAGCCGCCGGCCTTGTTGCGAAGTTCTAAAATAGGGAGCACGGTGGGTTTACTGTTGATATGGAGTACGCCTACGGTGAGGTCCCGACCTTTGACAAAGGCTTCCAACATGACCCGATCACATAAATTGGCAGCTTCTTGAACGGCTGTGGGTAAATCTTCGGGACTATCTACTTTAGCCATGCCAACACTGGAGCCTTCGGTGATGGGTTTGACCATGACTGGGTAAGACCCGTCATAGCCTATTTGATTCAGGGTGACAGGTTTACCGGCTTTTAGGGTCAAGGTTTTAGAAGAGATTATTGGTAGCCCGCTTTCTTTGAGCAGCCGTTTGGTGGTGTCCTTATCCATCGTGATGGCACAGGCTTGGACATCGTTACCGGTGTATGGGATATTCATAAGTTCTAGTATGCCTTGGATGCAGCCATCTTCGCCGTATTTACCGTGGAGTGCTAGAAAGGCGATCTCGATATTGGACTCAGCCAAGGTTTTGCCAATGGACCGGTCTACGTCAATGAGAGTGACGTTGGTGTACCCCAGGCGCTGAAGAGCCTCGAAGCAGTTTTGGCCACTTCGCAAGGATACTTCGCGTTCAGAAGAAAGGCCGCCATATAGAACGCCGATGCGGGAGGAGTGAGTTAAATCAGATTTGAGAAGGGGTTTCATCTAAATTAAACACCTTTTAGCTCAGCCCAGAGGTCTTTTTCTTCTTCAGTGGCATCACCAATAAAGAGGTTTTCAGGGTGCAGGCAGACGCCATAGGCATCAAAGGCAGCACGTTTCATTCGGGTCATCAATCGGAGGATGTCGGTGGAGGTGCCTTGGCGGTCGTTAATGATGAAATTGGCATGGATGGGGCAGACACGGACACCACCTTCTTCCCAGGTACGGGCACCGAGCTTGTCCAAGAGCTGGCCAGCGCTCATTTTGGATTCTGGGTCTTTGAATTCTGACACGTCGGGGTTTTTGAAGACACTGCCCCCGTTAGGTTCGGTGGGATGGTGGGTTTTTCGGAATTGAACGCTGCCGTCCATGCGTTGGGCGATGTCGGTGGGATCGCCAGAGGTAAACTCTAGGACTGCTTGGAGAACAATATGTTGATCCGGCTGTATGGCGCTTTTGCGGTAATGAAAGCCCAGCCGTTCATGGTCCCAGGTCTCTATCCCACCAGTTTCCATATTAAAGATGGTGGCTTCCCGTACGATCTCCGCTGTTTCTTGTTTAAGGGCGCCTGCGTTCATACGGATGGCGCCGCCGATAGTGCCGGGAATGCCGATCATATACTCGCCGCCGGTAAGGCTAGTATCCTGAGCTACCTTAGCTGATTTAGCCAAGTGAACTCCGGCTCCAAATTGGAACCGGTTGTTGCCGAGATTTTCGACCCAATCCATTTTACGCGTAATCAGAGTAATGCCTCGGATGCCCGCAGAGGCAATAATGGTGTTACCACCCCAGCCCAGGATGGTTAAAACGTGGTGTTCTAGTTGAATACGGCTGCGAATTTCCTGGAGGTTGGCGCAAGCTTCCTCAAAACTGTTGGGCTTGTATATTTCATCCAGTGGGCCACCGATGCGATAGGTGGTAAAACCGGATCCCATATGACCGGTGAGAGAGTGGGGTTGTATGGTTGTCATTCAGACCATCCTCGGAATAATTGGGTGATATCGCCGGCGCCTAACGACAATATCATATCACCGGGTTGGGCCTTGGCGGCAAGGGTCTGGCGGATGCCGGAAAAATCCCCTTTTTCCAGATACCCCCCATGGATACTGGGATAGGCTGTTTTCAGCGCCTCCCAAAATTTCACGGAATCAATGCCAGGAATGGGTTTCTCACTGGCCTCGTAGACATCAGTAACATAGACTATATCTGCCAGCTTGAAACAGTGGAGAAATCCGTCCCACAAGGCTTGTAGTCGAGTGTATCGGTGAGGTTGGAAGATGGCGATGATCCGACCCTGGCTATCTGAAAGCCGCTGCCGGGTAGCCTGGAGGGTGGCTTCTATTTCGGTAGGGTGGTGGGCGTAATCATCTACCAGTGTAGCGCCACTTCGTTGACCCAGTACCTCAAATCGACGGCCCATCCCGGTGAACTGGGCAAGACCAGTGGTAATGGCTTGGGCTGAAACTTCAAGCTGGTGGGTTACAGCAGCAGTGATGAGACCGTTTAATAAATTGTGGCGTCCAGGGACCTGCATTTGAATGGTCGTGATGGTTTCTTCTTGAGTATCACCTGTTGCAGAAAGGACAACCGTACCAGCATCTCCTACGCCCCCAGTGGCAGCCTGACGGATACCGTATAGAGGAACATTAGAAGGAATTGTGTTTCGAGCAGCATCCATCTCCAGCGTAAAGGCTACCGGGATGATACCTTCAGGCAGGTTCTTGAGCAGAGCAATGGTGTTGGGACAATCCGCGTTTAAAAACACATGACCACCAGAAGGCATGTTAGTTAGGCACTGGTTGACGGTAGCAATGATATCCGCCAACCCACCAGGGAAGTGTTCAGCGTGATCGAGTTCTAAATTACTGATAATGGTGTGGGTAGGAGCGTAGCGAACCAAAGATCCGTCGCTTTCATCCAGTTCAGCCACGGCAATCTGACGGTCTTTGCCCAAAATAGCGTTGGTGTTCCACTGAGGGAGCTTGCCACCGGCAATGACTGTTGGAGCGCGATCTGCTGCGGACAACACACAAGCAACCATACCCGTCAGGGTGGTTTTTCCATGAGTGCCGGTGATACCCACTCGGATGGTATGACCCATGGCGGGGCCTTCCAGGATTTCGCGAAGCAAATCGGATCGGTGATAGATGCCTAGGCCCTGATTGATGGCAGCTTGAATCTCAGAATTCTCTGATGTCACAGCGGTGGTGGCAATGACGGCGGCAGAGGGAGGAACATTCTTTGCCTGATGGCCAATGTGGATAGTGGTGCCGTGATCTGCCAGCCATTGAGTGAGGGGGGTTGCTTTGGCGTCAGACCCGCTGACGGTGAAACCTTGTTCGACTAACAGTTTGGCTAGACCACTCATCCCAATCCCCCCGATACCCACAAAATGTACCGGCTGCTGGATGTTGAGAACCAGGGGGGATTGGTTGGAAAGCTGGGATAACAGGGAAGCATGCATGGGTATTAGCCCTGTACCGTTGTTTGTTTACGGGCGACATAGGCTTGGACGATTTCCTTATCGTCAAAGTGGATCGTGCGATCAGCCAGGATTTGGTAATCTTCGTGACCTTTTCCGGCCACGACAATAATGTCGTTGGGTTGGGCCATATCAATCGCCTGATGAATCGCTTTCTCCCGATCTGGTTGGACGGTCATGGTATTGGCGTCAAAGCGTTGGATACCGGTAAGAACATCGGTGATGATCTGCTGGGGATCTTCGGTGCGGGGATTATCTGAGGTAACGACCAGTACGTCTGCTAGGCGTTCTGCAATGCCGCCCATTTTAGGACGTTTGGTGGCATCCCGATCTCCTCCGCACCCAAAGACGGCAATGAGCCGAGCGTCTTTGGGTGTAATCATTCTGGCGGCTGAGAGGACATTTTCCAGGCCATCTGGCGTGTGGGCATAGTCAACAATGACGTAAGGGTTTTCAGACACCACTTCAAAACGGCCTCGGATGCCGGGAACTTGCTCCAGGGATTGAACGCACTGAGCCAGGGGCAAGCCCAAGGCCAGCCCGGCGGCTAGAGCAGCCAGGGCATTATATACGCTAAACTCCCCGGCGATTTTGAGATTCACCGGCGCCTCACCATCCGGGGTAATCACGGTGAATTTGGCGCCTTCAATGCCAAAGGAAACGTCTTTTGCCCGAATTGCAGCGGCTTGATCATTGAGACTGTAGGTGAAGGTTTGAATCCCTGATGGCATGGCCTCAACAAATACCTTGGCCCACGGATCATCTAGGTTGATGACAGCGCTGCGAGACGGTTTTCCCTCAGCAGGGCCAAGTCCAGAAAATAGCTTTGCCTTGGCAGCGCAATAATTCTCCATGGTGAGGTGGTAGTCCAGGTGATCCTGGGTGACATTGGTCATCACCGCCACCTCAAAATCACACCCATACACCCGATCTTGTTCCAGGGCATGAGAGCTGACTTCCATCACCACAAACTTGCTGCCGCCGTCTCGAAGATTGGCCAAGGTTCGTTGGAGATCATGGGCAAGAGGCGTGGTATTGCCGAGAGATTGATAATCTTCCTTGGATTCAGAGGTTTTTCCGGCCTGTCCAGATCCTCCTGAACGAGTGCCCAAAGTCCCGATAAGGCCCACGGGCTTGCCCGCATCGGCAAGGATACGTTCAATCAGATGAGTAACTGTGGTTTTACCGTTGGTACCAGTGACACCAACCAGCCGCATGTTGGCGGTAGGGTTGCCGTAAAATTTTCCGTTGAAGGCGGCAAAGGCGCGGTAAGTATTTGGGGATTCTAAGATGATAGTGTTGTGTTCCGGTGGAAATTGTACGGGGTGGCCCGCTTGAACCACCACAGCTAGCGCACCGGATTCGATGGCTTTAGAGGCATAGAGGTGGCCATCTGTCTGACTTCCGCTAAGGGCAACAAAAACGGCGCCAGAGGTTGCCTTACGAGAGTCGTTGGTAACAACGGTCACTTCTTGATTCGCTTGATCTGCTAGTTTCTCAGGGTTAATAACCGTGATGTCGGATAGATCGTCAATAAATGCCTGGAACTGCATGCGAATAGTTTCCTGCCTCAAATCTCTCTTCCGGGATGGGTGCGGCTATTCGTTTAAAGCCGTCGAAGTTGAAGCCGCATCTGCCGGTAACTCAGATATTGTAACAGGTTTGAGGTTTAAGTAGTGAATGCTTTCTTTGGCAATGGCCCTGAAGATGGGAGCAGCGACAGTGCTTCCCCAGGCGGCGCCGATACTGGGACTGTCCACAACGACCATGACCAAGAGTTCCGGGCGTTCTGCCGGGAAGAAACCCACAAATGAAGTGTAAAGCGCGTTTTGATAGCCTTTACCGTCATCACTTGGCTTACGGGAGGTGCCGGTTTTACCGGCAACATGAAACTCTTCAAGGTAGGTGGGGGAACGCTTGGAGCGATCGATACTTTCTGTTAAAAGCTTGGTGACAGTGGCGGCAGTCTTTGTAGAAAGGATCCGGCGCTTTTCCACTTTTTTATTGTCTTTGATGACGTGAGGCGTAATCCATTCCCCTCCATTCGCAATGGCTGCTACAGCAGACGCCATTTGAAGTGGCGTAGTGGCCACGGCATACCCAAATCCCATATTTGCCTGGGTGGAACGGGACCAGTCGCTCACCGGTTGGATAAGGCCGGCAGATTCGCCAGGGAGATCGATCCCGGTACGGCTGCCCAAGCCGAATTGTTTGAGGAGACTGTGGTATTTGCTAGGGTCCATCATCATAGCGATTTTAGCGCTGGCGATATTGCTAGAATGCTGGAACAGGTACACCAGATCGATGCTGCCTGGATAGGGACGGCGATAATAATCGTAGTTTTGGATGGTCCAGCCGCCGATCTTCATTTGACCGGTATCTTCGATATGACTCTTCTCATTGATTACGCCAGACTCTAAACCACAAGCCACCGTGAGGATTTTAAAAGTAGAACCCGGTGGATAGACATCGGTAATGGACCAGTTTTTGAGGTTAGATGCCGGGGCTTTGAAGTATCTTTCTGGCATGTAGGTAGGCAAAACAGCAAAGGCTAGGATCTCGCCGGTGGTGGGGTTCATCATGATGACAGAGCCCCGTTTGGCTTTCGTTCGCTCCAGGCCAGCTTTTAGTTCTCGTTCGGCGATGTATTGCAGCTTGGCATCAATAGTTAGGGCTAAATCTTCGGCCTCCGGGATGTTGACCATGGTATCCGGGTCCATATCTTCCATATGAATAAAGCCGCCCCTGCCGTCCAACAGCGCTCTTTGGGAATCTGCCGGACGTTTTCTCAACACATCTTTGGCCGTTTCTTCTACCCCACTACTGATGTTGGCTTCATCGTTAACATAGCCTAAAAGATGTGCCGCCAGCTGGCCTTGAGGATAGGTGCGAACGGTTTTCTTATAGAAATCCAAACCCGGAATGGGGATTTTTTTTGTCATCACCTCGCCGTCGGGAAGTCGTAACAGCTCATTGGTTTTTTCATTGAGTTGCGGAATTGCCAGACGGGCATCCAAGATTTGCTGCACCAAGGATTTATGAATGTTTTTGGCCAGGGTGATAGTAAAGGTATTTTGAGAAAGCTTGCGAGCCATGGTTCGCTGGGATTTTTGGAGAATAGGTGCCAAGGCTTTTGCAATGCGGTGGGGTTTTACATCCCAAAAATATTTGGGATGTGCATAAATATCATACAGTGGGGTATCTTGGGCAAGGATGGCGCCATTGCGATCCAGAATACGCCCACGGTGATAGAGGGCTAAAGATTGATTTCGGGCGCCTTGTGCCTTTTTTTTGAGGTGGCTAGTATCGATAACCTGGACATAAATAAGTTTGCCCACCATAAATCCTGCGAGCAAGATAAATAACAGTCCAATAATGTAAAACCGAGTACCACTTCGTTGTTTGGTTTGACGCTTTGGATTCTGGTTCTGCGGCACATGCCGTTTAGTCATGGGGGATCACTCTCTCTCAAATAAAGGGTTTAGGATGACTAGTAGCCAGTTAAAGGGGGGAGTAACGGCTTTTTATCCGGTAGTCTCGGTAAGGAAGATGTTTGCGTATCACTACGGACCTCAATAATGTGCATAGGAGGTCCCAAATGAGGAACCTTTTCAACCGCTTCGGCGACCTTATTAAAGGACTGGGCACGATTAAGGCGGATTTGCATCTCTTTATTCTCTTCCACCTGATCGCGGGTTTCAGTTGCCAGGCGGTTGATACCGGATTCCAGTTGTACCTTAACGCCGTAGACAACAAGAGAACCCAGGAGGGTCAGAATCAACAAAGTGCCCATCAGGATAAACAGCACGTTGAAAACGCGTTGTCGACGGCTGATAACAAAGTCTGCCTGCAATACACGGCCTGATCGGTTGTATGGGTGTGGCTGATCCATGAAATTATTATACTGATCCCCTGCCCAAAAGTGCTATCTAATTTCCGGCAGTCATGATCAGGTGCGCTGATAATCATCTTCAAAACGAACAATATCATCTTCACCAAAATAGGCACCGAGCTGAATTTCAACAATTTCAGCTGTCTCATCACTCTGATTTCCCAGGCGGTGTTTGACACCTTTGGGAATATGAATATATTCACCCACCTTCGCCTGCCAGGTTTTGTCAGCTACCGTAATGTCTGGCACTCCTTTGACGACCAACCAGTGTTCTTCACGCTGGTGGTGTAGTTGCAGACTAAGGCGTTGTCCTGGCTTTACCACCAGACGCTTTGCCTTGAAGTGTGATTCGTCCTGCAATACTGTAAAGGATCCCCAGGGGCGGATTTCGGTGTAAAGTGCGCTATCGACGTCTTTAGGCAGCGACATTAGATGGGCCTTTAGGGCTTACGTTAACGATTCGAACAGAATTATTGTAATGGAGAACCTTCGAGATTTCCAACAACGTAGGTCTTGGGGAGCTTTTCTAAAAATAACGTTGTAACAATCATGTAAATAGAATGGCCAGGGGAGTTGGCCGAAAAAAAAACCGGGTATATATCAAGCACGGGTCATGATCTGCCGAGAGGATAGATTAAGTCACCCGAAAACCACCCGGAGAGGACCATATTTTGGTTGTGAGTGAATGGAATATCGGGCTAAAGCCCTATACTAGAATATTTACAGGTTTCCTAACGATGGTTACCCTGGCTACACTGATATGCGTTGGTTGGCAGTTGCCTGCCGATAGCGCCGGGTTATATTACGGTCCGGCAGAAGGACGGTTGTCTTCTCACTATGGGTGGCGAACCGATCCGATGAACGGACGTAAGAGATTTCACAGTGGCATTGATATTGCTGCGCCTCATGGAACGCCGGTGTATGCAACACAAGACGGGGTTGTGGCTTATAGTGGGCGGTATAAGGGTTATGGCAATATTGTGGTGATTCAACACAGCAAGACATTAAGCACCTTGTATGCGCACAATTCAAAGCTATTGGTGCGTCGGGGGCAAACGGTGCGCCATGGGCAGTTGATTTCCAGAGTGGGGAGCACCGGGCGATCCACTGGGCCGCACTTACACTTCGAAGTGCATCAGAAAAAGCAGTATATGAATCCCATGACCTATTTGGGACAGCTGGCTCAGTCCAGGCACCAGCATTTTGCCAAGGGATCGGCTACCAATGCAGCACCAGCCAAACAGATGGCAAAAGCAGGGCATCATTATAATCCCACCGCTCAGGGTGGACCGGTGATTGAGGAAAAGAAGAAAAACCCGACACCGACAAAAAGAACCCGAGGGACAGTGGAAGTGATTCGGGACGGGAAAAAGACCACATATACCTTTCGCTGATAGTAGGGCTGTTCAAAGCAAGGTCGATAGATCTGATGATCCCTCAACTGTGCAATAGGCTGTAAAATAAGAAAGTGGCGGAACGGAGCTTTCTTTAAATGTCTGATCGGTTGGAATATGACGTGTTGTTGGTGGGCGCCAGCCCATCGAACCTGGCGTTGGCACATCATTTGGTAGATTTAGCCAAAGACAGTGGGACGGCCCTGACCTTGGCTATTTTGGAAAAAGCGCCCGAAATAGGGAATCACGTGTTGAGTGGGGCGGTGTCAAACCCTCGCGTGCTCAAAAAATTGTTTCCGAACTATGTGGCCGATGGGGGGCCCATGGAAGGCGAGTGTGCCTGGAGTGCGTTTGCTGTATTAGGCGACAGAGGTAAATGGGATGTGCCTCGATTACTGGTGCCGCCGGGGATGGTGAAAGAGGGTTATTGGATTCTCACCCTCTCTCATGTGGTGAAATGGATGGCGGATCAGTTGTTGGAAAAGGCTGCTGCTCTTGAAAATGTAGAAGTGGAGTTACTACCTGGTTTTGCAGCTCATGCCGTGGTGTTTGAGGGTGAAGGAGACACAGAAAGAGTTGCAGGAGTGCAGGTGGTAAAAGAAGCCACCGGAAGCCCGGACGAAGAGAATATTTACGGTAAAGTCACGTGCTTTGGCGATAAAGGATTCATTTCTCGCGATATCGTTGAGAAGTACAGCCTGCGGGACAATCCTCAAATCTGGTCTGTTGGCGTCAAAGAAGTATGGGAGCTGACAGAAGATAAAGGACTCAATGGCAAGGTCTGGCATACTATGGGCTATCCCATGGTAGATGGATCCTTTGGCGGTGGCTTTGTCTATGGGATGAAAGACAATCGACTGACTATTGGGATGGTGATTTCACTAGATAGTCCCAACCCGAATTTAAATCCTCAGCAACTGTTGCAAGAGTACAAGAAGCACCCTTGGATTCAGGATCTCATCAAAGGTGGCAAACTTTTTAAATATGGTGCTGCCGTGTTGCCAGAAGGTGGATACTACAGCCTGCCCAAAAAGTTTGCGGTGAACAGCGCTATGTTACTGGGAGATGCTCTTGGCGTCTTAGATATTAGCAATCTGTCCGGTATCGATAAATCGATGGAATGTGGGTATCAAGCAGCCGAGATATTGCATGAAGCCTTGCAGAAAGGTGATTTTAGCGAGGCGGCATTATCCGGCTATAAAGATCTCGTGATGAGCGGCTTTGTGGGAAAAGAATTAAGACAGGGACGGTATTTCCGCAAGGCGTGGCAGGAGAATCCACGGTTGTTGTCTGATTACCTGCCGGTGGTGATGGATGGGATTGATGCAGGAAATCCCATAGGGGGTATGATATCCGTTGGGCTAAAAAACAATCCCATTCAGGCGGCAACAGATGCATTAAGGTTAAAAACCTTAATGGACGGCAACAAAGATATTGGCCCGGTGACCTATCAGCGGGATCATGAGCATATTGTGTCGGATTTTGCCCCGCCCAGGACACCTGGCATTAGCAGTTTTGAGAAGGATACAGTGTACTCTCGGCCCGATGCGGTGTTTTACGCTTACCCCAACTACCACGAGGGAAATGAGCATATTGACGAGTTTAATGCAAACACCTGTGTGGCCTGCATTACGAGGTACGACAAGCTCGGTAAAGATGTGCCGTGCGTGTCGGACTGTACGGCAGAGGTTCACCGAGTGGATGTGGTGTCGGATTTACGCAAGCATGGGATGTCGCTGGAGAACTGCATTCAGTGCCGTACGTGTGAGATTGTGTGTCCAGAGGTAAATCTTAGGGTGCGGGCAGCGGAACAGGGGTCTGGTCCGGATTTTATGGGGCTTTGAAAGTAGGCTAAAACCTTGAGTTGTACACCGTCCGGTGGATGTCATGGGGGTGAAAAAAATCCATAATATGGTGGAAGCAGTTTATTTCCTGACGTCATAATTCACTCAGGTATAAAGTGCATCTGGTCACGGTGGAACGCGTGGAGTGAGGCGATGGGTGTCTGATGTATAGACGCCACAGCCCATAGTAATCAGCTCATGATCAAGAACAGGTGGTTTCATCTCAGTCATTTTTCATTGTCCGGCAGGCAGTTTGCCCTGGCGGGATTTTTTGCACTGTTTGGGGTGTTGTTACTTGGGTTGTGTCCGGAAGCTGTGGCACAGCCTGTAGGGCTGCCGACGTTAGACATTAAGGTGGGATCGGCCAATTCTCCGGCGGACGTGAGCAAGGGGTTGCAGATCCTAATTCTATTGACGGTGCTGACCTTGGCGCCAGCAATTTTAATGATGGCCACCTCATTTACTCGGATTGTCATTGTGTTGTCCTTGGTTCGGCAAGCGATTGGAACGCCTCAGTTACCACCAAGTCAGGTGATTGTTGGGTTGTCTTTGATTCTGACATTTTTTGTAATGTCTCCGACCTTTGCCAAGATTAATGACGACGCTTTGCAGCCTTACCTGAAAGGACAGATCAAACAGGAGGTGGCGTTGGATAAAGCGATGTCGCCGGTGCGGCGGTTTATGTTTAAGCAGACCCACCAGAAGGATATTGAGCTGTTTATGGGATTGGCAAAGCTGCCCAAGCCCAAGAACACGGTAGATGTCCCTACCCATGTGCTGCTGCCGGCTTTTGTGATTAGTGAGTTGAAGACAGCGTTTCAGCTCGGGTTTATTATCTTTTTGCCATTTTTGATTATTGATGTGGTGGTGTCCAGCATTTTGGTGTCTATGGGGATGTTGTTCTTACCCCCTATCACAATTTCGCTGCCCTTTAAAATTATTCTCTTTGTCCTGGTGGACGGTTGGCATCTCATTACCCGGGCGCTGGTGATGGGGTTTAATTAAGGAGGCTGATGAGTTAACAATGGACCAGGGAACGTTTATCAGCATTGTGCAGCAGGTGGTCTGGCTCATTTTGCTGCTTTCAGCGCCAATCCTCATTACCGGGATGGGGGTGGGGGTATTGATCTCTGTATTTCAGGCAGTCACCCAGATCCAGGAATCTACCCTGACTTTTGTACCGAAGATTTTAGCTTGCCTGTTGGTTTTTGTGATTACGGCCCCCTGGATGGTGCAAACCATGGTGGATCAGACTACCCAACTGTATAACTCTCTGATTGAAATGGCGCCTTGAAGGATATCTGAATGTAACTTATGGAGAACTGAATGGATTTAGGGCTACTGACAACTTCTACCATCACCGTGTTTCTGATGATTTTGATTCGGATCAGTGGGGTGATGATTAGTGCGCCTTTGTTCAGTAACCGGAGTGTGCCTGCCCTGACCAGAATTTGGATGGCCATGGCTTTTGCGTTTATTTTGTTCCCCTTCCATGGTCGGCCTGATTTTGGGGTGCCGACAGATCTCATTCAGTTTACGGTGATGGCGGCCCAAGAGTTTGGCATTGGATTGGCTATGGGTTTCTGCGCCAACCTGTTGTTTGCCGGAGTGCAGATGGCCGGCGAGTATATTGGCGTACAGATGGGTATCTCCATCTCCAGTGTGTTGGACCCGGTAAACGGCACCAACGTTCCGGTGTTGAGTCAACTGTTTTACTACTTTGCCATCTTGCTGTTTCTAACCTTGAACGTCCACCACGTATTGATTGTCGGAGTAGACCGGAGTTTTAAGTGGGTGCCGTTGGGGGCTGATGGGATTGGAAATATGGATTTAATGCTGGAACGGTTTATGGCGATTAGCAGCGATATTTTTATTATTGCCCTGATGCTGGCGCTGCCAGTGATGGGGATTTTATATATCTCGGAGGTGGCCCTGGGCTTTGTAGCCAAGGTTATGCCGCAGATGAATATTTTTATGGTGAGTTTGCCTTTAAAAGTGGCCTTAGGTCTGTTTGTGCTGATGGTCAGCTTGCCCTATGCCGCCACGTATTTGGAAGGCCAGTATACCGAGTTTGTCCACCGCGTGTTGGGGCTTTATGCCTCGTAAGCTTTTAATTAGGAGTCAGTTACATTATGTCCGGTGCATCAGGAGAAAAAACTGAAAAGCCAACACCCCGGCGAATGCAAGAAGCCCGGGAACGTGGGCAAGTTGCTAAAAGCCAGGACTTGAATGGCGCCCTGATCTTAGGCTCTGCCACCCTGCTTATGGTGATGGTGGGACCGTACACCTATAACACGCTGTTCTCCATGACAAAGCATATTTATAGCAACCTACTCACGGCAAAACTGACTGAGATGGATATTTACACTCTTATTTCAGAGATGTCTAACGCCACCATTTTGCTGATTTTACCCTTCTTTTTAGGAGTGCTGACCATGGGCTTGTTGGCAAATTTAATGCAGGTCAAGCCACTGTTTACAGTAAAACCCTTAATGCCGAAACTGGATAAAATAAACCCTATTCAAGGGTTTAAACGTTTATTTTCCATGAAATCCATTGTAGAAGTCGTGAAAGCCATTTTGAAAATGGCCATTATTGGTGGGTGTGGAATCTTTATTATTACCTCATATCAGGGCGAACTCCTGTCCGGTGGCACCACGCAAAACCCATGGGCTTCTGCCATGAATATCGTACAGGTATTGGGTCTCGTTGCCTTTTGGGCTAGTACTATCTTTTTGGTGTTGGGACTCATTGATTGGCGCTACCAAGCTTATGAGATGGAGAAACAGTTACGGATGAGCCGCCAGGAAATTAAGGACGAGCGGAAGAACCTGGAAGGGGATCCGTTAATGAAAGGTCAGATGAGAAAAATGGGGATGCAACTGGCTCGTAAGCGTCAGCTAGCCGAAGTGCCTAAGGCAGATGTGGTGATTACCAACCCGACTCACTTTTCCATCGCCATTCAGTATGACCCGGATGTCTCTCCAGCCCCCCGAGTAGTGGCAAAAGGGGTGGATCACTTCGCGTTTAAAATCCGAGAGGTGGCCAAAGAAGCGGGCGTACCCATGGTAGAAAATAAGCCCTTAGCCCAAAGTTTGTATAAAACGGTAGAGGCGGGGCATATGATCCCGCCAGATCTTTTTGTTGCAGTAGCCGAGGTATTGGCCTTTGTATTCTCTAAAAACAAGGGTCGTAAGATGAAACAACGACTGACTTAAGGTGAAATAAATGGCGGAGCCCACTCCACAACTGAATTGGAAAGCATTGATGAAGCACAACGATGTGCTGCTTTCCATCGGCATGGTGTTGATTATCGGCATGATGCTGATTCCGTTGCCTTCACCACTGTTGGATGTTTTACTCACCATTAACATTGCCTTTTCCGTCACTATTCTGATGGTGACCTTGAACACTTCTGAGCCCCTTCAATACTCTACGTTTCCCACCATATTGCTGATGGCAACTTTGTTCCGACTCGGGCTGAACGTGAGCACCACCCGTTTAATTTTGTTACACGGGGATGCTGGACAGGTGGTAGCTGCTTTTGGCGACTTTGTTATTGGCGGCAACTATGTGGTGGGGCTGTTGATTTTTGTCATCCTCATCATCATCAACTTTATTGTCATCACCAACGGTGCGGGCCGGGTGTCAGAGGTGGCGGCCCGGTTTACCTTAGATGCCATGCCGGGAAAACAGCTGAGTATTGACGCCGATCTAAATGCCGGATTGATTAATGACCAAGAAGCCAAAGATCGGCGGGTCAAGATTCAACGAGAGGCAGATTTTTATGGGACTATGGATGGTGCCAGCAAGTTTGTAAAAGGGGATGCCATTGCTGGCATTATTATTACCATCATCAACATTGTCGGTGGTCTAATCATTGGAATCGTGCAGCTGGGGATGCCTCTAGCCGAATCGGCGGCAACCTTTACCTCCCTGACCATTGGGGATGGTTTGGTGTCTCAGATTCCAGCCTTGGTTATCTCTACCGCCACTGGTATATTAGTAACTCGGGTATCAGCAGCGGATAACAGCTTAGGGGATGAAATTGGCCTGCAAATGTTCAACAACCCCAAAATATTGGGTATTGTTGGTGGATTAATTGTTGCATTGGGCGCTATTCCAGGTCTACCGACCATTCCGTTTATTCTTATTGGTGGAATGATTGGCACATCTGGGTTCTTTTTGAATAAGGAGCAGAAAGAACAGGTTGTTCAGGCCAAAAAAGCAGAACAAGAGAAAAAGGCGGTTCAAAAGAAAAAAGCTACTTCCGACAATGTGATGGATCTGCTGCATGTAGAAACCCTGGAGTTGGAAATTGGGTACCGGTTGGTGCCTTTGATTGAAGCCGAATCCGGCGGGGATTTACTGGAGCGGATTGGCCAGATTCGTCGCCAAATGGCTACAGAGCTGGGATTTGTGTTGCCATCGGTGCGGGTTCGGGATAACTTGCAGCTGCCGCCGAACCAATACAGCGTTAAGTTACGAGGCATTACCATTGCCCAAGGCGATGTGATGGCGGATATGTGGCTGGCCATGAATACGGATCCTGAGGGGACAGAAGAAATCCAAGGGATTGAGACCAAAGAGCCCGCCTTTGGGTTGCCAGCGTTGTGGATCCAAGCGGATCAGAAAGAAGAGGCGGAAGTGTCTGGCTATACGGTGGTAAGTTCTTCTGCGGTGGTGTCTACCCATCTGACGGAAACCCTGAAACGCTATGCAGCGGAAATCCTAAGCCGTCAGGATGTTCAAAGCCTTTTGGATAATGTGAAACGCTCTAACGATACCTTGGTGGCAGACTTGGTGCCGGATCCGTTGACGGTGGCTGAAGTGCACATGATTTTACAGAACCTTCTGCAAGAGAAGGTCTCCATACGGGATATGGTGAGCTTGCTGGAAGCCTTGAGCTATCATTGCCGCGTGAGTAAAGATATTGATTATTTAACTGAGCAAGCTCGAATGGCCTTATCCCGGTCTATTTGTAAGCAGCACTTGAACTCAGATACCCAAGAATTACCGGTAATTACTCTGGCACCGGACATTGAAGAGGAGATTTTCCAAGGAATGACGGAAAACGGGCTAGCTTTGGGTGGTGGGTTTACCCAAAGTCTGTTGCAAGCTGTAAGCCAGGAGGTTGAGAACGCTATGGCGACATTGGGCGTACAGCCGGTCATTTTATCTAACGCTCGGATCCGACTCTCCTTTCGGCGGTTGATTGAAAGAAGTCTGCCTCAGATTGCTGTTCTCTCCTATAATGAGATAGGCCCCAGTGTCCGGGTGGCTACGGCGGGGGTGGTGCAGATTCAACCCAATCAAGCAGTAGCCAACGGATAAAATAGTCCCTTATGGAGATATCCTATAAAATAGTATTATGAAACTATCGACGAAAATGGCTGGACTCTGGGGAAGCGGTGCGTTTATTCTCATCGGGTTTTCGGCTTACCTCACAACACTGTCTCCCAGCTTAGCAGGGGGTGCAGGCGTTGCTGGTTCAGAGGTGCCGATGTACTTTAACGTGGATCCGTCTCAGGCATACAAGGCGCTCTCATTGGCTGTGCCTGGGGCGATACTAGCCGGAGTTTTTGGATATTTTTTTGGTCGGGAGTTGGGGCGGTTTCCGAGCAAACAAGGGGCCTCTGCAAGTAAATCGA
>JAHQWC010000115.1 GCA_019634025.1 Vampirovibrio sp.
AAGATGGATACCTCTTCATTGTGGACCGGCAGGATGATTTGATTAACACTGGCGGCAGCAAGGTCTACCCCCGGGAAGTAGAGGAAGTTCTTTATCAACATCCGGCAGTTCAAGCCGTCGCGGTTGTGGGGAAAGCTTCGGAACTCTACCACCAAGAAGTAATGGCCTTTATTGTGCTGAACGACAATATAGACGGCGATAAAAAGCAGAAAGAATTGCTGTTAAAGCATTGTCGCCAGCACTTAGCGGATTATAAAGTACCCCGACAAATTGAGTTTATGCAAGACATTCCCAAAGGTCCCACCGGCAAAATTCTGAGAAAACAGCTACTCTAATAAAGCCTATTTCGTAGCAATGAGTAAGAGCAACAAGGCGGGTAACCCCACGATTAAAATCCACCCAAAGGTCCCAAAGTCCATGCCAGGACGAATTAAGGCTTCATTGTATTCCACTGGGTTGTCTTTGGGGTTTAGTTCTTTTGATTCCGTCATAACATAATCCTTTATATGATGTCGCATCCCTGAAGAATGGTTGATGCGACCGTACCAATTGTCCCTTATTTTACCCAGAACTCATAAAAAAGGCAGCCAATACTTACTATTAGATAATCCGCTCTTTGACGGCTTTCATGGCTGCTGCGGTCCGGTCTTCTACCTCCAGTTTCTGGAAAATGTTTTTAATATGAGTTTTTACGGTGTTCAGGCTGACACACAACCGCTCTGAAATTTCGGCGTTGTTTAGCCCTTCGGTAATCAACTGTAACACCTCAACCTCTCGTTCCGTCAGCAGGCTATAGGTGGTGGGCTCCAGTAGATCTGTTTCCGCCGTTTCCCCAGAAGGTTGCTCATCACTGTTACCTGAAGGAGAGGGCATTTTCAACCCACGTAATACCACCCGGGCAATCTTGGGGTCAATCCAGTTCTCTCCTCGGGCTGTAGACAATACCACCTGCACCAAGGTCTCTGGCGGAGTGTCTTTTAGGCAATAAGATGTGGCGCCGGCTTGAAAGGATTCTAAAATCTCAGCTTCATCTTCATGAGAGGTGAGCATGACCACTTTGATGTCCGGCAGTCGCTTATGAATCTCCTGAGTGGCGCGAATACCGTCTAAAATGGGCATCCCAATATCCATTAAAATGACATCCGGCCGTAGTCGTTCAGCCATCGAGATACCTTCTCTTCCCTCTTCAGCTTCGCCTAAAAAAAGAATGTCTTCTTTTGCCTGGTGCAGGGTGGTTTTTAAACTGACCCGAGTCAGCCGGGAGTCGTCTACAATCAACACCTTTACCTTAGGGGTATCTGCAGTTTTATCTGGATCGTCTGTCAACTGCTTTCCTCCGCTCTTGCGAGACATCGTAGGTTTGTGGAATGAGAAAATTCACGGCAGCGCCTTTTCCTTCTGTGGTTTCTACCCAAATACTGCCGTTGTGTGCCGTGATTACCTGATGACAATTATACAATCCCAGGCCGGTACTCATGGGGTTCCGTCCGCGGTTCATCCCAAACCGTTGGAATAGATCCGGTAGACTTTCCACCGTAAATCCAATGCCGGCATCTTGAATGGATACCAATAAACGTCCGGTCATAATCAGAGGTCGGGTTTGAGTGCAATGCTCCAGGTTAGTCGCCCGCATAATGGAATCGGCACCCCACTGATCCCGGTTGAAAATGTGACACTTGATATGCCCGTATTTGGGGGTGTTGATAATGGCGTTGCTCATTAAGTTGGTGAGGACCCGCTTTATTTCCAGCCGGTCTGCATAGGCAGACATATTTTGCCGCTGAGAATCGCCTTCTTGTGGTAAATCTAGTTCTAATCGAATACTTTTTTCTTCTGCTAAAGATCTTATTTCTAGCGCCACCTCTTGCATCAGCGCCACCATATCGACCTGGTCAAATACCAACGACATAGTACCGGATTCGTACCGGTACACTTCCAACAGCCCATTGACCAAACCTAAACAAGATTGGTTGGTGGAAGAGAGCACCTTCACCAGTTCATCTTGTTGTTCAGTGAGATCGCCATAGGTTCCTCCGGCCATATAGGTCAGGGTTTGCTTTTCCGCCAAAAGCGGCACTTTTAGATCGTGGGTCAGTGCGGCAACAAATTCATCCCTTAACATGTGTTCCTGACGAATCCGGCTAATCATCTGGTTAAACGCAAAGGCCAACTGGTTTACCTCATGGACACCGTGTACCGAAATGTTTTTTCTTAACTCTCCCAGCAGGTTCAGCGATTTTACCTGATCAATCAACTGGAAAAGTGGTCGGGTAATGTTCCGGGCAACCATTATGGCAAACAGAGCTGATAGTAATAAACTGGCAATAGCAACTGCCCCGATGGCCTGGTTATAACGGCCCAGTATAATGGACTGATCCGGCAGCGGTAACAAGTAGAAAATACGGGCTACGCGTTGATTATCCAGCCCGTATAGAAAATCCATAATGACACGGCCCGAAAAATTCCTAATAGTGAGATCCCGAGTTTCGCGGCTGTTTTGCAGGTAAAAATATTCCAGCAATCGTTTTGGTACTTTGGCGCCTGGCTGCATGCTATGCTTTGCCAACCACACTGGAGCTTCGGGGTTCATCGGATTTTCAATAATCCAAGCGGCTGTGGAGAGTCCCGGTGTATGCCGGTATAGGGTTTGTAAAGTGTCATCACCAAGCACTTGACCCATTATGAGGACTTTTCCTGATGATTTGACTCCTGTGGAAGGGAAAGAAACCGCTGTCATCATATAAAGCCGGTGATCCACAATGGTATAGAACACTTGCTCCGGTAAATGACCGGATAAGATGGACTGGATATTAAATTGACTTGAATTGAAGCTGGAAACAGATTGTGGACTTTGACCTTGCAGATGAACTTCTTTATTTTCTATATCCACCCACGCGCAAAAATGATCTGTATCTCCAGCAGGGCAAGCACCTACCAGGTTTTTTTTATTGGCTAAATATCCAGCAATCTGGCTGGCATACTGTTTTAATGCTGTTTCCTGGGTTTTTAACCCCCCGTTTAAAATCTGTTCCCCTAACATCACCTGTTCTACGGCTACCCGTTCCATTATGGTGCCAATGAGGTTGGGTACGAAAATGATTAAGGTGGTTAAAGGGATGATGAGGGCGACTACCACCAATAAGAGGAAGCGGGTGGTAATGGTATCCAACACCACCGGCTTTGAGCCTGGTTTTTCTTGTTTCTGCAAACGGCGAACAACCGACTTCATCGCAACATATTTCCCAACCGCTTTAGTAGCATCATCCTCGTACGGCAGACCCGTACAATAAACGGATACAGGTACGTTGTTTCATTGTAGACATTCTTGAAGCAAACCAACGCCTCTATCCGGTGGATTCCCTCCCTCAAGATGTTGGCATTTTAGATATAATTGGGAGATGTCCCACTCCTTAGATCCCCGCCTCGGCATTCAACGAGATGCCGTCTATGCCAAAACCCTCTCTAAAGATACCTGGCGTCAACGCATTCGCCGGGCTGTCCGTCATGTCCAGGCTTTCTATGAGCAACAGATCATCCATCCAAAGTGGGAATCGCGAGCATTTACCCAACCTGCCAAAACCCTCTCCACCTGTCTTATGACGATGAATGCTGAAAGCCGGATTGAGCCATTATTACGGTATGTCCGCCAATTCTCTGATGAAGTGGTGGTGGGTGTTGATAGTAAATCTAAAGATACCACCTATGAACTGTGCCAGACGTCTGGTCTGGTGGATGAGTTGTTTATTATCGATAACCCGTCTTTAACCTGTAATGCCGGGATGGAAACTCTGGTGAAGCGCTGCCACGGCGATTGGATATTAAGACTGGATGATGATGAATTCCCGGAGCCGGTATTTGCCCAATACAAGCACGGCATTCTCGCTTCAGAGAAGTACACTCACTTTAAACTTCCTCGGCTTCACCTGTCTAACGTAACCCCCGATGCTACTGCGCCGGGTGGCTATCAGATTCAGTGGATTAATGACGGGTACCTCTATCCCGATTACCAAATGCGACTGTTTAAAAACGATCTCTCTCTATTAGAATTTCCCGGCGCCGTTGGTCATTTGGGCATTCGCTGTAAGGGACCTAAGGGCCGAATTAACACCGCTAATCTGATTCACTTGAACCTTGCTATGAATCCGCGGGCTAAACGGGAAGAAAAGCTGGCTAAATACATCCAGCGCTTAAACGGCGGATGGGTTCACCCGGTGAATGAACATGCACTGCTTTTTGAAGACTATCCATACAGCATTCAGCCTTATGAACATCCTGATGTAGATTTTCGCCAAATCCTCAGCACAACCGTCCTGACACAACGTCAGGCCTTTGCTACTCTTTCAGAACCATTGGATGATTCGCAGACTAGCCCTATTACTGGGTAATGTCTGCAAAAAACTCTTGATCCTGGCGAGACTGCTTTAATACAAACCATGCACAGGCAAATTTCTTCAGTGCGTCCTTGTACGGAAGAGAGTCTTTCCCGTATTGCTCAGCATTGGCCGTAACAGCAGCTTCAGCATGCTTCACGTCTTGCTCTAATTCTGTGACTTGGGGTAAACCCATTTCATCCGTTCCTCCGATTGGTGTATTCCGGCGTTTCGTCATAAAAACGCTTTCCTATATATATAAAAAAGAGTTTTCAGGGAAAATTGCTCCTAAAGGTCAGGAAACAGCCCAATTGATACAATTTGTAACGACTGAAAACCCACTCTGTATATAGGGTATATCACTTTTGAGCGTGTAGGTACCTATGATACTGGGCTATTTAAGAAGCTTGTATTGGTAGCAGTTGCTGTATGTGTCAAAAACACCTCAAACTGGTCTGTTGGAAACGCTTGAACCACCGCCGGTGGCAAATTTGGGTAATCTTGCCACAACAGAGGATCTCTCAGAAAACCCGCCATTGTTGGTCCGCTGCCGCAAAGTAGTGGGCGCTCTACCGATAGTTCCTGCAGTTTATCTGCCACCGCCTTCACTTCTGGATACTGCTCAAAGATAATAGGCTCAAAATCATTGTGTAAGTATGGATCCAACGATTCCGCATTATGGAAATTTGGGAGCCCTCTTAAAAAAGGATCGACCGACACGGTTTCATAATGCCCTTGGGCGCGAAGCAACTCAAATGCTTTTGGAGTAGAAATCCCAAGGTGGCGAGGCTTCACGACCAACAAGGGTATGGGGGGTAACTGATGCGAAAAAACCAAAGGCGTAATGGTTTCACCTCGCCCGGTGGCCAGTGATGTGCCGCCTGTTAAGAAAAACGACACATCCGATCCTAATGATGCTGCCACTTGATGCACCAACTGTCCTGGAATCGGCTCTTCTACAAATTGCTGCAGCCCCATCAAAGCTGTTGCCGCATTACTGCTGCCGCCACCTAACCCTGCCTGCACCGGAATCCGTTTTTCCAAATGAATCCGTACGTCCCCTTCAGGCTGATTTGCTGCTTCAAAATACCGATAAAACGCTTGAACCACCAGGTTATCCGATGAGGAAAGAGTTGGATCAGAACAGGTAAACACTATACCACTGCCCGGATGCGCTGCCTCAATGGTCAAAGTGTCAGCCAGTGCAATGGTCTGCATTACAAAGGACACTTCATGATACCCGTCATCACGAGGTGCCAGCAGATTCAATATTAAATTAATCTTGGCGGGAGAGGTTAGCGTGAGTCTTGGCATATTCATTGGCTAAGTGTCCAAAATCAGTGATGGAAAGCTGCTGTGGGCGGATCTTTCCGTCAATGCCAACAGCATTCAGTAGCGTATCCAAATCAGATGCTGGGATCCACCCCCCATGAAGCAATGCATTGCGCAATGTTTTGCGGCGGTAGTTAAACGCCGTTTTCACCAGCCGAGATAACATCTTATAATCCATGACCTCAATAGCCGGAGCAGCTCGAGGTGTCAGGGTGATTACGGCAGAATCCACCGCAGGTTTTGGGTAAAACGCACCGGCTGGCACCATAAAGGCCAACTCCGGCTCAAACCAAAATTGACTGGCCACTGACAGTGCATTATATGCCTTTTCGCCAGGTGTGGCCGTAATTCGTTCTCCCACTTCTTTTTGGACCATCAAGGTAATGCGGCTTAATCGGTTTCGCAGTGGATACTTAGGGGTATCTAATTCTCCTACCAGAGAAAACAAAATGGGTGAGGTAATGTTATAGGGCAGATTTCCCACCACCTGAAATTGATCCACGGGTATTTTCTCAAACGGAAACTTCAAAATATCATGCTGTACCAGTGCTAAAGACTCTGTCAGACCATCCTTAGGAGTGGTAGGTTCTGCTGAAAACTTCTGGCTCAAATATTGAACCATCCGAGGATCTACATCTACCGCAATGACCTGTCCAGTACCTGGCAATAATCGTTCGGTCAGAAACCCGGCGCCGGGGCCGATTTCTAAAACCGTCTCGTTTGAGGACAGACTTAATAACCCAACAATTCGATCCAGGATGGCTTCATCAATCAAAAAATTCTGACTGAACCGCTTTTTTAATCTCAGCCGCTTCGCTTCTTCAAACAGCCCGGACAATTTAAACAGATTGCTCCGAAAAATGCTCTAACGACAAGCATGCAGCGCCAACAATGCCGGTTTCGTTTCCACCCAATGCCGCAATGGCCAGATCCACATCGTTTACCATTGCACGAGCCAGTACTTCCTGCTTCAGCAGATCCAAATCTACAAACTTGGCTAACCCACCCCCAATTACTATCATTTCGGGATCCAACACATTGATCAAACTGCCAATCCCCTCTCCACAGTGTCGATGCCACACTTTCATAATTTCCTGAGCCAGGACATCCTCTTCGCGGAAAGCTTCTACCAAGTCATAGGTCGTCACATCCACAATGGCATCCCGTCCCTGCATCATCCGGGATTGTTTGGCATTGGGCATTGCCCGTAACATCTGCTGCACGGTCAAGGTTAAACCGCTGCCTGAAGCATACGCCTCCCAGCAGTCCCACCGGCCACAGGTGCATAATCTTTGCCGATCCATATCCAGGGCAATATGACCGCCTTCACCGGCGACAAAATTCTTACCGTGTAATAGTTTACCGTTCACAATAATGCCGGTACCTACACCCGTACCCAGTGTCACCATTACAACGTTTCGTAGTCCTTTGGCCGCGCCCAGTTTCATTTCACTGTAGGCAGCAGCGTTAGCATCATTCTCTACGTACACGGGCAAACCCAATGCTTTTTCCAGCGTCTCTTTCAGGTTTGTGTGCTCCTGCAGCGCTGGTACATTCCCCGTGGCGCCCAATATCATTCCGCGATTCACATCCACGGTACCGGCAGTTGAAACCCCAATACAAGTTGGTTTTTCCCCGTCTGTGGCCATCAGTTTTTTGCACATAGCCACAATGGCATCGATAAAATCGTCCGCCGAATCCGGCGTTTCAACTCGCAACAAGTTGTGCACTTGTTGCTTGTCGTTATAAAGCGCCGACATCACTTTCGTGCCGCCAATATCAATACCAATGGCCGTACCTGTGGCAACAGCTGTACTAGCATTCATCGTGTTTACTTTAGAAGAAGAAACCATAATCCTCACCATAACGGAAAATCTGATGGATGACAATGTTTGTGACAAGGCTCATGGGCGTTTTACCGGTGTTTAGACCATTTGCCGTTGTTGCAACTGTCGGGCCACATTCTGAGCTATCAAATCTGAAATGGCGCCACCCCATGCCTCAAAACGATCTTGGCCCGGGGGGAGCCCATACCCCATCGGTGGGTACTGATTGATGGCTGTATGTACTAGGTTTGCCATCATTGGTCCAATGGCCTGAGGTTCACCCAGTACCCGGTATACCTCCGCCAGATACATCTGGATATAGGGATCTGGATGGTAATTAAACTTGGATAGTGCGCCATACAGTTGTTGGACTCCCGGTGTTCTTTGCTGTGCCAGGTGTTGTACCACCTGAAGGGCCTCTACTACAGCAAACGGGTTTACCATAGGATAACCGGCTGCTTGAGCTAAAAACCTTGCCAGAATCGGCACAGCTTGTTGTCCGCCGGAGGCAATGGATTGAATCAACGGCTGATTTAACTGTACCAACCCGGATGGTGACAACATGGTCTGTGTTCCCAACTGGGTTACCTGAGCTTGGAGCATCTCAAAATAATTCCCAGACCTTCTTGGGTTGGAAGTGGGTTGATTGAAGGTAGGCTGAATTCCACTTTGGACCTGAATAGGGACCTGCCCTACTACAGTAGTTGCCATAAGTCCTATTTATCCTGAATAATAAAATATTAGGATAAATATAATCAAAAACTTACCTAAAAACTAGGAGGAAGGCGTCACTTCCCAGGCCACACATTGTACCCAGTCCAGGTCAAACTTTTGCTCCACCTTTTCTGCCACCTGACGCGCTTTCACATCCCGTAGATACTGCCGGTGTAAATCGGATGAAGCCTCATAGGGCTGTCGGTGCCCCATCACCAAGGCATCCATGCAAGATAGTGTTTTCAAAATCTCAAACAAGCTGGTGTTTTTTTGTTTTTTATCTACGGTAGGCAAGTGAATTAACACCCACTGGTAATAGCGCTTCAACTCCGTTACAAAAGTTGTCAACGCTTGTAGCTGGCTCTCGTGATGTATGCCGAAATTCCCGGCAGGAATCACGGTCATGGATTGCTGAGTGGAGAGTGACTGAATGAACTGCTCTCGGTAAAAAGAATCCATCAACAGTTCGCCGATGCCCCATTTATTTTCCACTCCATACAGCTTATGGATACAGGGAGATGTTGTGTCTAAATCAATTACGCACACGGTTCGGTTGTTCTGCTGCGTATCTGCCATGGATAATACTTGCAGGTGTGCAATTAATGCGGTTAATAAGGGCTCTCCAGATACTCCTAATACCTGGGTATTTAATACTCTTGAAGTTGCCTGGCTTTTTAGCAACGGAGTTGCTACTTGCCTTAAAAAATCGGCATCTTTTAAGCGATTTACAAATTCTGAGTCTGATGTCGGGGGTACAACCAGCTTTACAACAGAGGTTGGAGGTTCAGGTAAAGTTGTGACGGACGCGACAGAGGTGAGAGGCGCCACCGGTGTTGTGTATGGAGAATGGGTTGAATTTGCCTTTTTCTCTACCGGCTGAGGGACCATATGGTCTGTTTGAATTGCTAAAGAGTGTTTATCTGGTTCAATACCAGTAGATTCTCTATCATGTCCACCGATTGGGTCAGGTTGAGGTGCTGGTGTAAATAATCTCAGCGGTTCCACCTCCAATGCAAGATTGCCTTGCTTTCCAAAACCAAGATCGGTGAATGATAGAGAGGAAGCTGGTATAAAATTATGCCAAGAGAAAGCAGAAAACTTTCGGACAAATGGCCATGCGGGCATGAGTCCACCCAGCATCAATAAACAGAGGGACAATACTACCCACGGAGTCATCCAAATTTTCTGTGCGCCAATCACCTTGGCGTGATACATAATCTGAGCCAATGATGGATTTGAAGATAAGCCTAAAGACGTTTCAAGTTCCAATCCATCTTCGTCAACAAAATCCGAGATCGGCACACCGTATTGCAGATCTTCAATAGAGGCCATGGCCATTGGATCCATCTTACTGGATGTATTAAAAACATTGAATGAATTTGCAGAAACGCTCTCTTCTTCTGATTGCGTCAATAATGTCACGTCCAACTTTTGTGCCAGAGTATCTACCGCCAGCATTGCCACCAAATCTACCAGGTCCGTCAAGGCCTCCTCATCGGAGCCTACGGCCCGAATGCGCATCATCCGTTGATCTACATCTGGAATGAATGCCAACCGATAGGGGTTTCTTTTTTTAACGACTCCTGATGTAGTTTGGTCTTGGTAAGCTCCATCAATCATCGTTCTGGTTTCTGAAGTGTCAAATTTATCCGCCAGCCAAATTACCGACTCGGTTGCTGGATCCTCTGCCAGCTGTTCCTCAGGAAAACCGGTCTGAACATCTTGAGCCAGTGTACTTGCTACAGCGCTTTCTACCTGGTATTCAACCGGAGCTGCCCACAAACCCAACAAAAGACTTGCTCCGCCAAACAATAAAGTTGCCAACCACACATAGGTGTTTTGGCAGATTGCTTTTAGGAGGTTCCATCGCTCCATACGTCATTCCCTTCAACCGTTTTTCCCTGAGAATAGTTCAGATCAGTCCTAAAACACACTCTCTTGGATCCTGAATAAAAGAATCCTGATCAAAAGGGGTTTCCCCCTATATTTAGGGTATCGTCGCCGCCTGCCCGACGACTCCTGCAACTAGAGGATTCTCGTGACATTTGCATTACAATTGATACGTATCGGCATTGTTCTCTGATGCAAATCCATATTACGATCCAGGATAGCCCTCTATGTCATCAAACCGCTCAAAAAACAAAATTATCCTCCTTACTCTGGTGATTTTATCTGTTCTTGGGACCTGGATCCTTCTGACTACTCCAGGGCTTAAGCCGGTCATTGTCTCTATCTATGAACCTGCTCAACTCCTGGTCGAATCGGCTACCATTACCTTCTCGTCACAGCAACTAAGCAGTAAAGAGCCTCTTGCCCACAGCTTCCATCTCTACAATACCGGCGGTAAACCGTTAAGCATATTGGGGATTCATGCCAAATTGCCCTCTACCGTGGTCAAACTCCATCAATCTCGACTAAAACCCGGGCAAATGACCCCGCTTATCATCACCTTAAACCCTCGGGAGCTGAAAGCCAGCCAAACTGAAGTCCTCTCAATTAGGACAAATGATCCAAATAAGCCGGTTCAGCAGCTCAAATTAAAAGCAATCTCCACACCAAAGAAAACAGTCCCCATTTAATCAAAGTGGATCCTCAGGTGCGAGGGACTCTTTTAGAGAAAGCATCTGAGCCGTTCGTCCCACCACTTGGGCTGCCTGAGCTTTTACCAGCCAGTTTTCATCGTCCAGAGCTCTGACCACCAAGGGCAATACATCGCCCATCAGATCCGGGTGAAATTCCACCATCTCCAAATACACCGTCATCACCGTCAGCCGCAGGTGTACCGCGTTATTTTCCTTTTGTTGCCAGGCACCTTCAAATGCCTCTTGTAAAACAGCCAGCCCCATCTCCCCCATCTTGGCATAGGCTGTGGCTACCTGCTTGCGGATGTTGGGATCCTCATGGCCTAACAACCTAGACAATGGCTGGACAGCAGAGTCGCTTTTTAGCTCCCCTAAGGCAAAGGCCGCGGTAGCAATAACACTGGGCGCGTTA
>JAHQWC010000116.1 GCA_019634025.1 Vampirovibrio sp.
CTTGAATGCGGTGTCGATGGAGAGGCCAGGATCGTACGTGGAAGGGAGTTGGCCGCTGAGGACCATATTGGTGGTAAACCCGCCAGCAATAACCACCGTCAAAATAGTGGCGACCATTAATAAACTGCGTTTTAGCATAGGGTATCGCCTTAAGAAACTTGATTTAATAAATCACGGGTGGGTTCGGCATAACCAACCCGCCGGGGCTATTATACTGCAAACCACCGTCACCTATATTGCTACGTGTTCTGGCTGCATTGGCCACCATGGTGCTAAAAGGTATTCGGTGTAGAGTTCCCTGATGCAAATTTCCAAATTGGGCCTGTTGTAACTGATGCCGGAGCTGATCTCGCTCGACCCGTTGCTTGGTCAGGTAAATGTTCATCAACGGCGCTGAGGTTCCCAATAGCGCCACTGAGGTCAACATGGGATACAGGTGTTTTTTAAACCACAGGCTCTTGGCTTCTTCCAGCTTGGGTTTATTCACGTCCTTAAATCGAATCCCAGCCTTCACTTTATCTGCAACAAAAAACCGGCCCAATTGCCGTCTGAAATGCTGTTTCATCAGAATAGCCGGACCAAAAAAGCTGATGAAGAAGGCCGCACCTTTCAGTATCTGTTCTTTGCGTTCATAGTTATCCCGAGCCGCGTGGATCCACCCGCCATATGCCGGAATTCCCCAAAACAGAAAAGCGTGCCAGGTGTTAAAGTTCTTAAAATCCCCATTCTTCAACGCCAGGTTTTCCTTCAACCACGCCTTGGTTTTGGCCGGGATCTGTTGCCTCACCGCCGGATTTCGCAATACGCCCCACACTAAAGCACCTAACGTCGCCCCGGTGGCAGCCCCCAAGCCCAATATTTTGGCCGCTTGGTTCCGGTATTCGGTCAGCTTGTAGCTCAGGGCTCTTTCTTCAGCCAGCGTTGGAAGATGATCACCTTCTTCGCCAATGACCTGGGTGAAGTGGGTCTTACCCGTCCGTTTGGCCGTCAAATAGTTGCGAATAAACGGCGTAGCCCACATAAAGGAGAACATCACCGGCAACAGTACTGCCGATTTGACGGCCTGACCAGTCCCATTTAGCCGAGGGAGGATCCGATTCAACACATAATTTAGCCCAACACCCAGACCAAAGAAGCCGGCAGTATTGGCAAACTCGTTACTAGCTACATCCACAAACTCATCTGGGTCTCTAACCACCAACGATTTCGGCAGGTTAATTCCCAGCACTTCTTTGGCGGCAATTTCGTACACCGGGTCGCGTTCCATCCATCGGAACAACCTGGTTCCGGCTTCGTGGGCTGAAGTAGAGAGGGAAGTTAACATAACATCAATAGCGTTGCGAATACGAGGAAAGCGACTTCCTCGTGTCTCTGGAGGAGTGGGTTACAGATTACCGTTTGGCAACCGACAACAGAGTGGATGCCCTGCGTGTAAAATAATGTTGGGCATGATGGCTGAAAGTTGCCGTTGGATCCAGATGCATAAAAGGCCAAACATGAGATTTGTTGATAGACCCCACTTTGGCGTCAGACGCTTTAGCCAAAAGGTTTTTACCCTGTTTTTCAGCCTGTTGCTGTGTACAGCGTGGATTGGTGGATTTCAGTCTGTAATGCCCTCCTGGGCTGGACAGTATGAGATGGGCATCAGAGCCTATCAGCAAGGCGACTACGATTTGGCCATTCGGTATTTTCGTCAGGCCGTAGATAAAAACTGGGAAAACCCTAACATCCGCTACTATTTGGCCGACGCCATGATGCGAAACCGCCGATTCAACGAGGCTCAGCACGAATATCAAACCGTATTGGCTATGGCGCCGGATTCTATGGCTGGACGGCTGTCTCGGTTGGCCTTAGCAAAGCTCCCCAGCTTTGCCCACGCCGCCAAACGCTCCAATTGGATGGCTTCTGGCAGCCGAAAGAGCTCTTCCGGTAGCACAGATCGCTTAGACGGATTCCGGGTGACCGGCGAAGATTACCTGTCCGAGGTATCTGACGCCGGAAAGTATGTACGATGGTCTGTCAATAAAGGTCCCATCAAGCTATATGTTGACCATCACCCCGAAGGACTGCGGAACTTCCAGCCTCAATACATCGCCATGGTCAGCCGAGCCATGGAAGCCTGGACCAATAAAGCATTTCAGAATCGCCTCACTTACCTACCTGTGGAAACAGCACAAGAAGCGGATATCAAGCTGTATTGGGTCAACACCATAGACACCCAGGGCCATAAAAGTGATAAAGGCACAACATATACAGCTGGACTGACTATCCCCCAGATTGAAGACGACCAGCTCTTTGGCATGACCGTAAAAGTTGCCACCCTGGATATCACCGGCAAACCTCAAAAACCGGACAAGATATACGCTGTGGCACTCCATGAGCTAGGACACGCCCTGGGCATCATTGGTCACAGTCCGGAGAAAACCGATGTGATGTTTGCCGGGGGAGATAAAGGTGTCAGCGAACTGTCCACCAGAGATATAAACACCGTCCGTCGGCTCTACGGCGCCGAAGCCGATATTTCCAGCAGTAAGCCGGATAAAGACCGGCAAGACAACCCGACTCGAATCAAGGAGTATTTGGCCGATCTGACAATAGATATCACCAAACAGGAAGCATTAATTGCTCAGCGGGACAATAACTTGAACTGGCTAAATATGGCCACCCTGCTGTTCCGCAAGGGTAGCCAGTTGAAAAAGCTGGCAGATTTATCCGCAGAGTCAGAAAGACAAGCCCTCATCGCCGAAGGCAACGCCGAAGTCGTCAAAGCCATTGAAGCCGCCACCAACGCCATTGCTCGGGAGCCTATGGATGCTTTGTCCTATTACAACCGAGCCCTTTACCATCAGGAGTTTACTGAAAACACGGAACTAGCCTTGGCCGATGTAAACACGGCGCTGAAATACGACAACAGCGAACCTCGCTATCACCTGGAAAAAGCCTGGATTCTCGGCAAACTGAAACGAAAGGCTGAGGCCATGAATTCCTTGCAAACCTATCTACAGCTAGATCCTACCAACGCCGGGTCTAAGCAGGTAAATAAGATCCGAAGTTTGATCGAGTCAATTTAAATTGACTCGCCTTCTAAAGAGGCCACAAGGTAAGGCTCAACAGTATCCAAGCTTACTGTTTCTCAAACAGATAATGCGACACCTGCCACTCCCGGCCGTGTTTGTAGCCCCACAGCTCGGCACAGGCTAAAAAGAACACCCGCCAGTAGACCCACCACTTCTTGGTGTTCTCCGGGCCGTACGTCTTGGCCAGGATAGGCAATATCTTCTTGCGGTGCCGGTGCATATTGGCCAGCCACTCGTTGGCAGTCTTTTGGTAATGCGTCCCTTCCACCTCCCAGTGCTTTGTTATGGCTAAGTCTTCCTGAAAGTGAAACAGCAGATCATCACTGGGCATAGTGCCACCGGTAAAGAAGTACCGGGTCAGCCAATCGGTGCCATCGGTATCTTCATAATGATAGGCAAACGTCTTATGGGTAAAGATGTGCACAAATAATTTCCCTTTAGGGCTCAACCACCGGTTAATTTTGGCCAGGAGCTGCTCGTAGTTTTTCATATGCTCAAACATCTCAATACTGATGACCCGATCAAAAGTCTGACCTGCCGGAGCGTCCTTCACCTCGGCAATATTGCCGGTGACAATCTGCAGGTTGGTAATACCACGGGCGACACATTCGGATTCAATAAACTCCCGTTGTCCGTTGGAATTAGAGAACCCTACAATCTTAGCGTTGGGATAGTGGGTCGCCAGCCACAAGGACATGGAGCCCCAACCGCAACCCAAATCTAAAATCGTCTGACCATCCTTGATATCCGCACGTTGGCAATAAAGAGTCAACATCGCCTCTTCGGCCTGTTGCAGGGTTGTGACGCCTTCAGCCCACAAACCGCTGCTGTACTTTCGCCAAGGACCCAACACTAGGGTAAAGAACTCTGGTGGTAACTCGTAGTGCTGATCATTGGCCGCATCCGTTTCAATGGCAATAGGACAGTTGCGGAGTTCCGACACAAACGCCGCCAGGGCCTCTTTCCGTTGAGTATCCGTAGGATAGGATTCTTCCTGGATCTTCTGGGCCAGCATCCGGCGGATGCCCATTCGGATAAGCGGTTCCGGTACCAGGTTGGATTCTAAGAGTTGATAAACAGCCATCGTCGGCTCCTTTCATCATCGTACTAAAGGGATAAAGCTTGTTGCGTATCAGGGGCTTGAGACTTAAACCAGGGAATAAAGGCACTGGTGGTTTGTTGATACCGGCGATAGGCTTCGCCTCGAGTTTTAAGCGTTTGCTCCTCTGTGGCCTTGATACCGGTAACTTGGGTGAGGAAGTAGAGCATAATCAACGGCACATACAGGGTCATCCAGCCATTGGGAGTAGCCAGGGCAAACACAAAGTAGGCCACCCACATCAACCATTGGAAGAAATAGTTGGGGTGCCGGGAATACCCCCATAAGCCGGTGTCGCACACTTTGCCCTTATTGGCCGGATCCGTCTTAAACCGCCGGAGTTGATCGTCGGCAATGGCTTCTCCGGTAAAGCCAACCAACCACACTCCTGCTGCCAGCCATTCAATCAAATACAGTTCCGGCGTCTGATTGAGAGCAATCATCGCAAAGGGAACAGAGAGAATGGTCATCAAGAGTCCCTGGAGCTGAAACAGCCAAAACATCATCCACTCGGCGTGTAACTCTCCTTTTTTTCCTGATCCACCTTGCTCTTCAAAGGCCACTCGAAAACTGTTATACCGGCCGTCTTCCACCGGGTACTCATGTAAAAACCGGTTCCCCAGATACCAAGTCAGACGCAGGCTGGCCAACACCACCAAAGACCCAAACAATAAGGTCCTGGGCAAATATCCTTGAGGCAATACACCGTAAAAAATCATCAGCACAGAAAATCCAATGGCCCAAACCACGTCCACAATACCGGCATTCTTGATCCGATAGGACACCCCCCAGGTCACTGCAAACAAAAGGAATAAACCCACATAGGCCAACCCGACCAACGGCCAAAAAGTAAGCGACGTCTGAAATACATCTGTCATAAGGCAACTCCTTTCCCAGAATCCGGCAGACTTTCCAAGCTCTCCAACCAATGATCTTCTCGAATCAGGATATGAGAAAGCTTGGCATGAGTAGGCAACCGGAACAGAACCATCAGCATATATCCGGCAATTCCAACACTCCCCAAGCCGGCTACTAAAAAGATCCAAAGCACCCGGTACACATTATTTTTTAGTCGGTACAACGCCCACAGGGCAAAGGTCAAGAAAGAAAAGTAGATGTCATAGAGCGTGCAAACAAACCACACATTGGACAACACCGGCTCAGGGATGGCCAGCAGGCTTTCTTGCAAGCATGCCCAAACCACCACCGCACTTTGGGCGAGGAACATGACCAGAAAAACTATCCGCAGTGCCCAGATCAACACTAAATGACTCCTTTCGCCATCAAGGTTGGGTTGTTGGGCCGACTATACACAGCCTGCACCGCCGTAATATTCCGCCAGGAGAAGGCGGCATGGCAGTACATCAGATAATAGTTCCACTTGCGAATAAAGGCATCGTCAAACCCCAGTGCCGTCACCTGATCCAAGTTCCGGTTAAACCGCTCTTGCCAGACGCTAAGAGTATTGGCATAGTTCAGACCCATATCCTCCAGGTCCACCATAAAGAGATCTCCGGCTTTGGTCAGAGATTGAGTGACCCGAGCCAAGCTGGGGAGGAGAGAGCCAGGAAAAATATGCTTTTGGATAAAGTCCACATTATCCCGCAGCAAGGCATACCGGCTGTCCGGGCAGGTAATCATTTGAATGGCGAACAACCCGTCTTTCTTCAACAGTTGGGTACACTGGGCAAAGTAGGTGTCCATATACGCCTCACCCACTGCTTCCACCATCTCAATGGACACAATCTTATCGAAGGTGCCGGTAATCTCTCGATAATCCTGAAGCCGCACCTCAATTTGATGTGACAAATCAGCATCGGCGATCCGCTGGCAGGCCAGTTGATACTGCTCTTCAGAAATGGTCACGGTGGTAATATGGCAACCGTAGTGCTTGGCGGCATAAAGGGAAAAACCACCCCACCCGGTCCCGATTTCCAACAGATGATCGGTGGGCTTAAGACTCAGCTTTTGGCACAAGGCGTCATACTTAGCACGTTGCGCCGATTCTAAAGATTGTCCCGGCATGTCAAACTTGGCGGCAGAATACGTCATGGTGGCATCCAAAAACAAGGCAAAAAAGTCGTTGCTCAAATCGTAGTGTTGATGAATGTTTTCCTTACTGAGTTTCAAACTGTTGGGCTTCAACAGGTGAAGCACCCGGTTAAACACCCCCATCGCGTTAAAAAACCAGGCCTTTTTAGATCCTTCCACCACACTGCATTCATCCACGTTCAGAATAAACCAGCCAATCACATCGGATATGCTGTCGGTTTCCCACAACCCATCCACATAGGCTTCGCCAAATCCGATATGCCCAAAGCACAGGATCCGCTCAAACAAGCGGTTATCCATCACTTGGATGTGA
>JAHQWC010000117.1 GCA_019634025.1 Vampirovibrio sp.
CATGGCATCGCCCACGATGGTGAAACCACCAGGACCGCCAGGAGCGCCTTGGATGTCGACCACAGTGGAGTGACCGCTGGCGAAGTTGCCGCCGTTGATCACAGCGCTATCCATCAGGTTAACGTTGTCTTCACCTTTTTGGTCTTGGTCGTTGTTGAAGGAATCTTTGATGTCCGTATCGATGTCAACCAAGTCGTTGTCGTTTTCTTGGAAAGAATCGTTGATGTCGGAATCGATTCCGTCGTTGTCGTCGATGTCGACTAAGTCGTTATCGTCGATGTCGTTTTGGTCGTTATCGTCGATGTCAACCAAGTCGTTATCGTCGTTGTCGATTTTGTCGTTGTCGTCGATGTCAACCAAATCGTTGTCATCGTTGTCAACACCATCGTTGTCGTCGATGTCAACCAAGTCGTTGTCGTCGAGGTCGTTTTGGTCTTGATCATCGATGTCAACCAAATCGTTGTCATCGTTGTCAGTACCATCGTTATCGTCAACGTCAACTACGTCGTTGTCGTCTTGATCAACCAAGTCGTTGTCTTGGTCGTTGTCGTCGATGTCAACCAAGTCGTTGTCGTCTTGGTCGATTTTGTCGTTGTCGTCAGCGTCAATGAAGTCGTTGTCGTCTTGATCAACAACATCGTTGTCGTCAGCGTCAATCAAGTCGTTGTCGTTGTCGTTGGCGTCGAAGTCAACCACGTCGTTATCGTCTTGATCGATCAAGTCGTTGTCATCAGCGTCAACGAAATCGTTGTCGTCAATGTCGTTGTTGTCTTGATCGTCAACGTCAACCAAGTCGTTGTCGTCTTGGTCAACAACATCGTTGTCGTCTTGATCAACCAAGTCGTTGTCGTCAATGTCGTTTTGGTCTTGATCATCAACGTCAACTAAGTCGTTGTCGTCGTTGTCAGTACCATCGTTGTCGTCAACGTCAACTACGTCGTTGTCGTCTTGGTCAACAACATCGTTGTCGTCAGCGTCAACGTCAACCAAGTCGTTGTCGTCAACGTCAACTACGTCTTGATCATCAACGTCAACAAAATCGTTGTCGTCTTGATCATCAACATCGAGGAAATCGTTGTCGGTGTTGGTGGAGGTGGTGTTGGTATCGTTACCAGCGCCATTGGCATCGTTGCCGTTGCCGTTCAATTGGGCGAAAGCCACGCCGTTGGCGGAAGCCAAGGTGAGGGTAATCGCTAAAGCTAAAAGCTTTTTGTTCATGTGATTTATGATCCTCTAATTTACTTTAACCTACCTAGAGTGACTAATATGCAACCAAACTGGTTGCCCAGCCTGATTGCGGAGAGAGAGCTAATAACCATCATTACAAATGTTTAATGGTTATTAAGTTATATATCTAACTTTTACATTAGATTTATAACTATGAGTTAGTATGTTGGCTGAAATCTTAATTCGGAGAGGATGGGGTGTCAACATTATTTTTAATATGAATAAAGAGCTTTGAATTGCTGCAGAAACAGCGCTTCTCTATTGCCGCTTATATGTGGTGTTTACCGGTTTTTCAAATGAGTAGACAATTTATATGTTGCCTTTATAACAAAGTTAATTTTATCCATTTTTTTAAATCTATACGATCAACCGTAAATACTGTCTATAGATATATGATATTAGTATCAAAGATTAAGTTTAAAAAGTATTTTAAGCTGTTTATACTATTTGTATAATTGTTCGAATAAATACAGAGGAGTTACACTATTCCAGATTGAAAAATTCAATTGGCTGTATAGGTTATTGCGAGTAGGGTTTATTTTTTTAAGAGTCTGAAGATAAAGAAGCCGCACATTCCCCAATACATGGCAGAAACTACCAATACGTTTTTAAGCAGGGAGTTGCCTTCATTGATGGGAAAGATTAATGCGGCAATGGGTTTGGCGTATTGCTGTGCAAAGCCGTACCCCCCCACCATGATGATCATCAGGATGAGGTAGATAAATCCGTAGAAGCCGATGGCTTGCCAGAGCTTAGGGTTATTCATTTGCCGTCTCAACTGTAAGTCTTAACCTTACTATTATGGGTAGATTTCGGAAGTAGGCAATCCTTATTTAAATATACTTCCGATAAATGCGCAGTATATGGGTAAGGTAGAATGGCAAGAGGTTCTGTTGATTGGGAAATGTTTGGCTAGATGGCGTGGCGGCTTTTATTGGGGCGATTGTTGTGGGTTACTGGGCTGAGTATTGCTGGGTATATTGTGTGGCCCTACCTATTCCGGATCCCTGTTCCCGATGAAAGCATTCATATATATGCTGGTCTTCGTCTTGCCAACGGTGAACTGCCATACCGGGATTTCTTCGATCATGTTTATCCTGGTGTCTTTTATTGGATTGCCCTCCTTATCAAGTTGTGTGGTGGACTTAGCTTGGTAGTACTACGTTTGAGCGCTCTGGCCGTATTTACGGTATGTGCTTATGTCACGCTTTATATAAGCAAAAAATATTTGTCCGGCGGTTGGTTGGTGTTGCTAGGAGGCTCTCTGTGGTGTGCCTTGTATCCTTCCTGGGCTACGGTTCAACATCATATATTTAGTAGCATGTTTGGTTTACTGGCAGTTCTTGCGATGTATCAGTTGGCTGCCATTCCTTGCTCACGAGAAAAGGATTTTTTGAAAAGTAGGCGGTCATTCCTAATTGGCTCAGGGATGTTATTGGGATTTACAGTATTATTTACACAATCTTTGGGAGTTATCTTATCTTTGCTTATGGGGGGATGGCTTTGGTTTTACTGGATTAAAACCTGCCCTGGCCTGTTTATTAATAAAGTATGGACTTTGTTGGGTTGGTTTGTATTACCTGGTGTCAGTCTGTTAGGCGTTTTGTACGGGTATTACTGGAGCCAAGGAGGATTAGATGCCTTTTGGTACGATACGGTTACATGGGTGTTGTCCGGTCACTATACAGGAACGACACATTCTGTTTACTTTTTTGATGGTTTGCAGATGTTGTCAAATAAGTGGTTTGTCCTCTCACAAAAGCCACTTGAAAATCCGTTAGTCTGGTTAGATTCTCTGTATCTGGTGCTCCAAGGTATGTTACCTGTGGCTGGATTGTGCTGGCTTACTTGGCAGGCATTATGGCCAGCATTGCAGTCTCTCTCAAAAAATGAACATTCATCGCTTCGGACGCCCCAATCTCAATGGCAATTGCTGCTTTTATGGGTAGCAGCTGTTGGATTTATGGCAGCTAATTTTTCTTACCCTACTAGTTATATGATTGGGTATCATGGGTGGATTTTATATATGGGAGGGTTTTGGCTGCTGAAACACCTGTGTCAGCCTTGGCAATGGGCTCGCCGGGCGGTGATGGTGGGCTTGTCCTTAATTTTGGGCGTAACTCTTATGCATCAAATAGAAGTTGCTACCGCTATGATGAAAGTGCCGCCGGTTATCTCTTATGGAACCCGTGAACGTTGGTTGATCCCTAAGTACCCCGAGCTATCGGCGTTTTTGAATCCGTTGGTTGAAACCATTCATCAACATACGCAGCAAGGGTCTTCTTTCTTTGTGTATAACCTGATGCCTGCATTGTATCTGCTAACCGACCGTCATAATCCCACCCGGTACTCTTATGTTATTGCCAAGTACAATACAGACTCTCAAATTCAGGAACTTACCCAACAGGTTGGCAGAACCCTTCCGCAGTTTATTGTCAATAATCATTTGGACGACCTCTTTTTTCGTATCGATCCTCGGTTTTCTCGGTGGAGGCATCAAGACTACAAGCTAAAAGGGTTGGAGCAGGTGATTCAGTCCCATTATCATCAGATTGCCGGCTTTGAGCATTATGATGTGTTTATGCGGAATCCTTCTTCTACGGAGGGTGGTGGTTCAATGAGGATGGAGAATTAACGGTTGCGGCTGTTCAATACTACGCTCAGTATCATTCGTGATCATCCGTTTATTTTGGTGATGGTGGTGAGTTTGACGGTGATTTTGCCGTTTCTGTTATTTTCGCCTCAACCAAAGCCGGTGGGGGATGCTTTGGGGTATGCGCTATCGGCATATTCGTTTTCTCCCGGTAATGAACTGGAGATGGACGGCTCTCATTATTATCGTCCCTTGGTTAGGGCACCATGGCTAGTGCTGAATCTCATTGCTTTGTTTACGGTGTTTTCTGCTGATATGGCGGTGGTTGTATTTCGGTTTTTCCAGGCGGGTCTACTTCTCATTAATTTTTACTTGGTGTACCGGCTTGTCGGCTTTATTGAATGCAAAGATGAAAAGGCAGAAGGAAGCACTCGAGTTCTGCGGTGGCGATATGCTGCCGTGACTTTTTTGTGTGTGGGGTACCTACCGTTTTTATTTTTAGCCGGACATATTTTTAATGAAATCTTGACCACCACTTTTCTCTTAGTAGCAGTGTTGTATTGGGTCAAGAGGCAACCCTATCTATCTGGCTTGTTTACATTTTTTGCTCTGAGTAATAGTTGGTTTTCACTACTTCCAAAGTTTGCTGCCGGACTTTTGATGTTATTGGGATATATGTGTTTCAAGAAGTGGCAGTGCTTATACAGGGGTGGTGCGAAAGTACAGGTAAAATTTTTAGGAAAGGCGCTGGGGGTTTTTACTGTACTTACATTGATTCTAATTGCTGCTTACACCTTTGTTCCTGAATTTAACCAACCTTTGTTAGGTTTTTGGTTGTTTTCAGGTACTCAAGGCTGGGAAACCCTAGATTCGTATTTATTCCAAAACCTTTTTCAGAAGACAACCCAAAACCAGGATAATCTAAAAGTTCTAGAGGCCTTTCCCCAACTTATTCAACAGGACTTAAGGTTGGCATTGAGTTGGATTTGGCGACACCCTTGGGAGAGTGTTTTACTTGTTTCTAACAATATTTACCGTCTGTTTGCCATGCCCAACAATGTGTATGGTATTCATTGGCTTGGTCTCTCTCCTATGGTTCAGATTGTCTACCATCAGATGCTTATCTGGGTAGCGTTCATCATGTCGCCCTTGACCCTTGGTGACTCTAAAACTCGATTCTTATGGTTTTTTCCTATAATTTGGTGCGTATATGCCTTCAGTCATATTGAAGCTCGCTATAATACTCCGGTGATGCCTTTTTTAATCATGCTGGCAGCATTGGGAGGAATCAGGTTTTACCAGTTATATGTCTTACTCAATCCTTTGAAACATCGGATTGTATTAGCTGGGTTTATGCTGATTGTATTTGGAGCCTCCGGACACTTTTTCTACACGACCTTGCCAGTCATATCGGACGTGATTCCCATTGTTGAATTTACTCTGTTACAAGTGGCATGCCTGATAGTTGGACTTTACTCAATCTTTCGTATACAGTTGACCATCCTCCTGACAACCTTAAGGCTGCCAAGGCATGTTGGCCTTATAGCATGTGGGTTTGTCGTATTAATGGTATTTCCCTTTTGCGTCAATCAATTTGTTTATCCCGAACCTGTATCATGGCGTACGCCTCTTTCTTTTGCTTCTTCGATGCAGGGAAAAGTAGTTCATCAGATTCCGGTAAGGCTTTCTCAGTCAGAAAGTAATCTTTTCCATACCTATCTGGTTATAGAAATACAAACACTTAAAGGTCAGGTTAAGTCTCTTGGCGATACCGGGGCTTCTTTGAGTGTAAATGGTTTATCAATCCGGGGGCCTGTACGGCCAACGCAGGGACTTCAATCAAACTATTTTGAATACATATTAGGTGGCATGCGTTCTGAAAAAGCGCTAAACCAGTACCAATTCTATCGATTACCTGAGTCTATTATGCAGTCTATTATCCGCAAACAATCGGCAGAAATTGTGATCCGTTTGCCCGTAGGGGATGAGCATTCTGTCTTACTGGTCGGCGATTTTCCTTATACTCGCACCGGAGGCTATGTTATTCCCAGTCCTGATTGGGGGGAGTTTTCAGCTTATAAAGCACTTCATTCGTTCCGTTTGGACGGACGGCTCCCACGCCGGACTCAATTACAGGGTGAGGATAATAGAACTCGGGCATTAAAAAACATGTACCCCTTCCCTGGCAGACCCCGGATATTTCTGTATTCCATTTTAAAAGTAGATCTTCCCAATCCTAACTTTGATATGCCAGCATATCACGATGATGTATTAACAAATTCCCCTCGCAAATACGATCTGCTGTGGTATTAAATAAGGGCTTTATTTCCCGCCGTCTCCTTTGGTCGGCTAAAGATAGGGTGAGGTGAGGTGATGAACCATTTACTAGATAACTGTTTTGGTGTGTATTGAAACACACCCAACACGATGTAAGTTTCATCTAGCCATGGTCCTGGAATAGGGTAAGACTGGGCCACTATATGATAAGGGAGGGCCAGATTGCCTAACAACCATTGGTTACTGTTGTAAGAACGGACTGCCCGGGCGTATTGCTGGATTTTATGGAAATAGCCGTCACGGCGTTGTCCCGGTGCCGATAAAATCCAGGGCCGGATGGCGACTTGGGCCTCGCTTAATAGCCGGAAATCAAAAAAACCTCCATAGTTCATGGGGATATACCGGATGGTACCATTCTCAGGGTCCTTGTAAGCCAGTCTAAGGGTGGTTTGCACTTCGTCCAGCCCGTTGTACTGAAACCCGAAATGATTGTAGTTGGCGAAGGGAAAATAATAGTTATTCAATAGGCTTGGTGTGGTGCAAAGCACGAGTATGGCTGTTACGGTGATACACCATTTTTTGGGTTGAAAAATAGGGAATATGACTTGATCAGATTTTTGTATTGTAGTGGTTGCCTTGATGGCGTCGATGATATTACCTGCCTGAAAATATCGCCAAGGGATGATGAGGGCAATGCCCATGACCGCCATGCCTAAAAATAAAATTCCGCTGCCGGCAAAAATCATGACATGGATGCCTAGCATGGTCAGCGGTAAAATACGTCTCGCTATTGGGAAGACCAGAGACAGGGGCCACAATAGTTCTACCAATTCGGTGATGAATGCTAGAAGAATACCGAAGGCAGGATATTTCATCAGCACCTGGTGCATTCCCAGCGCCATCGGATGGAGCCAATCTGGAAACACCATACCGTGCCAGATCTCCATGGCCAGATAGAGCCATTCCAAATGGACGTGGTTCCACCAAGTTGGATCGGTTCCGAACTTAGACAGCCCGCTGATAAAATAGCAGCCCGCTGCATATAGGGTCAGGGCAATGCCCAATTGGCTGGCGCTTGGCGTCACTTGATCTAAATCTGAACCAGGACTCTCTGCCGCGTTCTTTAGAATTTTTTTCCACGAGGCTGGCCAAGCGGCAGCAATGAAAAGGATGGAACACGTAAAGTCCAAATCATACAGGGGTGCCCGGTAGAGATCGGCATTCCACTCAAACAGCATGACAAAGATGAGCCCAGTGATGACTAACCCCCTGGATAACTGCCATAGGGAGGAGAGAAGGCTAATCCCGCCCAGAACTTGTAATAAACGAACTTTCCATTCGGCATCAAACAGGATATTCCGGTAAAAATGAATTGCCTTGGCCAAAACGGGTGGATTGGTTTCCATGAGATCCGGTCCAGCCAGTAAGTCTGTAAAGGCTGAATAATCGGTGGATAAAAACTTCCAGGCCACCAAAAAAATACCGATTCTCATGATGACCTGTAGGTCAAACGGAGAAAACTGTATCCACTGTAGTCGGTTTAAATTTAGTTGGCTCAAGAAATGTCTCATCTTGATCCTATTTAATCCTGTGTTCTATCCTGCTCGTTTGCCTTATTTTGCTAGCGCCTATTAGTCAATATGATCGCCTTCTTTTAGGTATTCCCGTACTAGGTTTAAAGAAGATTGGACAATGCGGGTGATGCGGGAGCTGGACAGGCCGACCATTTGGGCAATGTCTTTGACCTGCATGTTACGGTAAAACCGGTATTCTACAATGGTGCGTTCTTTGGGCGGCAGGTTTTCAATAGCTTTTTTAATGGCTCGACCCAGTTCCACAATCTCAAGCCGTTCATCCGGGGTGGCGGAGTTATCTTTAATGACATCGTACGGCGTATCCCCGTCCTGGCCTTCGGTAACGCCTTCAATAGACAATATGGTCTCGTAGACAGCTTCTCTAACGACTTCTGGTGTATCGCCTTTTCCTTTTCCTTCACCATCGCCCTCAGCATCTTCTTCCACGGTTTTGGTGTGTTTTAGGGTGTACCATTTGTAGCGGGCACGCAATTCATTCCGAATTGCCCAGCGAATGGCGGTGGCAAGATAAGAGGTGTTGAGTTTTTCAGCTTCTTCCGGGGTTTTGTTTTTAAACAATGCTTGTAGAGCAATGGCGCCAATGCTGACCAATTCTTCAAAGTCCACCATATGAGACGGAATCCGGCGATGCTCTACTCGCGCCACACGCTCTACCAAGTTTAGGTATTGGCCGATATTGACTCGCCGAGGAGTACGAGGGGTTTTGGTTTTAGGGGTTTTTTTGGAGGTCATAAATTACCGATTACCTGTCATCCGCAGTGGGATCTGTATTGCCCAAATTGTCTGGAGTGCCCATACCGTCATCCTCCGGTGTTTCGTCGGTTTCCGCTTCCTCTAAAAACGGGACCGGTTTGCCCTGAGATCGCCAGGCAAACATCAGAATCTCGGCCACTGCTTGATATAGGTTAGCGGGAATTTCCTGGTCGATATCCACCAGTTGATGTAGGGCGCGGGCGACGGGGACGTTTTGAACAACGGGAACTTCATTCTGGTTGGCAATGTCGATAATCCGTTGTGCAAAGAGTTCCGTCCCTTTTGCCACCACACGGGGGGCTTCCATACTGTCTGCATTATACTTTAATGCCACGGCAATGTGTATGGGGTTGGTGGTCACCACATCTGCCGTCGGCACTGCCTCCAACATACTACGCTGCATCATTTGCATCCGGCGCTGCCGTAGCGCCTGTTTTACCATAGGGTCGCCTTCTGTCTGTTTGAACTCGTCCTTGATCTCTTTGAAGGACATTTTTTGATCCTTCATAAATTTCCAACGCTGAAACAAAAAGTCGCCGCCGCCAATGATGAAAAACGCGATGCCGGACAGGATACTGAACTTCAACAGGAGTTGCCCCAGTACTGCAATCAACGCAAAGATGTTTTCTGATTCTCCCAAGGTCAGTAATTTGGGTAGAAATTCCATAAACACGATGTAAGCAACAATGCCAAGGATGACCATTTTCAAAATGTTTTTTACCAATTCCACTGCCGTGCGGCTGGAGAAAATGTTTTTAAATCCCTTTACCGGGTTGAGTTTGTCCACTTTGGGTTCAATGGCTTTAAAGGCGATGAGGGGACCTACTTGCAAAAAATCGGTGGAGATAGCTGTGAGTAGAGCTACAGCAATAAACGGCGCCAGGATAAAGACCAAAGCCTTTACTGTCAGTAGCATTAGCCGCTGCCAACCTACCTCCTCGATAGAAGCGTAGGGAATCTGTTCGAAGATGAGGATGAACATGGCCAGGATTTGGTTCCACACAAAAGGTGCCAGATAAAACAGCAGGGCAAACATTACGATGAGAAACACCGCAGTGGAGAGATCCTTGCTCTTGAATACCTGGCCTTCTTCCCTGGCTTTTTTTAGTTTATGAGGCGTGGCCTCAAACTGCTTATCCTCATCGCCCACGGGTGCGGGGCCTCCGAATTGCTTAGGTTCTAATTATAAGGAAAGTACAGCGCTTCGCATACAAAAGAGCGTTGTTTGTACAACGCCGTTTTGAAAAGTTTAATCTATCGTGGATAAGTTTACGCCATTGCCTTGGCGAGAGTTTCGCCCATCACCGCAGGGCTTTCGACAACGGTAATACCAGCGGCTTGCAACGCAGCCATTTTTTCAGCAGCAGTACCTTTACCACCAGAGATAATGGCGCCAGCGTGGCCCATGCGTTTACCGGGAGGAGCAGTTTGGCCGGCGATGAAGCAGACGATGGGTTTGCTTACGTTGGCCTTGGCGAATTCGGCGGCCTCTTCTTCAGCGGTCCCGCCAATCTCACCAATCATCACAATGGCTTTGGTTTCTGGATCGGCTTCAAACAGCTTTAGGCAGTCAATGAAATTGGTTCCGTTCACCGGATCTCCGCCAATTCCGATACAGGTGGATTGACCAATATCCAGTTGGGTCAATTGATCCACGGCCTCATAGGTAAGGGTGCCGGAGCGGGAGACAACACCCACTGGGCCTTTTTTGTGGATCATACCGGGCATAATGCCGACTTTACATTCATCGGGAGAAATCACGCCAGGGCAGTTGGGGCCGATGAGGCGGACATGGGGTTTTTCAGCCAAAGCGTGTTTAACTCGCATCATGTCTGTGACCGGTACACCTTCAGTAATACACACCACCAAAGGCATATCGGCATCGGCGGCTTCCAAGATGGCATCTGCGGCAAATGGAGGCGGTACAAAAATCAGGCTGACATCTCCGCCAGTGGCTTTTTTGGCGTCTGCCACGGTGTTAAACACCGGCACTTGCTTGCCGGCAAGTTCTACACTGGTGCCACCTTTACCAGGCGTGACGCCCGCCACCACCTGGGTACCGTATTTCAGGGATTGCTCGGCGTGGAAGCTGCCTTCTTTGCCGGTGAGGCCCTGAACAATGAGTTTAGAATCTTTATTCACGAGAACTGACATAGTGCTATATTTCTCCGTAAAGCGGTTAATACTTAACTGGCAACCGGCTGTTTCATCAGCTGAGCAACCTTTTCGGCGCCTTCCTTCATGGTGTCGGCCACCTCAAACTTCAGGCCGGAGTCGGCCAGAATCTTTTTGCCTTCTTCCATGTTGGTGCCTTTCATCCGAATGACGATGGGCAGGGTGATGTTGAGCTTGGAGGCTGCCGCCACAACGCCTTCAGCCAGTAGGTCGCACCGCAAAATGCCGCCAAAGATGTTGATGAAGATCAACTCCACGCTTTTATCTGAGACCAGAATCCGGAAGGCGTTTTCAATGCCTTCGGCATCGGCACCGCCGCCCACATCCAGGAAGTTTGCCGGTTTAGCGCCATACAGTTTGATGATGTCCATGGTGGCCATGGCCAACCCGGCGCCGTTGACCATACAGCCCACGTTACCATCGAGTTTGATGTAGTTGAGGTTGAACTTGGAGGCTTCTACCTCTAAAGGATCTTCTTCGTCCAGATCCCGCATTTCTACCAAGTCCGGCTGGCGGAACAGCGCGTTGTCTTCAAAGTTTACTTTGCCGTCCAAAGCGATGACTCGCTTATCGGCTGTTACCACCAGCGGGTTAATTTCTACCAGGGAGCAGTCTTTTTCCAAGAACATTCTGTACAGATTGGTTAAGAGTTTGAGGGCGTCTTTCATGCCTTCTTTGGGAATGTCCAAGGCGTAGGCAATTTTGCGGGCCTGATAGGCTTGGATGCCCAAGGCTGGGTGAATGGCTTCTTTGATGATTTTTTCCGGTGTTTTTTCGGCAACTTCTTCAATATCCATACCGCCGGCCTGGCTAGCCATTATGACGGGACGGGCGGTGGCCCGATCCATGATGATGCTGAGGTAGAGTTCGCGCTCAATAGACGAGCCTTCTTCTACTAGAAGGGATTTTACTTTCTTCCCTTCCGGTCCGGTTTGGTGGGTGATGAGTTGCATGCCTAAAATTTGTTGGGCGGCTTCTTTTACGGCATCTCCGTTATCCACCACTTTGACGCCGCCACCTTTGCCACGGCCTCCGGCATGGATTTGGGCTTTAACCACAACCTTGGCCGTTGTTAAAGATTTGGCGACAGAGACGGCCTCATCAACGGTAAAGGCGACATTGCCTGCCGGAACCGGAATATTAAATTCCCGGAACAGCGACTTGGCCTGATATTCATGAATTTTCATAGAATTCGTTCCTTTTTATGGGATAAAAACTTTTCGTTGTTTTGAAGGACAGTGATCCCGGAGGAGGTCCTTCGCTTCGCTCAGGACGACGGGGTAAGGGCAGGTTAGTTCTTTGGGTCTTCGGGTTCGTTTTCTTCCATCAGCCCAGCAGCCAGTTCTTCCAGATCCAGCACCAACTCTTCATCGTCCAGAATTTCCATATTTTCTTCCAGGTATTTCGAAATTTTCTGGAACTCCGCCTCGTCTTCAATGGCTTCAAACATATCGCCATCACCGTCTTTGATGATCCGCATCACCACCAACTCTTCTTCGTACCCTTCCTCTTCTCCCTCGCCTTCTTTTTTGGCGGCAGGTTCAGGTTGATGATCAGGGTTACCGCAGGTGCTATTATCGTGTTCTCCACCGCCTTGATAAATCAACAGGGCATAGTGCTGGCCGTCCAGTTCAAAGTCATCTATTTTTTCAAAAACGTGAACATTTCCCTCTTCATCTGCAGTTTCAATGATTTCAGAGGTCATCCGGCCATTGGTGGTCATTGGCGGTTCCTTCCAGATTGTGTGAATACCGGCAAAGTTTACCATAAAAACGGCGAAACCACCGCCAGGATCAAGGCTTCTGAACGGCACCGCCTCGTGGTTTTATACGGTTAGGATTGGACCGTCACAGGTTGATATGCTTCCAGGGTATCAATGACTTTGACCTTAGGCAGGCTGTTGATAATTCGTTTACCGTAGCCCTTGGTACGAAGCCGGGGGTCTAAAATTGCCACCAGGCCCGTATCCTCTTGAGACCGAATAAGGCGGCCAAAGCCCTGTTTGAGACGAATGACGGCTTGAGGGAGGACGTACTCGCTAAACCAATCCCGACCCTGGGCTTTTAAGTAATCAGTCGTCGCCTGGTTCACCGGATCTTCCGGGGAGGCGAAGGGGATTTTATCCATGATGACACAACTCAGGGCTTCACCAGGAATATCAATACCTTCCCAAAAGGTAGCTGTGGCAAACAGGACGCTTTGATCGGTGGTCTTAAACCAGTCAATAAGTTTGTTTCGAGGTAAATCGCCTTGGACCTTACACGGGTAGGGCAGGTTCGGAATCAATGCCTGGCTGACGGCCTGCATGTTGCTATAGCTGGTAAACAGCACAAACGCCCGGCCTTGGGTCAGGGGCAAAATTTCTTCAACCTGTTGGGCCACGGCAATGGCAAACGCCGGATCGTTGGGTTCCGGCATTTTGTTGGGCACGTACAGCACACACTGCTCTTGATAGTTGAAGGGGCTGGGCAAAATTAAATCGGAAGCGGCTGTGCTGGATTCGTTTGCTTGCTCTTGTGGGGCCATTGAACCGGTGGGAGAGGCTAGGCCCAAGTCGGCCTTGAAGAACTGCAAGGACCGGTTTACCGACAAGGTGGCGCTGGTGAGGATGGCGGATTTTTCCGGCCACAGAGTTTCAGCGAGAGTATCGGCAACATTTAACGGCGTGGATTTTAGCTCGTAGTACAGGCGGTTTTTATCCACGGTGACCCAGTTGACCCGCTGATCTTCAAAAGGGTTTTCAGAGAGAAAGTATTCCCATCGAACCAAGAGTCCCTGGAGTTGGTTAATCAACTTGTTTTTCTGCACCGAAGCCCGGTCCGCCTCAATATCGTTTTCCACCAACGGGAGTTGATCGACTTTAACCGCACCCAGCCAGTGGTTGAGCTCGGTGAGCACTTCTTTGTGCAGAGTCACCAAGCTGAAAAACATTTCATCGGGTTTTAATCGAAACGTGTTGGCATCGGCGCGGAACAACCACTCCAACATCCCGGCTTCGGTTTCGTGAATTTGTTGTAAAAAGGCGTCTGGCACTTTCATCAACCGACGGTTAATTTTGCGCAACAGCTTGGTGGTGGCATATTTACCGATACGGCCTGTGAGGGCGCTAAGGGCATAGTGCTTGAGATGGTGGGCTTCATCAAAAATGACAATGTCATGGCTGGGCAAGAGCGTTTGACCATTTACCAAATCCTGCAGGTACAGGGCATGATTTGAAATGATGATATCCGCCTTGTCTAAATCTTCTCTGGCTTGGCGGTAGGGGTTCTCTTTAAAAAACTGACACCGATGCCCCAAGCAGTCTTCCGTGTCGGATTTCACTTCTTCCCACAGTTCGCGAGGCACCGCAATATCCAAATTTGCTGCATCTCCGTCCCAACCTCGATCCAACTCGCCTTTTAAGTACTGGATATGCAGCAACTCAGGTCCAACGCCTTTAATCTCCCGCTCTAAATCCAACAGTTTCTGAATACACAGATAATTTCCCCGCCCTTTGACCAGCCGAACTTTCATTTCATCCAAACCGGCGGCTTCGGCCAGAAAGGGAATGTCCTTATGTAAGAGTTGTTCTTGAAGTGCAATGGTGCCGGTAGAAATGACGATGGGTTTGCGTTTTTGAAACAGGGCTGGAATTAAGTAACCAAAAGACTTTCCAGAGCCGGTACCGGCCTCTACCACAAGGGTATTATATTCATCCAGGGTGTTAGACACCCGTTCTACCATCAATTCCTGGGCTTTTCGGGGCTCATAGTTGGCAAAACCGCCCATAATATCGTGATATATATCCAGGATGGTCATTGGAGAGTAGGTCTATCCTAAAATAAAAGGTCTTATAGAGACTGGTTAACTTTGATCAGATACCGGTTCCACCGTTTCAGGGTTTGTTGAGCTTGATGGATGGGGTTCTCAAGCCCATTAGAAGTCGTTTGGTGGAGAAGGGTCATGGTGCCATGAAAAGACTGGACATGATCAACCCATTGAGAAGAGAGTTTTTGACGTTTATCAATCCAAGGTTTGGTATTTTGAGTCAAAGACCGTAAAGAGATGCTTGCATTCTGAAAGTCTTTTAACAAAAGAGATAACCGGTCGGATTGGCTAATCCCTTTCAAGTGGGTATTCATATCCGCCAAGGTGCCCAAAGTAGATTTCATAAATATAGGGGCGGTTTCTTCAAGGGCTTGAGACTCCAGGATTAAAGCCGTTTCGTGAGTGGTTCGAGTGAATCCTGCCAAGCTATTAATAAGCCCACCGGTGGTTGAACTCATTTGATGGTGGGTTTTATCCACAATGTTCTTGGCCCGAACCATTCTGTCAGCAACATCATTCATTACCAGTTCGGCAGTGGCAATATTGTATTGCAGCTCTTCCACCGGTTTTTTCTTGCCGAAAAAGTCGGCAAAGTTTTCCGCACCGCCTTGTAAGGCCCAGGCAATTTCATTCTGGTAATCCAGAGTGTCTTTTAGACGGATAGGTTCTTGTACGATGACATGAGGTTGATCTGTATGAGATCCGCTGGTGGTTTTGGGGCAGGCTTGTGTTGGTTGTCTCAATTCAATGCTTTTTGCGCCGACTAAGCCGGTAAACAAGACCGTTGCAGTGGCACAGTTGGGGATAGGCGGCATGTTGGGGTAGGTTTTAAGCGTAACTTCGACGTGATCTGGCTTGACGGCGACGTGATGAACAAAGCCGATGTCCAACCCCATCATCCGTACCATGGCGCCAGGGCCAATTTCGTTTGCATCGCGAAAATGGAGTGTGACGGTTTGGCGAGCTTGACTGGGCTTGTATATAAAAAAGTAAAAGCCTGCCAAACCTGCTAAAGCGAAAATGGCCGCCCATAAAATTAAATCTGTGAGATAGGCGGTACGCCATTGAAAAGACGGAAGGTTGGTCTGACGTTGCATACGCTGACGTTGCTTTCTGAGGGGGATCCCTGGTTGAATGATTTGGTATGTCCTATTTTAAAGCATACACTATTCAAATTGCGTTTTGCTCAATGAAATTTTGTCCCGGTATGAGGGCAGACAGAAAGAATTTAAACCGTTGATACCTGATGTTCAAGAAACGTATTTAAGAGCAGAGATCACGAATCCGAATCCGCCCTGGGGGATTCGTTGGGTACTGATTTGTCTGGTGATTGCGTATGGGATAGCCCCACTTCTGTTGATTTTTCTCATGTCAGGGGTTAGGGGTGCTATCTCCAACTTACTTGATATACCTGTGATATTTAAGGCCTTTCTATCTCAAGGTGTAATACTTGCTGTATGGCTGGGTTTATTTGTTCTCTCTGCCTTCAAGTATCGATGTTTACTTACGGAAATGGCACAATATTTGGGGCTGGTGAGACGCAGAGAAATTAGCAAAGACTTTTTATTGGGAATGGCTGGCGTTGTAGTGATTGTTGGGCTGGGGATGTTGTTGCAGAGTGTGGCGGATGTGGCCGGACTGCCGACAAAGCCGCCGTATGAAGATTTACCGGTAGACTCTCTGAGAGTGTTGGCAATACTGGCCATTGGGGTGGCGCCGATGATGGAAGAAGTAGTTTTTCGCGGTCTCATTCAAACCACACTCTATCGGTATTTTACCCCTTGGAAAGCCATATGCCTGACTGCTGTGATATTTGCCTGCTGCCATTTTTCCTACGGAAACCTTTTGGTGGCCCAGGTGTATGTATTAATGATGGGAATTTTACTGGGGATATTGCGTCACCGCTCCGGCAGTGTCTATCCAGGGGTGCTGGCCCATACATTAAATAACACATTGGTTATGGCAGGGCTGTTGGCTGAGAGAGGGTAAATTTATATTTGTTCACAATTTGGCATCAGTTTGAGAAAAAACTTTTTAGTACTAATAGAGCTATCATAGAGAGATTATCTTAGTAATAGCTCTGCGAGAGAAAACCAAGGGACATGATAGAGGGACGGATTGAGAGATGGGTATTTCCATTGATAATGCAACGGTACTCCAAAATACCTTAGCGCAGAATTTAGCCGAGCATTACGATAAAAACGCTGTTGCCGATTTACTGGGTAAAGCGGAATATAATGGCTATTTGGACATTAGTGATATTCCGTCCATGTTGGGTAGACACCACATAGGGGAAAAGGAATTAACAACAAGCGATATTAATATTCTATTTGAAGATGCTACCCATTTGTCTACAGATTTTTGGAAAGGAAGAAATCTATTAGACTGGACCCACGGGAGCTTTTTAGGCGTTGGTGACTTGTTGCAGAATACAGTAATGCAGGTATTAGATTGGCCACTTTGGGCAGTTACTCTAGGGTTTATTCGTTCCGATGGCGGAAATGAAGGTTTAATTAATTTTAATCTTGCCTGGGATAAAGACCTGTCACCAAGAGATTTAGCAAAACTCGGCGAACTTGTGGAGCAACACCGAGATGTGCTTCAGAAACAATCCAACGGATAAGGGTCTTTTTAAGTGGTACTAACCAATTGCCCTTCATAGAGGTAGTTTTTAAGCTGACTGTGGACTTCTTTAGGGTCTAGTTCCTTACGGGCCACACCCGTCTCAATCGCTGCTTTGGCAACCGCTGCAGCCACAGCGGGAGGGACTCTAAAGTCCAAGGCGCCGGGAATAATTTGCTGTTTCGCCAACTCCTGCTCAGAGACTAATTCGGCAATGGCGAAAGCGGCAGCCAATTTCATATCATCATTAATACACGCAGCCCGAACATCTAAGGCGCCCCGGAAAATACCCGGGAAAGCCAGAGAGTTGTTAACCTGATTGGGGAAGTCGCTACGCCCGGTGGCTACCACTTTGGCGCCAGCTTCATAAGCATCTTCCGGCATAATTTCTGGTACCGGGTTTGCCAATGCAAAGATGATGGGATCTGTTGCCATTGATTTCACCATCTCCTGACTTACCGTATTGGGAACAGAGAGACCCAAGAACACATCTGCGCCTTTCAGCACATCATTTAATGAGCCTTGGATCTTGGACAGGTTGGTGATTTTGGCAATCTGCTCTTTAAAGTGGTTCATGCCTTCTTTGCGGCCTTTGTAAATCACCCCTTTGGTGTCGCAGATGATGATGTCTTTGACACCAGCCTTCATCAACAGCTTAGAGACACTCAGTGCAGCTGCACCGGCACCGTTAACCACAACTTTAATATCCGGCAGATCTTTATTCACACACTTAATGGCGTTCAAAATCCCGGCCAGTACTACCACGGCAGTTCCGTGTTGATCGTCGTGGAATACCGGAATGTCCATCTCTTCGGTCAGGCGGCGCTCGATTTCAAAACAGTTGGGCGCTGCAATATCTTCAAGGTTAACGCCGCCAAAGACCGGGGCAATTCGCTTAACGGTTTCCACAATTTCATCAATGTCTTGGGTCCGAAGGCAGATGGGAAAAGCTTCAACACCGCCAAAGGTTTTAAATAGCACGGCTTTTCCTTCCATGACGGGGAGTCCGGCTGCTGGGCCAATATTACCCAAACCCAGCACAGCGCTACCATCGGTGACGATGGCTACCAGGTTGTTCTTGCAGGTTAAGTCATAGGCTTCTTCCGGTTTATCTCGAATAAGTTCAGACGGCTTGGCAGCCTCAGGGACGGAATAAAGCAAGTTATAGATGAATTTATCGCGAATAGGCACATGAGCTTTCATCTCAATGACACCGTGGTAGCGTTCATGAAGCTCCAGCGATTGCTCACCTAATGATTTTTCCGGTGTTTTGCCATTGCCATTTCCGTTTGTAGAAGCATTGGTGGACTCTACCCAAGCATTGGCGCCTTCATAGACATAGTCCATCACCTTTTGCTCAATGTCATCTGGTGAAACTTGTACCTGGGCCACATTTTCCTCAATCGCTTTTTGCGCAACGGCTCGGGCGATTTTAGCAGAAATTCTGAATTCCAGCGGATCTGCTGCAATGTTCTCCGCAGACAACTCGTTTTCCGGCACCAGCTCAGCCAATGCTTCAGCCGCCGCCACAAACATGTCATGGGTAATGGCTGTAGCTCGTACATCCAAGGCGCCTCTAAAAATACCGGGAGAGACGGTAGAAGAATTGATTTGGTTAGGGAAATCTCCGCGTCCGGTGGCCACAATAGCTGCTCCACCCGCTTTAGCCGCTTCATAAGAAATTTCAGGCTCTGGTACTGACAGGGCAAAGACGATGGGATCTTTCGCCATGGTCTTAATCATGTCGGGAGTCACCAGATTAGGAGTGGACAGACCAATAAAGACATCTGCACCTTTCAGCATCTCGGCCAAGTCGCCTTTTTTATCTTCTGGATTGGTCAGGCGAGCCATTTCGGACTTAATCCAGTTCAATCCGATTAATCGACGGTAGTATAGAGCCCCGTGACGGTCACATAGTTTCACATCCCCAATACCCTGACGTTTCAGAAATTTGGCTGTGGCTATTCCGGCGGCTCCGGCACCATTGATCACCACCGAAATATCTTCAAACTTTTTACCCAAAATTTTGAGCGCATTGAGCAGCCCAGCATACACTACCACCGCAGATCCTTGTTGATCGGCATGAAAAATGGGCAGAGAAACAGCTCGTTTCAAACGCTCTTCAATGGCAAAACAGCGAGGAGCCGCAATATCTTCCAAGTGAATGCCACCAAACGTGGGAGAGAGATAGCGAATGGTTTCAACAATTTCATCGATATTTTGAGTGTTGATGGCAAGAGGGAAGCCGTCTACACCAGCAAAGGTCTTATGAAACACACACTTGGTTTCCAGCATAGGAATGGCGGCATAGGCACCAGTGTTACCTAGGCCGTAAACACTGGACCCATCACTAATGACGGCAACCGTGTTTCCACGCATGGTGTAATCAAAAGACTTTAAAGAGTTTTCATGAATCTCTGTACAAGGAGTGGCGACACCAGGGGTGTACACAACGCTCAAGGTAGCGGTATCCCGCACCGGGACTTTAGGGTCTACGCCCACCAATCCACGGTATTTTTTACGGTAACTAATTGCATCTTCCAGCGTCATATCTGCCTTCTCCAATTGAATATATGTTATTAACCCCGCATTCTACCGCCATCAAAGACCGGTTAAAAGCACAAAATACCAAGCTTCTTATTAAACTTCATACGTCACAAGCTTTAAGCGGATGTAGGTTTATGGTTTGATAAACGGGATATGACTGTCACCACTGTTATGGTGTATTGCTAAAAAGTGCCACCGGAGCCCAGGAGGATCACCCAGACTATGACCACGCGTAAAATTGCCGTATTGCCCGGAGACGGGATTGGTCCAGAGATTGTGGACCAAGGCTTAAAAGTACTGAAAGCTTTTGAACAGAAGTTTGGAATATCGTTCGAGCTGGAAGAAGCGCCTATTGGCGGAGCGGGTATCGATAGTGATGGGGTGCCTTTACCGGAACAAACCTTGAAACTCTCTCAAGAAGCGGATGCCGTTTACCTGGGTGCCGTGGGCGATTACAAATATGACGATCTTGATCCGGCAATCCGCCCCGAACAAGGACTCCTGCAGATCCGAAAAGCGTTGGAGCTTTTTGCCAACCTACGGCCGGTTAAAGCATACAGTGCCCTGCTTCATGCCTCTACTTTGAAATCGGACATTGTAGACGGCATCGACATTATGGTGGTGCGAGAGTTGACTGGTGGGCTGTATTTCGGTAAACCCAAGCAGCGGACCGAACAGGCAGCCCTGGATACCATGACCTATACCCGACCTGAAATTGAACGGATTGCTCGTAAAGCTTTTGAAATTGCCATGCTCCGCAACAAGAAGGTCTGCTCTGTAGACAAGGCAAACGTGTTGCTCACCTCACAACTGTGGCGAGACGTGGTGGATGAAGTGGCCAAGGACTTTCCTGCGGTAGAGTTATCACATATGTATGTCGATAACGCCTCCATGCAGCTGATTCGCAACCCCAAACAGTTTGACGTGTTGCTGACAGAAAACACTTTTGGAGACATCTTATCCGATGAGGCGTCAATGCTCACCGGTTCTTTAGGAATGCTGGCCAGCGCCAGCTTGGGACCTAAACATGCAATGTATGAACCCTCACACGGCTCTGCCCCTAAATATGCCGGACAAAACAAGGTCAATCCTATTGCCACCATTATGTCCATGAAGATGTTGTTAGAACTGACGTTTGGCATGGTGAATGAGGCTGCTCAGATTGATGAAGCTCTCATCCAGGTGCTGGCCGATGGCTATAGAACCTATGACATTGCGGAAGAGGGCGCCAAGGTGATTGGCACCAGCGAGATGGGCGATAAGATTGCCGAAGCACTGTTGAAGCTTCCTTCTCCCCTAGCCTCCTCTAATGCATAGTTGGCATTTATAGAAACATATTGAACAAATTACCGAACAAGGAGTTATCACCATGGAACAAACCTTTATTGCGTTAAAACCCGATGCCGTCCAACGCGGCTATATTGGCGAAATTATCCAGCGCTTTGAACGCAAAGGCTTTAAGCTTGCCGGCCTTAAGTTGATGCATCTTAGCCGTGAAAAAGCTGAAACTCATTACGGTGAGCATAAAGACAAGCCGTTTTTTGGTGGTTTGGTTGAGTTTATTACCAGCGGTCCCATTGTGGCCATGGCCTGGGAAGGCAACAACGTAGTTGCTGAAGCTCGCAAAATGATGGGCGCTACCAACCCCAAGGATTCTGCCCCCGGCACTATTCGCGGTGACTTTGCCGTAGACTTGGGTCGTAATATTATTCACGGCTCTGACAGCGTGGAGAGCGCCCAACGGGAACTGAGTATCTTTTTTGAGCCAGGCGAACTGGTCTGCAACTGGGATCGTTCCACTGAAAAATGGGTATACGAAAAGCCGGAACCTGCCAAACAGGCTTGCTCAGTTTAAGTTCAATATATCTATAAATAATTTGGGGCGGATACAAAAGTATCTGCCCCATTTTTAATTCAAACTATTTCCGCTTCTTCTCTTCCTGAATTTTTGCAAGCTCTTCGAATAACTCCTTCTCTCGATCACTTAACGAGTCAGGAGATGTAATGTTTACAGTGACAAACTCATCACCTTTGACGCCACCGTGTTGTACGCCCATACCTTTAAGCCGGAAGACTTTACCGGAAGACGTGTTGGGCGGCACCGTCATTTTAACGGGGCCGTTTAGTGTGGGTACATCTAATTCTGCGCCCAACACTGCCTCTGTGATGGATATGGTTACTTCACAGTAAACATTGGCGCCATCAATGCGCAGGGATGGATCCACGGCAATGCTGATATTGAGGAATAGATCGCCATCTTCTCCACCATTCTTCCCTCTTCCGCCTTCTCCAGAAACCCGGACTTTTGAGCCCTGTTTTACGCCCACTGGAATACGAACATCAATTTTCTTAAGGCGGGTCACGATTTTTTCACCATGACAGGTGGAACACGAGCTGCCACTTACTTTACCTGTGCCGCTGCAATGTCGGCAAAATTCATTGTGTTGTACATTTACGGTTTTAATGACGCCTTGCTCGGCTTCCAAAGGCGTAATATTTGTCTCTACCGAAATATCCTCACCCCGTTTAACAGCGCTTTTAGGCTTAAAAACGCCACTACTTTTTGTGTCTTTTGGCTTTTTCGTACCCTGGCGCTTATGTTGTGCTGACTCCTCTGTGCCGAACCCCTTTTTGAGAAAGGATTCAAATAATTCGTGGATGGGTGTGCTGCTGGCAGGTTCTTCTGCCTGTGGCTTGGGGGGATGTTCTGGTGACTTAGTTTGGGCTTTTTTTTGAGGGGGGGGGGATTTTTGAGATTGCGACTTTTGAGATGTGGCTTTTTCTTTTTTTACCTTTTTTTGCGACATCTGTTTCAAAGACTGATCATAGATTGCCTTGCGAGAAGAATCGCTGAGGTAATCATAAGCTTCGTTGATACGCTTAAACTTTTCTTCGGCAGCAACATTATCTTTATTCAAGTCTGGGTGGTATTTTCGGGCCAGCCGACGGTAAGCGGCTTTAATGGTGTCGGCGTCGGCAAAGGTTTCCAACTCCAACACTTTGTAATAGTTTTTCAATGTGGCCATTTGTAATGATCACCCGCCTAAAACCTGGAATAAAAATGAGTAAGATATCCAGGCTTTATTGTAGGGTATTTTTGCTTATCCCTCATCCTCCCTTAACCGTAGTAAGGTGAAGAAAACCCGTGGGTTGCGGGTGAGTACTGCCAAAATCCTCCAGGTTGATAGATGTTTGAGGCTGGTTGGTAAGCTTGAAGGGAAACCGGTAACTGATAAGTTGGAGATGCTGAGTGGTTCTCTGCAGTTTTTCCGGCTGCTTTGGAGCTCTCTTTTTTAGCCTGGGCCACATTCTTGCGGGTTTGGTAAATGTTATACAAGGGGACGACAAACCCTAATACGGAAGTGGCTGCTATTAAGCTAATAAATGAGATTTGACTGCGCCAAAACCGCAGGTGCTTAAACCGCTCTAATTTCTCACGGTGATCCTCTTTACTAATTTGTTTCGTGCTTAGTAGTTCCTGTAATTGCTCAATTCGTTCTTTTAACTGTGGTGCTGTTGGCATACTTCCTTTTCGAGCAGCTTTTAGCCGCCATGCCAAAGATTTACCTCGACCATCTTCTTGGCCATAAACCAACAGTTCTGGTTTAAAAAGAGCAAGAGCCGTCCGTTCAAACAGACCTTTGGCTTTAAACCAGACCAGTGCGCCCAGAGAATCACGAATAAGGTGCTCCCGGGCCTCGTTATTATGTGTACTACCTGCCTCTTTCCCCCGCACATACCCGGCTATGGTGCGCCCGGCAATCATGGTGGGGTAAATAATGAGCATCTGATTTAGTGGCGATTCGCCAATTACATGGTAGTCCAGTCGTTGTAACAGGCGATCAGGGCGAACATACCTTAGTGCGGCATTCCCAAAATGAGTGGGAGCAGCCGTGAAACGAGTATTCATCAGTACCACCCTCCAGAGGTTGTTGGCTGGGCGGTATAAGCACTACCTGGAGAGTAATGCCGATTTAAAGGCATGTAGGGGTGCTGCAGTTGTGTGAATGGACTTGTGGCGGCAGGTGTGCTTAAAGACGGTTTACTTTGTCCCGGTTCAGATTTTTGGCTGATGGATTTAAAGTAATCTGTGGGATTGATTTCTCCAGGAAAAAACACATGGCCCTGATGGTTGTTTTTGGTGACCCAATGGATTACAAACATCGTGCCAAACCCGACAGCCATGGTAATACTAAAGGGCAGCCAAGTAATAAGGCGTTTGGCTTTGGTGTAGTGAGGCACTAGCCCGTCTGTTTCCTGAGGTAGGAGCCACCCCAGCTTTTTCTTTAAAAATCCATGTCCATTAGCATGTCCTTCGTAAAGGGTTTGTTTTACAGTGTCTCGCCAACTCAGCCCGGTCTCATGGTGTGGTGCATCTAAATCACCTGTATAAAATTTACCCTCACGGTCAGCAAACGCACGGTCAACAATCTGCTCTAAAAAGTATTTTGTCTCTGTAAACAATGCATCGGTGCTTTTCCCTCCTAACAGTGTTTCAGCAGATCCATTTTTGATGTGGTGGAGTGCTTCGTCAGCCGTATCTTTTAATATATTTACTTGCTGAGATACCCCGATATCGGGTAGACGCAAATAGGTTTTCAGTAATTTTTGCAACCTGGCCTGGCTCGGGTCTTTTTTAGCAATTGCGCTACCTTTAATCCACTGTTGCCAGGCAGCATTTTTGAGCACTTTATTGAAGGCTGTATCATTCATGGCCTTATATTTTTCCAAGATATATCGATCGCCTTTTACGGTTTTTACGTGATCTGCAACCTGTTGAGCAATTTTGACCGTAATATCTGTTGGCTTGATTTTGGAATGAATGCTCGAAGCTTCTCCTACCTTATCTGAAGCTGCCCCAAACCAATGTTTTAAAGCAGTAAGGGCTTCTTCAGTTAGGTAGCCATTGCGGATGGGATGATCTTCTGGCAGATGGCTAAATACTTGATGTGACAGTTGAGGATCGCTCACAATCAGGCGTCGAAGCAACTTGTCCAATAGTTTTTCTCGGACGGCTGCTCCGGTTTTTATGGCGGGATCCTGCAAGGTATCGTGTAAGAGTTGATCTAAGACACTAAAGGTTTTGGCGTGAATCCAGCTGGCAAAATGGGTCCCTTTGGGGTTCAGACCTAGCGCTTTATTAACATGGGAGTTTGAGAACATTCCCATAGAACCTGCAAGTATGGCGCCAGACATAATGGTGAGGTTAATTAGTCCCATCATTTCCCGGCTAAAGGTTTCCCAGGCAATGGTAGAGTTTCTCTCCACCGCTTCAACTCCGGTTCTAGGGATGACCATCCCCATCACATCCATAATAAAAAGTTCTACCACTTTGCTACTATCGATGGCTTCCATCATGGGGGTGACGAACCCAAATCGAGGCTGGGCAGTCTGAGGAGCATTTGGCGGGTTTACCGGCAAACGTCCCATAAATTGCTGTTTTTGAATACCTGTTAACACCGGAACTCCTACCTGGTGACCATATCACCGCCTGAAAGCACCACTAAAATAAGGATAGAAAAAGAGATCACACGATACAGACAAATAAAGTTACTCAAGGGTGAATTGTGCGTGGGTGCTTTAAAAACTTTACAAAAATTCCATGTACATTCAGAAAGAAAAGAGTATATCCTTGAATGCAAGGCTAAATAGGCGTTTCAGAGAATAGGCGGCCCCTGAGAATGTTACCTGTAAAGGCAAAGCATACCAGCAATTGCTGAGTTTTACGGCATGATAGCGTATCCGGATTTTACATTCTTTTACAAAAAGGCAGCTTTTATTCTTGCCCGGGCTTTATTCAAGTGCTCTCGAACAAAATGTGATATGTGTCCTAATGAATTCACCAATGGTGGGTGCTACTGCACTCCAAAATCAAAATTACAAAGCCATTCCGGCGTCGCAGCAAAAAAAAGGCGCCCCTTTTTCCGGCTATATACAGGACAAGCCGCGGTTTGGATCCGTAGAATCATTATACCGAGGGATGAGTCGGGTAACTAACCGAAATTTAATGGCCATTAGTCAGCGGGTTGTTGAGGTGTATCTATGGGGCTTTCTGTTCAACGATTTCTTTAACTTACAATTACCACGTTTTTTAGTGGCTCCGTTTGAAGGATTTAAGCCATACGACCCATCTATAGATCCGGCTAATCAAGGATTAACACCGCTAGCGTTAGCTCAAAAATCCGTCCATGAAAATATTAAAGGGATGAATTGGGACAATTTTAATGAGAATTTTATCCGAGAAATTGGTGCCGGGCCCGGTTTAATGTTTATTCCTGCTGTTATGTTCAGTCTAGCCCGGAGAATGGACGGTGGAGATGCGGTTGAATTGGGTTATGGGCCCTTAAAAAGTATAACTCATGGGTTTATAGAGGATTTAAGTAAACCCGATGCTAACTTACATCACTTAGTGGGTAAGCATAAAGGTCGTCCCGTAGAGAAAGAGGTGTTTAAAAAAGCGGTTAAAACCTATATGAAAAGCCTGTTTGATGCACACCCGGCTTTTCTGGAAAGAGAAATTCAAATTGGAGAACCGATTATTCAGATGCAGCCGGTAAAGACCGGATGGCAAAAATTAAAGCGTTCACTGGGTATTCTCTCTTATGATGTAGAACCAGGTAGGTTGGCTGAAAAGGTAAAAGCCGGTGATGTTATTCATAAAATTATGGATCAGATGGTGGAAACGTCATACGGAAATCTCAGCACAAAAGAAAAACGTCAAGAGGTAAAACGACTGAAGATATGGTTTACCGACACTTTAATGGAGGTTAACTACCGACATTATCCAGAAGAGTATCATTCTTTTGGGGATACTACTCGTCAATTTAAGCTTTCTGGTAATTACGATGTTGCAGATCGTGTAAGAGTAAAACGTTTGGAAGGATGGCAGCCCGGAGGAAATCTCTTTGATCAGCTATATAACTGGTTAGATTACACTAAAGCTCTACATAAAAAAGCATCTGTAGGATATATTGATAAATCCGTATCAGAGTTGGCAAGACATACTTTAAATGAACTGTTGGCTCGTAAGTTTGTGTTTGGTTCCTTGGCAACTGCAGCAGGTGGCATCTTTCTGGTGTGGTTAACCTGGACGTCTCAAGGTCACAAAAAATATACGGCTACCCGCTTTATGAGATATGAAGACGGACAGCCTGTTTCAAACCAAGAGAATATAAAAAAGGCTCAGCCGCCTCAATTATCTCAAATTATAGGTCCATCATCAGGGCTAATTACTTCACAGTTTGCGTCCTCACCAGTATCTTACCCTTCCTATGGGACTGTAAAAATACCTTCTTCCAATACTATATGGCCTGCCTTTAACAATCCTATGCAGTCGTTTACCCATAAAATGCCAGGAACCTTTCAACAAGGAGGAGACTGGACATGAAGCCGGTAGACACACTACAACATAATGGACAGGTTTACGTTGAACCTTGGCTGACGCAGAAAACAGTTAATTTTGCACATCAAGTATTTAATTGGCCTAAAAAAGTAGAAGATTTTTTCAGCCGTCGTTATATAGATAAAACAGCATTAAACCAACCTTTAAATCCACTTCAAAAGATTGCGAATAAATTTTGGGGTGTAGCCCACGCCTTTATGAATAGGGCGTCTATTCACGATTATGCCTCTTTTCCAAAGCTATTTGGTATGAAAATATCTGCACCACCAATTGGCGCATTAACGTTAATGATTTTAGGTATTATTGTTCCAGCGCGTGTCATTCGAGCAATAGAGCGAGGATGGGAAGATCAGGACTTTCGTGAAGTGGGAGATGTCTTGCGCCGGGATATAATCGCGACAACGGCAATTTTGTTTGCGTTAAATCCTATTAATAACTGGGCAGGTAAAAAAATGCAGGACAAAGTAGGGTTGAAGATGATAGATGCCCAGAATGGAAATATGTTTACCTACGAACAGTTGAAAAACCGTTATCGCATTGTTTCATCCGCAATACTGAAGGAACTATTCAAAACCGGTCAAGGCAATGCTGTAGTGGCAGCCTCGCAAAAATGGTATGCATTGTCCTTTGATGAATTGGATCCTCATGTTCAAAAAGACAGTAAATATGGTCAATTCTTCAAGGAAAAAATTGATGACTTGCGTACCCAACTGCAGAAAATGAAAGACGTTGCCAACCAGGAACTGGCAAAGCCATATGTAGACCGAAGTTGGGACCAGCTGGAGAAGTTGTCAGAACGAGCCTATGGCAAACTGGATGAAATGAACCAGATGCGGGAACAAATATTGGCTCAGTACAAGGGTGACCCCGATTTTCACTACCGTTGGGATAAAAAAGGATTGCCCAAGTTTAATAACTTTTTGGTGCGCTATGCTCACCGGTTGAGAAGCCGTATTGATGTGGCGAGCATTGCTGCGGTTTGTGTTCTTATTGGCTATGTGCCGGTGTTATTTAATAAACATTGGAAAGAATGGCAGTATGACGAGCATATGAAAGAGCTGAAAGAGGGCGGGAAACCTCGCCCAAAATTACCGGTAAACACAACATTTAACCCACAACAAGCATTTCAACAATTGCAACAGATGACAGCGGCGCAACATATTCCTCAGCAATCGTACACTTATCCGGGGATAACTCCACTAGGAGCTAATATGCCGAACAATTTTTAACCGGATGACGTCACATTTCGAGAGCACGAAGTGAACGACCATCCAGCCGGGAACCTACCAGGTTCCCGGCTTCCATTTTTAAGGGAATTTGTCGCTACTTAATTGGTTTTCAACTCTCGTTGAAGATGGGCGAGGTTGCTCCGGGCCTCAGTGTGGTTTTCATTCAGGCTGAGAACTTTTTTATACAGCTGAGCAGCTTTTTTAAGCTGCTTCACCTTCTCCATCGCTACGGCCAGATTATAAATCGCATCAATATAGGTTGGATCCAGCTTAATGGCTTCGGACAGGTAGGTCACAGCATCGTTGTATTTGCCCTCAATGCCGTACAACGTTCCAAGGCTAAAATAGGCTTTTACATGTTTAGGATCCAACTCCAGAGAGGTTTGGTAATACTGAATGGCCTCGACAGTATTCCCTTTGTTATCATGGAGTATCCCTATCTCGTAAAAAGTGGCTGCATCTTGAGGGTTTAGGTTAATCACGTTCTGGAAATTTTGTAAGGCGTCATGGGTATTTCCACTCTCGGCCAAGGCTTTGCCCAGGTTGTAATATATATCAGGGTTTTCCTGTTCATGGCTTAATGCCTCGTTGTACAGGGTAATTGCCTCATCTGTCTGCTCGGTATTAAACAGTAAGACTCCCTCGTTACAAAGCGCAGCGGCAAGTTGGCTTTTTAACTCACGATCGGAAGCAATGGCGGGGTCTACCGGACCGTCTTCTGTAGAAAAGCACTGCCGAAAACAGTGGATGGCGTTTTTAAAGTCGCCCTGTTCATAATAAATTTGCCCCATTCCTTTTCGATAAATTGCGGTCTTAGAAGGATCCCACTCAATCATCATCTGATATTGTGTTAGCGCCTTCTGGAATTCCCCTGCTTTTTGCAGCAATTCTGCGTATAGCTGCCGGTATTCCTTATTTCGGTGGTGTTTTTCAATTAATTGCTCCAGTAAAGGGAGTGCCAACTCTGGCTGCTCTTGTTTTTCAAACAGTTTAATTTTTAGGCGTAAGCTATCGCCATGACCAGGGTTTATTTTAAGGGCTTCATCAAGTTGCTGGTGAGCTTCCGCTAAACTCCCAGTGGCATAAAAAACCCGAGCGAGTTCATAATATGCCTCTAATTGTCCTGGATTCAGCGAAATGACATTTTTAAACCCTTGGGCGGCTCGTGCATAGTCCTCTTTTTGTACAAATAGCCGAGCAATTTTAAAATGGAGTGTAGGATCGTCTTGCCTGAACGTTAAGGCTTCCTGAAAGTGCTCGAGAGCTGTTTCAAACTGATAGTTTGTCATCGCCTTATTTCCAGCGTTTATATGGCCTATAAAATCCAGTTTGGGCTTATTGTCTGGTTGAATTGCTTTTTCTGACGTCTCTGATAAGGTTGCTTTCTTCCCTAAGTAGTGAATCAGAATAAAAAACACTGCAAAAATCCCTCCTGACAACAGGAAGGCAACAAAGACGGGGTCATTTAGGAACGTAAACATAACCGATCTATCCAGCAGACTCCACACACCTTGCCCATCTGCTTTGTGATAGGCATGCGGCATCCGGCAAAAGATGCTATAACAATGTGCAAGAATGCAACAGTAATCACGATGTGCGGCGATAAACCTTATGATTTATATGTTTTATGGGCAACAACCCCATTACCGCAGATCTAACCCCATTATAATGGAGGTTTCCCCTATTGCCCCTATTCAACCGTAATTTATCTCTTGTTAACCCGGCAAGCTTACCTCTGGTAGATGCTGAGGCGGATAATTAAAGGCTCATGGATAACTCAATGCCGCAAAAGTTACCCCAAAAAATATTAATTGTTCGCCTTAGTGCCCACGGGGATGTTATCCAAACCTTGCCGCTTTTGGGACTGTTAAAGGCTCGATGGCCTGGTGTATCTGTCGGATGGTTAGTAGAAGCTGATGCAGCGCCCCTGTTGGAAAATCACCCAGCCATTGACCGGCTGCACATTAGCCACCGAAAGCAGTGGCTAAAGCGAGCCAAAAGCATAACGGGAGCTTTTACTGTAATCAGAGAAGTTCGAGGATTTATCCGAGAACTTAAAGAAGAAGGCTACACTGTAGCCTTGGATGTACAAGGTTTATTCAAAAGCGCCGTATGGCCTTGGCTGTCTAGTATTCCTAGACGCATTGGTTATCGGGCTACCCGGGAGTGGGCGGATGTTTTTTACACAGAGAAACAACCTCCTCATAACTTAAAAGACCCTGAAATACCGGCATTCATCAAATTTATGGAACTTGCCGAGCCTTTGGGTATACTGCCTGAAACACCCTGGCAGAGTTGGCTTGGCGATATTGAGAATTCATACCCGTTGCCACTGGTTTCCAAAGAGACGTATCAGCATATTGACAATCTAATGGCAGGCATCGTATCTGATAGGCCAATAGCGGCTTTGGCCCCTGCTACCCGGTGGACTTCCAAGGAATGGCCTCCAGGTTCTTGGTGTTCAGTGGCAAAAGCCCTGTTACGTTCTGGTTGTCAGGTTATTCTGCTGGGTGGACCGGGTGATAGACTTATGGCGGAAAAATTGTGCCAATCAATTGCCACTGAACCCGAGTCTTATAAAAACCTGCTAAACCTCACCGGCAAAACCACTTGGATAGACCTCTACGCACTGTTTCCACGTATAGACTTACTAATAGGCCCAGACAGCGCTCCATTACATATTGCCAATGCAGTTGCCTACCAGCCAGCTGCACAACACAATAAAAAACCACGAATTATCGGATTATTTGGCCCCACTGCCCCTCGACGTACGGGTCCAGTGGGTGATCAGCATAAAGCTCTATCTGTAAACTTACCCTGTCAACCTTGCTTTGAGCGAATCTGCCCTCTTAAGACAAATGCCTGTATGGGAGAGTTACTTCCAGAGCAAGTCTTGTCTGTGGTACAAGAGCAACTAGCACTTTCGAAGAACCTCGTTCTACCTCTCCCTGCAGATCAGGAGATCCCCCATGGCGCCTCGTAGTCATTTGGTAAAACATCCCATCCAAAAACTCCTCCTCATTCGGTTAGGCGCTATGGGGGATCTTATTCATTTGTCCCCTTCCATCACAGAAATCCAGCGGCAGCGGCCTGATATAGAAGTCCATATTCTGACCTCACCGGCTTTTGCCGAGATGGTCTCTGGATTTGAGGGCATGACCGCTGATCGGGTTTGGGTATTTGAAAAACCCTCTGGTGCCCTGGCATCGTATAAAAATATTGGTGATATGGCTCGTAAGCTTGGTGAAATAGGTATTGATGGGGTGGTAAACCTTCACCCTTCCTTCAAAACCTGGCTCCTTACCCGAATGATCCTGGGCCGTTCAAAAGGGAAGCGTTCATCGGTTTATCATAAGCAAAAACTCAGAAAAAAGGGTTCCCGGCAACGAACCATTAGCCGCCGTCATGCTGTAGATGATTTTTATGTTCCGGTTCAAAAGCTGCTAAAACTTTCTAAAATGGCGGATCACGCTCCTTACTACCCCACAAATAGATCTCAGCAACAAGATACCGCTGCCTCAGGGTTCTGGGTAGCCGTCATTCCAGGGGTTGGCAGCAAACGCGCCAACCGGGCTTGGCCGCTTCGATATTGGCGTCGGCTCATAGATTCTTTGGTCCAGGAACATGGCTGTCGGGTGGTGCTTATTGGGGGCCAGGCAGAGCAGCAAACCGCAGAGATGCTGGCCATGGAAACGAACGCTGTAAACCGTTGTGGTGATTACTCCATCATCGAAACCATTGAGGTCTTAAGCCATTGTCATCTGGCTATAGGCGGTGATACAGGTCCTGTTCACCTTGCCGCAGCGGTGGGACTCCCCGTCATTTCTGTATTTGGCCCCACAGCCGTTTCTCGCACCGGACCCCTGGGCCGAGACCGAATAGAAGCCCTTACCCCGCCACAGTCTTTGGGCTGCTGGCCTTGTGAACTCTCTGAATGTCCCCTTCCTGGAGACCAGTATTTAAGCTGCATGACCCAAGTCACCGTTGAAGAAGTAATTGCCAACTGCGTTTCTATCGGCAAAGAAGCTGTGGGTAAAGACCAGCTCCAGGTATAAGTTCTACCCATAAAAACAACCCCTTATTCTTTTGAATAAAGGGTTGTTTTTATATTATTGAAATTTGTTTAGGCGGCTTTTTGCATCGCCTTAGCGACCCGAGATTTGTAGCGGGCACCGGTATTCTTTTTCAAAATACCTTTCAACACCGCCCGGTCAATCAGGCTGTAAGCTTGTTTCAAGGTTTCTGCCATCGCAGCTTTGTCTTCTTTGTTCTCAATGCCTTGTAGCACTTTTTTGATGGCGGTACGAATGGCAGATTTGTAGGCCATGTTGCGCTGACGGTTACGTTCGGCAACCTGGACACGTTTTACAGCAGATTTAATATTTGGCAAGGGGAAAACCTCTTTTTTCAGTTGATCTCATCTTATGTCAAAAAAAGGTGACTGAACACAAGAAAATAAGCGTCTCAAGTTTATAACACCAACATACATACCCTGCAACATGACTTTTTGTCAGACTCGACCATACTCAAGATATAGGCAGGAAACTGTGGTGACTGTAACTGAAAGCTTAAGCCTATAAAGGCCATTCACCCCACCACTCCTCCGGTTGAAGGATGCTGGTAAACGCATAAACCGGTATGCTTATGGCGTCAAGTTGTGTGGATGTGTGATGTGGTGAAGCCGAAAAATGCAGTTTAGCAGCTGTTGTCGGATATCATCTTAACAAAATAGCGTAAAACGAGGTGGACCGGATTATCTATGGCAATGCTTGCCCAAAACCCTCAAAATCAGATGTTTTCCCTGCGGGAAAACCTGTCTGGCTATGCAGATTTAGGCGCTACGCTTGCTCATGTATTGCAGGATACCATCAGTGAATTTTGGGAGATGCCGATTTCCGTCCGTTTTTTGTGCGTTAGCCCCAAAAACCTGTATTTTTGGCGATTGGATGACTTTTACGTATCCCAACTGTCTCTGGATGAGAGTCAAGAATATATGGCGCAACTCAGGATTTCCGATCAGCTTTGTGCTGGACTCCTGGATTATGTCCTAGGTCGTTCGGAAAACGATCAGCCCTTTAAAATGGGTAGTATTACCAAATTCGAAGCCCATCTGTTCAACCAATTCAGCAAAGAACTCTTTGCCGCTTATTCTCGGGCGTTATTCCAATCCTTGCCCAATTGTCATATGTCTGGGGGTAAGGCTGATATCGTCCATCTGCTATGGTCTATTGCGCTTCCCAATGAATCTGGCGGCAAGCTTATTCTCACTGTTCCGGCTGCCCTATTACAAGAGAAAGCCCTGTCAGCCCAACCTCCTCACGAAACTCAAACTCTACGAGAGTCTATCCTGATGGACGCTCATGCGCCGGTGACCATTTCTATTGGTTCTACACGTATCCCTCTAGCGGATCTTCGACTACTGGAAGTTGGAGATGTGGTTTTATTGGAACAGAGCCGGATGAATCGTATGGCCATTGTAGAACCGGATAGTGACGAAAAGATTTTTTTTACCCTCAAATACACCGACATTGACAAGAAAGAACTCTCTACCATTGAAGAACAATTAGCGCCCGAAATGATGCAGGAACTCACCATGAAACAGTCACAACATACCGATGAACAAAGTCAGGCTTCCACCAAAGAAAAACTGTGGGACAACCTGATGATAGATGTCCATGCAGAGTTTTCCCCGGTATCACTGCCGTTACGTCAGTTAAAACAGATGACTGAAGGGCTCATCGTAGAACTGGGCGCCCTCAGTGGTAATCAAATTCGCCTTCATGTGGAGGGTAAAACCATTGCCGATGGAGAACTCGTCATTATCGGCGATCAGTTTGGTGTTCGGATTACTGGTCTAACGCCGGAGAATGGAGAAGCCTCCGGGAAGGGGCCAGTAAAAGCAAGTTCAAAACCACCTGCCAAACCACCTGCTAAAAAAGGTGCTTCCAAGCCCTCGCCCAAACCTGCTCAAACTTCCGAGCAGCCTCAAGCAAGTGAACTGCACCCTGTCGCCAAAACACCGGATGCTTCTGCCGGGGCGGTGGAACCTACTCAAAATACACCCCAACCAGACTCTGGACAGACGCCTCCTGCCCAACAAGCTCCACCAGCAGACGCTTCTTTGGATCTATTGGACGATTTTGATGACCTGGATGATTTTTTAGATGACGACTTTGATGATGAGGAAAATTGGTCCTAATGACGCTCTCCCATTTACTCATCCAATTTTGTGTCTACACACTGCTCTGCATTGGGTTGTTGTACTTGGTGTATTTCTACTTAAAGCGTCACCCCAAGCTGTTAAATCAAGCTATTCAACTCTCTTTACCCATGACAGGTGGTAAAAAAAACTTACCCTCTCATCAAACCCTCATCGTGGAATCCAGTCTTTGCCTGGAAGTCCGCAAAAATCTGTACGTGTTGAAAACCGGTCACGAGCGCTTCTTAATCGCAACTTCCCCAGAAGGTACAACGTGTTTGTCTAAGCTAACAGATGCTAACGAGGGGGTTCCAGACACACTAGCCAAACACGCGGCATCCATGACGAATCCTCACAGCCGAGAGACAAGCCAGCCAGAGACATAACGGAGACCTCAGAACCCATGCAGCCCAACGTATTTGCCAATATGGATCCCGCTCTGCAACTCATCCTGCTGATGGCGTCTCTTAGTTTGGTGCCGTTCATTGTGGTCAGCATGACCAGCTTTCTACGCTACATTATCGTATTGTCTATTCTCAAAAATGCCTTAGGCACTCAGCAGGTGCCCCCTTCAGTGGTGATTGTGGGTATGGCTCTCACGCTCACGTTTTACACCATGGGCCCTGTTTTCGGCGAGATTTATGAGGAAATCAACCCACTCCTAAACAAGCAAGGCAACGTGGTGCAAATTATAGATGCTGGGTCACAACCCTTGAAAAATTTTATGATGCGCCAAACCCGCCAAACGGATCTGGCAGTCTTTATTGAAATGTCTCGAGATGAAATGCCGGCCTCTCCTAAAGAACTGACGCTGTGGGAAGTTGCCCCAGCCTATATGATCAGCGAGTTGCAAACGGCGTTTGAAATCGGGTTCATTATTTTTATTCCCTTTATCGTTCTGGATCTGGTGGTGGCCAACATTTTGCTGGCCTTGGGGATGTTTATGCTTTCTCCTACCATTATTTCACTGCCGTTTAAAATCCTCATTTTTGTGGCTGTAGACGGCTGGGCGCTCGTTCTAAACGGCCTGGTCCAAAGCTTTAACTGACGTCTTAAACGTAACCCTCTGGAGGGCGCTCCCATATGGACATTCTCATCGAACATCTGGGACAAGGCCTAGCTCTCATTCTCATGCTTTCTCTTCCCGCAGTTCTTACAGCAGCCAGCGTCGGTCTTATTGTAGGGATTATTCAGGCCGTTACTCAGGTTCAGGAACAAACCATCTCTGCTGCGCCCAAAATCGTGTTGGTGTTTCTTCTTATTATTATGGGAGGTGGGCTCATGATGAACATGCTGACCAATTATCTGCGTCAGGCGGTTCATCTGGCGTTTAACGAAATTCCCCAAGACGCTCCTCGTGTGCTCCCTCCAAAGCTGGATGGCTCCAATCGGAAAAAGTTTTTCCAAAATACCGGAACCTTCGGAAAGTCCAAGTTTCCCACCGGTGCATCTTCATCATTAGGGGATAAGAACAACAAAGGCAAGACGCTCTTTCAAAACAACACCCAAATTATGCCCAAGCCCGGTACGGCTGAGTCGCTTCACATTCAAAAGCGAAAGACTCAGCAACGATCCGGGAACTGACCGTCATGGAATTTTCAGCCGTTCTTAACAGTTTTGGCGCCATGCACTCGCAGTTTGGTGGGATGCTGAATGCGTTGCTTCTCATCTTCTTTAGAACCCTGGGCTTTGTGTTTACCGCGCCTATCTTTAACCGGCGGGATATCCCGTTTCTAATCAAACTCATTTTTGCCCTTTTCCTCACATCGGCTGTCTTTGGCATGGTGCCGGATGCAACAATGCAAGGGCCGGGGGTAAGTAATTCCCTGCGGTTTTTAATTTTAATTGGCGTCAATCTGGTTATCGGGCTCATTATCGGGTTTATTGCCGATATTATTCTTAAGACTATTGCCGCTGCCGGCAGCATGATGAACAATCAAATTGGCCTGTCTTCCGCCGTCATTTTTGATCCCAGTTCCCGGACTCAGGTGATGATTTTAGATCCTTTGTTCGCTTTTCTGGGCGTACTGATTTTTATTCACTTGGGCGGCGTCTTTTGGCTGGTCCGGGCTCTCAAAAAAAGCTTTGTCGAATTCCCTCTTTTTGCCATCAACCAACCCCTCACCAGTGTCATCGATCTAAGTTATTTGGTGCACCTGTCCTCCAACGTTTTATTAGAAGCAACCAAACTGGTGGCGCCAGTGATGATTATTACCATGTCGGTAGACATTATCTTGGGTATGGTGAACCGTACTGCTCAACAAATGCCGGTATTCCAGCTTAGTTTTGCCCTCAAACCCTCTATCGGTGCTGCAATTCTGCTGGCAACGTTACCCATCATGGTCAACGCCATCGCTGCATTTTTAGAGACTTATTCACTGATCTTTTAAAATAGTCTTTCAGGAAAGTCAGCAGACGCGTGCTAAATAAATGCACCCCATTCCAAAAGCTTCAATAACTCGTAGGGTACTCCGGCTTCAGCCAGCATTTCTCCATCAAACCCATGGCGTTGAATCAAAGCCCGAGCTTGAATGCTTGGCGGATTCTGATGGAGCAAAAATCTTACACGGCGTAATATCTGACGATGACTTCTTCCCGACGTTTTTAAAGCGTTGGAGTGGTGCAAGCTATAATGTCCAGGTATCCGGATTCTGCCTCTGGTTTTTCTATTTACCACCCTGCCAGTGCTACGATTTTGGCGACGGGATCTTACATCAACAACCGACCTCATTAAAAGCACTATCCTTTTACCATTACCGTAGATAAATAAAAACGTACCTAAAAATACTCCCGACCTTCAATGGTTTCTTAGATTTAACCTTCTAGAAGGCCGGGAACCGTGTGTGCTTTTTCTTCGACTCTACTCTCTCAGTATCAAGTTATTCGAACTCTAACGCTCTAGCCTACCGGTACAAAATTCTCATCGCAAAGACCGCCTGAAAGAACTCCAGAAAAGCGTTGTCACCTGAGCCACCGAGAACTCGTAACCAGTTGAGCCCTATTCTAGATAACTTCACTTGGAGGCTCAAGCAAAAAAAGTACTACAATACCCCCTAGAAGAAGGCGAAGCCGTTGCTGGATCCGTAAAAACCCGTGTTTACCAATTTTTTACGTAAAAGGTCTTGACGATATTGGGGGAAGGTGGGAACCGTTGCGGCAGAAGCTTCTACAACTGTTTGTACTGCTGACAGTATTTAGGGTAAAAACCTACCCGCCAGCGCTTGAATCCGGTAGAATGAATTCATGGCAAAAGCAATTAATTGGCCCCAGGTATACCGCAACGAGGTTTTGGGTGAAGACGAACAAGGCATTCATGCCGCATTTCGTCTTGGGTCTCTCTATTACGAGCATCAATTTTGGGTTGCCGGAGAAGTGGTTGATATTCGGGTTAACCATCTTAAGGTTCGCCGGGGTGAAGTGGTGGGCGATTTAAAACTCTGCAAAGTGGGTGAACTCACTGCCGAAGACTTTGCCAAGCATAAATCCGATATCAACTCGGTGGCAGACGCCATTACGTTTTTAAGCAACACCTATGCTCAACCGGTAGATACCGACACGGTGATAACCGTGGTGTATTACAAAAACCACCCCTTGATCGCTGAAGAAATTGAGCAAGCAGATGCTCCTAATGATCCGCATATGGTGAGCTAAAAGGGGAAAGCCCGCTTCCTTTTGGAAACGGGCTTTGATTTTGGTACTGACCGGGTTACCGATGGCACTTCAGATAAAGAACCGCGCCGTCTACATCTCGTAAAGTTATCTGTCGACAGTGTTGGTTCATTACCGTCACTTGGCTTACATCATCGTCATCCATTGAGTTTGATGCGCCGTTACCATTGTTTAGAGGGAGCCCGGAATCTCCGTTGTCACATTCTTCTGGTTGAGAGAAGGAGGTGACGTTTTGAGTTGCGTTCTGATGAATCCATTTCATAAGTCACACCTTCATTCCGTTGCGGGCTGTTAAGGGGGTGAACCACGGTGGAAGCTATTTCTTCCGGGAAGTGTCAGAAACACACTTCCACCGTGGAAACACTGTAAAGCGATTAGTTCAACAGTCGCAAGGCGATTGAAGGCAACTGGTTAGCCTGAGACAGTGCCGAGGCAGCCGCCTGCTGGGTCACCTGTAACCGGGTTAGGTTAGAGGTTTCCTGAGCAATGTCGGTGTTCCGGATACTGGCCTCAGCAGAAACCAAGTTTTCTTTAGTAATGGTCAGACCGTCCAGCTGGTTGGCTAACTGGGTGCCGAAACCACCAACATCTGAGATCAAGGTACCCAGGGCAGTAATAGCACTGTCCACGTTACCAATCAAGGCACTAGCCGTTGTGGTGTTGGTGATGGCTGCGGTGGCCAACGCCGTCCCTACCGCTCCAGATATTCCACCATCGGCAAAAGCGGCGGCAATGTTAATGGTATCACCGCTGTCTGGTCCGGTTTGGATGTTGAATGCCGCACCAGACAAACTGCCGTCCAGCAGTACGTTGCCGTTGAACTGAGTGTTGGTGGAAACAGCGTCAATGGCAGTCCGGATTTCCTGGTATTCATCGTTAAAGGCAGTAAAGTCCGTCACAGTACCGTTACTGGCCGAAACCGCCAATTCCCGGGCTCTCTGTAACAGGCCGGAAATTTGCTGTAGACCACCATCAGCTGTATTTAGAATACTGACCCCTTGTTGCACGTTGGAAATCGCGGCATCCGTCCCGCGAATTTGACCCCGTAAATCTTCTGACAGTACCAAGTTAGCAGCTCCGTCAGAAGCTTTATTGATTTTAAAACCCGAAGACAGTCTCTCCAGACTTTTGTTTAAGTCATTGGATACATTAAATAAGTTCCGTTGCGCGTTAATGGAAGCGGCGTTTGAGTTTAAAAACAGACCCATAAGTAAGTCTCCTTATTATCTTGTTTCCTTACAAGGCATGGTTCTTCCGTGAGTTCAGGAGATCGGTTAAGCAATTCAATCAATCCCTGATGAACCCGAACCATATTGTTTTGCACCAAATCCAAAGCCACAGCACACTAAAGTTGAACAATCGCTGGGATTGAACAAACGTTCAACCAGCATTGCTCGCGCACACACCGTTCCGGCAAGCACCGCTATCCGTCCATAGACGGGTGTGCCGAGACTCTGCAAGCACCCAATGTACTGCTACCCTGAATCTTTTTGCTATGTCCTGATGTACAACACACGAGATAAAATGATATCTCATAGATATATTCGGTTCGGTGAAGTGGAAGCTGAAGGATTGTGTTACGAACCGTTACACTTCATGCAAAGCAGTCCAAAATCTCGTCCAGTCAGGGCTTCAATTCTCTAGGGGATGTTGGTTTATTCTCATTCTGGTTCACTGAAAAAGAGTCCTTCACGGTAACCCAAGCAAGGCAAAGCCAGCTACATAGAGGAGATCCGGCAGGTGAGCCAACTGTTGCAATCCCTAGAACAAGCCTACACCCATCACCGGGCTGGACAGTATCAGGACGCCGAAAATCTCTATCGGCAAGTCTTACAGCAGGATCCAAACCAACCGGACGCATTGCACATGATGGGCGTACTGGCCTATCAATTGGGGCAAGCAACCCAAGCCATTCAACTCATTCAGCAGGCCCTCCAATTCGCCCCCAATCACCCGGAACCTTGGATGAATTTGGGCAATGCCTATCAAACCGCCGGACAACTTGATGAAGCCATTGAGGCTTATCAAAAGGCCCTGAAGCTCAGTAAAGAGAATCTCAATGTTTTGGTGAATTTGGCGGAAGCTCAGTATAAAAAAGAAGCTTACGAGGCAGCCGCCGGCTCTCTGCAAAAAGCATTGCGGATGAACCGTAACCACCCCGAAGCATTGAACAGCTTGGGTAATGTGTTAAAAGCTCAAGGCAACATTGATGAAGCCATTCGCCGGTACGAAAAAGCCTTGGCTGCGAACCCCCAATATGCTCAACCTCACTACAATCTGGGTCTAATCTATCATGATGCCGAAGAGCTAGATCAAGCAGTCAACCAATATCAACAGGCCCTGACTCTGTCACCCCAATTCGCTGACGCTCATGCCATGTTGGCCAAAGCTCTCAAAGAACAGGGTCAATATGAAATAGCCCAAATCCACTACGAAACTGCACTAAAATTAGCACCAGAAAACCCAATTATTCATTCTAACTATGGCAACCTGTTGATGAAAACAAACCGGATTGAAGAGGCGGTCCAGCACTTTGAAACAGCCATCCAACTCCAACCGGACTTTGCCGACGCCCATCACAACTTGGCCACCGTTTTTCATCAACGCCAAGACTATGAACACGAGCAAACTTATTATGAGAAAGCCTTGGCCTTAGACCCATCCCTCAAGAAAACCCGACTGCAACTGGCCAACCTCCTACGAGACCAAGGGCATCTGGATCAGGCGGCTCCTCATTATCAACAACTAGCAGATCAGGAGCCTGGCAATCTTCTTTGGCAAATGCGGATGGAACAACTTATTCCCTGGATTTTCGAGACCTCCGCCTCTTTAGAACAGACTGCTGAAAAGCTGATGCAGGTTGTTAATCAATATACTCGTCAGGAAATGACAATCTCCTTACCGGATATCCTGGTCAGTGACTGTACACCACCGCCTCAGCTTCCTTATTTAGGCGGAGATGATAAATCCCTTAAAGAAAAATACGGTCAGTTCTTTCAAAAACTGCTTTCACAGTTAACAGTTCCTCTGGACATGGATTTTTCTCAATGGCCTGAACGTCAAAAGCCTTTGGCGGGCTTTTTCGTTACCGAAAATCATGAAAAAGCTTTTTGCTACTTGCTGGCAATTATGATTCCTAGGTTTCAACGTATTAAACCTTGTCTTATCATGTCTGCTGTTAGTCAGCAGAGGGTTTTAGAACTCCTGCCTGATTTCCCTGCAGATTTTTTGATCTTGCCTCCCAACATCGATAAAGCTATCCAGTCTGTCCGAAAATATCAACTCGACGCAGTTTTCTATTTAGAGGTGGGCACTGATCCACTAAACTATATTCTCCCCTTCTACCGTATGGCGCCGGTCCAAGTCACTTCCTGGGGATACCCTGTTACCACGGGAATTCCCAATCTAGATTACTTTATCTCCAGTGAACTGATAGAGCCGATGGAGGGAGAGACTCACTATAGCGAGCAATTGGTCCGATTAAAAACCCTGCCAATCTTTCTTAAAAAACCGAAGACTCCAACGGCATCATTTTCAAAACAAACCTTTGGGTTTAGCGACACACAACACCTATACGGATGCCCTCATGAGTTGCTGAAGCTTCAACCTGCCTTTGACGAATTCCTGGCCGGTATCTTGCGCCAGGATCCCAACGGATTAGTGGTACTGGTTAAAAGTCCGTATGAAGGCAGGAACCAACAGTTACAAGCTCGTTTCCAACAGGCCATGCCTGATGTGGCAGATCGGATAAGGTTGCTGGACCGAATCCCCCATGATCAGTTTATTGGTCTGCTATCTGTATGCGATGTCCTTCTGGATCCCATCAACTTCGGCGGCGGTGTCACCACTTATGAAGCTTTAGCCATTGGTACACCTATCATCACTCTGCCCGGTCAGTATATGCGGGGGCGCGTTACCTATGGTTGTTATCAGAAAATGGGGATCCTGGACGCTGTGGTAGATAGTCGAGATGCCTATATTGAAAGGGCTGTTGAGCTTGGAATGGATTCAGATATCCGGCAGGCATTGAAAGAAAAAATTTTAGGACGCCATTCAGTTCTCTACGAAGACACTACCGCCGTAACGGATTTAGAAACCTTTCTGGTTGACGCTGTAGATCAGGTGCATAAAAATCGGTAAACCTATTCCTAATACAAGCCAAGGGGCCTTAACCCATGAGTGTAAGCCAAGAGGGCTATTTCAAATCAACTCCACTGTTTAAACGATGAATTGAACCGGGTGGGTCCGCTTTACTGAAGATAGGGTTATCTATTTTATTTGCCATTATTTGGGATGGCGGTTCTTCAGGGCTCTATCGAAGGGATTATCACAAGGATTTAGGCATGTCTAAAAAAAGCACCAAGAAGCTTAGTCAGGCTATTCAGCTCCATCAGTCAGGTCATTTAGAAGACGCTAAACAGCTTTATCGCCAGATTTTATCTGTAAACAAAAACCAAGTAGATGCCTTAAACCTTTTGGGCACAATATTGTGTGATGAAGGCGATCCTCAACAAGCTGAAGGTCTTTTGACCCGGGCATTGACCTTGAATCCAAAACAACCAGAGCTTCATTTCAGCATGGCGAACATTCTTCGAGATGCCGGTAAGCTCATTGAAGCAAAAGACGCTTACCAACGGGCAATTCAGTTGGATCGAACCTATCTTGACGCCTATATTAACCTGGGTAATGTACTCCAAGCCTTAAGAGAGCTTGACGATGCTATCGCTGTGTACCAAAAGGCCATTTCCATATGTCCTAACACACCGGATCTATACAACAACCTGGGCAACGTCTATAAACATCAAGGTGAGCCGACAAAAGCACTGGATTGTTTTAATACCTGTCTCAAACTCGATCCTGGTCATGCCAATGCCTACTTTAATGCGGGTGGAGCATTTCAGGATATGGGCAACACCGATCTAACGGTCATGCACTACGAAATGGCTCTTCAGCTTAAACCAGATTTTCCTCAAGTCTACATGGCATATGGCCAGATGCATTTGGCAAAACAGGATTACCAAAAATCTATTGCCGCCTTTGAAAAAGCCCTGGAACATTCTTCACAGAAGGGTGATATTTATAAACGCTTGGGAGATATCTATTTTCGAACCAGTAACTTTGACAAAGCCGAGGAAGCTTTCAAAAATGCTGTAGAAAGTGGCGAAGTTGATCAATCTTACTGTTATGCATGGATCGCCTACGTCCAAGAGCGACAGAGTAAGACCCGTGAGGCCATTGAAAACTTTAACAAAGCGTACGAACTTAGCCCAAACAATTTGGGTTTAAAAGTTCGGGCGGTAACCCGAGTGCCGGTTGTCTACAGCAGTTTGGAAGAGATCGAGGACTATCGAACTCAAATGGTTCAGGCGCTAGAGGATATTCTGGCTGAAGCGCCTGTATTGGATAACCCCTACCATCAGTTTGGGGGAACCAACTTCTTCTTGGCTTACCAGGGTAAAAATGATCGCTCAGTCATGGAATTAATGAACCGCATCTTCAATCCCAATGTCCTTGAGGCGCCAATCGATCGGACTCGGTTGGTCGGTGAAAAACCCCGTATTGGGATTGTTTCTCGAAACCTCCGGAAATCTCATACCATTGGTAAACTGATGATTCCGTTTTTAGACCGGTTGGATCGAGATAAATTTTCGGTTGTTCTATACCGTATGCAAGAGTTCCAGGCTTGTAAACAGGATTTCTATGAAGGTCAGCCTGATAAGGGTGATGTAGTGGTAGAAGTTTCCTTGGGAGATTACCATACAGCGTTGGAAAAACTCTGCGAGATTGAGTCCGATATACTCCTCTACACCGATATCGGTATGGACCCCATGAGCTATTTTCTGGCTATGGCTAAACCGGCAAAAATCCAGTGCGTTACTTGGGGGCACCCCGTTACCACCGGGTTAGATCGGATGGACTACTTCCTCTCCAGTAAATTACTGGAGCCGGAGAATGCCCAAACACATTATACTGAAGAGTTAATTTTGCTGGATACGCTCCCCACCTATTACGAAAAACCCCAACCCACTGAATCCAATCCCGACAAACCACCCAAGAGCCGGATGCTGTTTGGCTTACCTAAAGATAAAACCATTTACCTATGTCCGCAAAGCGTCTTTAAAATCCACCCGGAATTTGATTCAGTATTAGCTGATATCCTTCGCAAAGATCCAAATGGTGTTTTGGTCATGGTCAAGTTGAGAGACCCAGGTACCACAGAAGTGCTGCAAGCCCGTTTGGAGAGGAACTTGCCGGATGTCTATGATCGGATCTTCTTCTTAAATCCCATGCCCAGAGAAGATTTTGTACAGCTTATGGCTATTAGTGATGTGATGCTGGATCCCCTCCATTTTGGCGGAGGGAACACCACCTATGAAGGGTTTTCTACAGGCTTGCCCATTGTCACCTTACCTGGTGACTATATGCGAGGCCGGGTCACCTATGCTTGCTACCAGCAAATGGGTCTTACAGATTGTGTGGCAAATAACAAAGACCATTATGTTGAAATAGCCCTGCGCTTGGGAACCGATAAAGGCTATCGCCAGCAAGTTTCGGACAAAATTATCGCGGGCCATCCGGATATTTTTGAAAACACGACATTCGTTCAGGAATTGGAAGCCTTTTTTATGAAGGCCCTAACCTCCTATTTACCAGAATAAATGAGGGCAAAATAAATCATGCACCCATCTGAAAAACG
>JAHQWC010000118.1 GCA_019634025.1 Vampirovibrio sp.
GGCCCTTAACATTGGCTGACTTCATCGGCCTGGATACGGTATTATCCATCATGAACGTCCTCCACAACGGCTTCCAAGACCCTCGTTTCCGCCCCTGTCCACTGTTGAAGCAATATGTGGATGCCGGGTATTTAGGAAAGAAAGCCGGACGAGGGTTTTATACCTATAGCTAATAAGGATGAATCCATGACTTTTTCTCGAAAACACCTCTCCATTGCCCTCATCCTCATCGCCACCATCGGCCTAATTACATCTCTTTTGGATAACAACTCCGAGCCGAAAGAATCCATCACCCTATCTGCCACCGCCGATCGTATCCCTTGCAAGGTACTCACCGTCTATGACGGTGACACCGTAGGCTGTGATCTCAACGCCGATGGCAAAATCCAGCGCCCTACTGAGCAAATCCGTTTTTTAGGCATCGACACCCCGGAACGGCATTACTCTAAAAAGAATAAGACGGGTAAAGACAAGCCTTTTGCCGTAGAGGCTGGCGACTTCACCAAGGAAGCCACCCTCAAACAAACTGTATACCTGGAATACGACCAACAGCAGTTCGACCCTTACGGCCGCACCTTAGCCTTTGTCTACCAGGCTCCCGATGCTGAAACCTCCGTAAATGAAGCTCTTCTGTCCAACGGCTACGCCACCACTTTCATCAAAGCCCCCAACGTCAAATACCAAGGCCGTTTAAACCGGGCTTTGAATAGGGCACAAGATCAATCCAAAGGCATGTGGGGCCGTTAATCCCAACTACTCGTTTAGTTTTTTCCCCATTACTTGATACGACGAAAACCCAAATCCCAGTTTATGGTAAGCCTTGGCCGCCCGGTCATTTTCTAAATCCACATACAACCGAACTTCTGCAACGCCAGCTTGTCGGGCCGACTCTTCCACTGCATCCAACAATACCCCCAACGCTCCTTTTCCCCGATGATCAGGTTGCACGTACACACTCTGAACCCACCAGTAATCCCGGTTATGCCAGTCACTCCATTCGGTGGTCACCAGCAAACACCCAATGGCTACCGCACTTTCATCGCTCACCACCCAGTAAGCGCCTCGGCCGGCATCTTCAAACACAGCTGAAATCCCACCGGTCAGGGTCTCTTCATCCAGACGCTTCCCTTCACTCTCTTCAGCCATCTGCTGAATCATCTCTACCAACACCGGCTGATCCGTTGCCATTGCCGAACGGGCCTGATAGGTTGTGGATGCTATGGGGTTCAAGCGTTACCTCCTTGTGGCACTACCTGCAAACTATAGCCCAACTCCCTGATTAACCGGTTCAGCAAGTACATCGACATCCCTACCACGTTAAAATAACACCCTTCAATCCGCTCAATATTCAAACTTCCTTGGCCTTGAATCGCATACGCCCCGGCTTTGTCCATCGGCTCCCCAGTATCAATATAGGTCTCAATCTCATCAGTAGTCATCGGTCGCATCCATACACGGGTGCACAAAAAGTCGCTTCTTGTCTCAGGCTGGCCGCTAGCATTGGGCCCCATAACGGTAATACCGGAATACACCCGGTGCTCGTTATCTTGCAACCGGTTCAACATCCGGGCAGCATCTTGTCGATCTACCGGCTTACCCATAACTTCTTCAGGACCTAATTCATCAGCCATCACTACAATTGTGTCGGACCCAATAACCAAAGCATCCGGGTTAGCAGACGCAATTGCCTGAGCTTTATGGAGAGATAATTTCTTCACAATCTCACCTGGAGAAAGACCCTCTACCGGAATTGCCGCTTCATCCACACCGGGTGTAGTCACAGTAAAAGGAATCCCCAATCCGCCCATTAATTCACGCCGTCGGGGAGATCCCGAAGCCAAAATAACCGGGGGCAATTTTGTTTTGGTCATCACCAACATCTTACTCCTCCAAATATTTCGTGCCCACCAGGGCATCGGGCAAAAATTGCTGTGGCGTGTCCGGGTGATCGTGGGTATAAATATACCCCACCCCATGACCGTACCGCTTCTTGGCATCACTGTAATGTGCATCCCGCAAATGCTTCGGCACCGGAAAGCTTTTACCACCCTTTTGAATATCCGCCAATGCCTTATCCAGAGCTTTATACGCCTTATTGGATTTCGGAGCTTTGGCCACATATACCGTGGCCTGAGCCAATGGAATTCGACCCTCTGGCATTCCCAACCGCTCTACTGCTTCAGCGGCTTGATTTGCCATCACCAACGCCATGGGATGAGCCAACCCTACATCTTCGCTGGCGCACACCACTAAGCGACGGGCAATAAACCGGGGGTCCTCGCCGCCTGCAATCATTTTTGCCAGCCAATAAAGCGCGGCATCCGGATCGCACCCACGCATGCTTTTTTGATAGGCAGAGGCATGATCATAATGTTCATCTCCTTGACGATCATAGTTGAGCCGATTTTGCTGAGCCAACTGTTCTAACAACGCCACGGATATCTTCCGCCGGTTACCTTCCACCGGCGCACATTTATATGCTGCCTCCAACAATACCAAGGCACTGCGGCCATCGCCATTGGCATAGTCTTGTAAAAACCCAATAGCCACTTCATCCAAATCGGCTTGATCCAAATAGGCTATCCCGCGCTCAATCAGGGTTTTCATCTGCTCCCGCTCCAAATACCTCAACCGAATAATCAGGGTTCGAGAAAGCAATGCGGGAATAACTTGGAAGCTGGGATTTTCTGTCGTTGCTCCCATAAGGGTGATGGTGCCGTCTTCTACATAAGGTAACAACGCATCCTGTTGAGTTTTACTGTAGCGGTGAATCTCGTCAATAAACACCACCGTCGGCGTACCGCTGAGTTGCAAAGCTTCTTTAGCCTGGCTCACCCCTTCCCGAAGCTCTTTGGTGCCGGAGTTAACGGCACTCAATTCAATAATATTGGCATTGGAGTTGCTAGCAATAATTCGGGCCAGGGTGGTTTTACCTACCCCGGGTGGCCCCCAGAACATGAGGTTGGTGAGTTCTTTGGATTCAATAAGATTGCGAAGTGGCGCACCTTCACCCACGACTTGGGTTTGACCAATAAAATCCATCAAGGTGTTGGGGCGCAAGGCATCGGCCAGTGGAATTGACCGTTGTTTTTCTTCTAATAACTCCAGTAAAGCGGAGGAGGAGGAAGCATTTTTTTTCATCACGAGTCACCCAAAAACCGATTACCTACCCGCTGCAAGAGGGACGGTGCTCCTAGATAATTACGCATGTGCTTATAAGCACCGTTATTGTAATCCAACCATTTACTTTCTGCGATATTTGTCAAATAATCCAACCTGGGTGTATGGTAGATAGAGGTTTTGCCAATGTGGATCCTAAAAGCGTGAGTCCTCAAGGTGAAATATTAGCCGGGTTTTTGGCCCCCCATCCTCCTCACTTGGTCTATGGAGAAAATCCGCCTCAAAACAAACCTCGCTCAAAAGGTGGATGGGAACCCTTAAGATGGGCCTATGAGAAGTGTAGAGAAAAGATTAAGGCGTTAGAACCAGATGTTATTTTGGTTCACAGCCCCCACTGGCAAACCATTGTCGGCCATCATTTTTTAGCCGTTCCCCAGCTAAAAGGGTTATCCGTGGACCCTATCTTCCCTCATTTGTTTCAGTACAATTTTGAAATGAATGTGGATGTCCCTCTGGCAGAAGCTTGTATTCAAGAAGCAACCGATCTTGGGTTAACCGCCAAAAAAATGGACCATCCAAACTTCAGGGTGGACTATGGCACCATTGTTTCCTTACATATGTTAAATCCTGACTGGGACATCCCCGTTGTTGGCATCTCTGCCAATAACTCTCCTTACTATTACTCCCACGATTTCGCTCAGGACCAAATGATTAAATTAGGCGAGGCCACTCGCCGTGCTATTGAGAAAACAGGCCGAAGAGCTATCGTAGTTGCCAGCAATACACTGTCTCACCTTCATTTTGATCGGGAGCCGGATATCCCTGAAGATATGAGCCAAGAAGCGGTCTATAGTTTTGATCAGTATCAGTGGGATATGCGAGTCATTGACCTGATGCGCCAGGGAAAAGTGGATGAGTTGATGGAAGTCTTGCCTGAATTTATGGAGAAAACCTTTGCCGAGGTCAGAGCGGGTTCTTTAGTCTGGATGTTATCTGCAATGGGCTTCCCCAAGACTCCTGCCTCAATTCATGGCTACGGTACTGTTATTGGAACGGGCAATGTGGTTGCTGAATGGGACCTAATCGGCGCTAAAAACAACATGGACCTTACGACCCAGGAAACAGCTGTATGTCAGAAGTAGCTGAGAACATTAAAAAAGCATATATGGTTCCAGGCCTCCCCCACCTGGTTTTTAGAAACGAATCCTGGTCCTCCCTTCAAACAGCCTACCAAGAAGTTGGTAAAACGATTCAGTCGCTCAATCCGGATATCATTGTTGTGTATAGCGCTCAGTGGATTTCCGTCTTAGGCCACTCGTTTCAGGCAGATCCAAATCCCAAAGGACACCATGTCGATGAAAACTGGTATTCACTCTCCAAGCAGGCAACGTTTGACTTTGACTTCAAGGTAGATGTTGACCTTGCTCAAAAAGCCGCCTCCATCGCTGACCGTATGGGATTAGCAACCAAACTGGTCAATTATAAAGGATTCCCCATTGATACCGGGAGCTTAACCGTCCAACGGTTCTTGAATCCGGACAATAAAATTCCCATGATGATTGTGTCCTCAAACATATACTGTGATCGAGACGCTTCAAGACAACTTGGGCAGGCCGTCAGAGAAGCATTGGTGGAATCCGGGAAGTCTGCGGTATTGGTGAATTGCTCCTCGCTTTCTCACCGGTTTTTCACCCAGGACATCAACCCAGCCGAAGATAAAATTTCACAACCAGAGGATGACGCATGGAACCAGAGAATATTGACACTGATTAAAGCCGGTAAAAACCAAGAAGCATTTGACTTGGGACCTGAATATGCACAAGCCGCCAATCCTGAAATGCAGTTCAAAGGGTTCTACTGGATGATGGGAGCCCTGGATATGCCGGCTGCTCCCGGCAATGTGACTGCTTATGGCCCTATTTGGGGCACCGGAAACGCAGTGATTGAGTACAGTTTGAATTAAGTTTATGACGCCAGCCGACCCTATTTTTATTACCCTTGAAAAAAAAGCGCCTGCTCCCTTGGGCGCCTATTCCCATGCAGTTGTGGCAGGAGATTTTGTTTATCTGTGCGGCCTAGGGGCTCGGAGCCCAGAGACAGGTCAAGAGGTGGGGGTTTCTCTGGACAAAAGTGGTGACATTCTTTGGTATGACATTGAGGCTCAGACCAAGCAGGCCCTTGAAAACTTAAAAACCGTGCTCAAAGAATCCGGTTGTACACTCCAAAATCTGGTGGACGTGCACGTTTTTTTAAAAGACATGAAGGATTTTGCCAAAATGAATGACGTGTATGGCCAATACTTTACACACCAAAACCTACCCGCCAGAACCACGATTGAAGCCACCCCACCCGGGCTTAATTTTATTGAAGTGAAGGCTATTGCCTACAAACCCAACACCTATCCAGACAAAAAGGTGTAAACCGGATGAATAACACCCCCAACCCCTCATCTATTCTCTCAAAAACCGATATGCGCTCACTAAATCATTTTATTAATGGCGCCTTTCATCCCGCGAAGTCAGGGAAAACATTTGAAAATATCAATCCGGCAACCGGTGAATGTATTGCCCATGTTGCCTTAGGTGACAAACAAGACATTGATCTCGCCGTAGAAGCAGCACAAAAAGCATTTAAAACTGGGCCATGGCCAAAAATGGCGATAACGGAGAGGTGTCATCTCTTAAAAAAAGTGGGGGACCTCATCTTAGAACGATTAGATGACCTTGCCCTTGCTGAAACCCTGGATACCGGCAAACCGATTGTTGAGAGCAGAGAAGGGGACATTCCACGTTCTGCACAGAATTTCCATTTTTTTGCAGACTATGCCTCCTCACAGGGAGAAGAAAGTTTTACTCTGAATCAAAACGAGCGCCATTTCACAGTCCGTGAACCCTTGGGCGTCGTGGGGCTCATTACGCCATGGAATTTACCACTATATTTGGCCACTTGGAAAATAGCGCCCTGTTTAGCTATGGGGAACACCTGCATCTTAAAACCTGCCGAGTGGACCCCCACGACTGCAACCATTTTGGGAGAAGTTTTTCAGGAAGCGGGTATCCCGCCTGGGGTTTTCAATATCGTCCATGGGTTTGGTCAACATGGCGCAGGTGAACTGTTAACAACCCACCCAGACGTCAGGGCCATCTCTTTTACCGGAGAAACAACCACCGGAAAAGCAATTATGTCCTCAGCAGCCCAAACCTTAAAGAAACTATCGTTTGAGCTAGGCGGAAAAGGCGCCAATATCATTTTTGAAGACGCTGATTTGGAAGAAGCCCTTCCCACGGCGATCCGTGCAGCTTACCGGAACCAAGGTGAAATTTGCCTGGCCGGATCCCGTTTACTGGTTGAACACTCTATTTATAACGACGTGTTAGACAGATTGCTCCCGGAGATCCAAGCCATTCGGGTTGGAAACCCGCAAGATTTAAATACGCAAATGGGCGCCATTATTAGCCCAGAGCAGTTGGCTAAAGTTCAGTCTTACATCACACTTGGCGCACAAGAGGGAAACGTTCTGTGTGGTGGGGAGAGGTTAAAAGATTTTCCTGACGGAAACTTTTTAACCCCTGCACTCATTGCGGATGTTCCACCAGACAGTCGCATTGCAACAGAAGAGATCTTTGGCCCTGTTCTGACCGTTACCCCCTTTAAGTCAGAAGAGGAGGCTATTTCCATCGCCAATAACACCCCCTATGGCTTATCGACAAGTATCTGGAGTCAGGATGTAAACCGGTGCCATCGGGTATCGTCACAAATCCAAGCCGGCATCATCTGGGTAAACTGCTGGTTCTCCAGAGATCTGCGTACCCCCTTTGGCGGTCAAAAGTCCAGCGGTATTGGCCGAGAGGGAGGGAGATACAGCCTGGAATTCTTCTCAGAATTAAAAACGATTTGTTACCGGTATGGTGAACACACGTAGGCCGGTATGACTAATACACATAGGAAAGGGAGATACATTGAATTTCGGACTATCAGAAAAAAAAGCCTTGGTGTGCGCAGCATCTAAAGGCTTGGGCCGGGCAGTTGCAACCTCTTTGGCAGCCGAAGGGGTAGAGCTTTTTTTATGTGCAAGAGGCGAAGAGGCTTTGGAGAAGACCGCAGTCAAGATCCGAGAAACAGCCTCACAACCGATTCATTCTAGTAGCTGCGACTTAATTACCGCTGATGGACGCCAGAAACTGATACAGGCAGTTCAAGAAAAATTGGGCGGCATCGACATCCTCATCCACAACATCGGCGGCCCCAAAGCATCGACGGTGGAAAACACCTCTTTAGAAGACTGGCAAGCAGGGTTTGAGCGGAACTTTATCAGCGTGATGGATCTCAACAATGCGTTTCTTCCTCATATGAAGGCACAACAGTGGGGCCGGATTGTGGCCATTACCTCTACTTCGGTGGTTCAACCCATTCCCAACTTAGCAGTCTCTAACGCCATGCGCGCTGGTCTCACCGCCACATTTAAAACGTTGGCCGACGAAGTCGCCCCCTCTGGGGTCACCGTCAACACCGTGGCTCCAGGCAAAATCTTGACAGATAGAACTGAAGAACGTCTACAATCAGAAATAAAGCGCCTCGGTAAAACGCGAGAAGAACTCTTGAAAAACTGGGCTGAAGAAATTCCCATGAAACGCCTGGGAGACCCCAGTGAATATGGCCCTACCGTAGCTTTTCTATGTTCTCAACAAGCCAGCTACATCACCGGCGCCACCTGGTGCGTGGATGGCGGAAAGCGCCGCGCACCCTTCTGAGCCTGCTTCGAAAAAAGGCAATAAAAAACAGCTTTACCGTAAGTGAGGAGATGACCATTGGGATATCCCAGATATTCATCTAAGGTGTGTTCGTTTGGGTAAAGCTGTATAGATTCGTTCGTTTTGTTTTGCCTCTCGGCGAGGTTGATTATAGCAAATCGATCTCCCAGATAAATCACCAACCGGCTATTAAAATTTGTGAATATGGGTAGGATTGCCGGACTTGTCTGAGAATCTATGTTTCTGGGTAAATATTCGGTTTTAATAAAATTAACTTGACTGGTTTTTACACACCCTATTAAGCATATGATGCCTTTCTAAACCAGAGACTTAATCCATCGGAAAATCAATAAAAAAGCACTGGTTATTATATTTTTCCGGCATTAACTTCAGCGGTGGGGCTTGAAGCATGGTGGAGAAAACCAACATGTCTAACTGTAGGTTGCCTGATTTTTTGATGAGGCCAACCTTAGAGACATAGAAGTTTCCGCCGGGGTAAGGTTTGACTTTGCTGACGGCGTACTGTTCAACATTATTACCGAGAATATTAACCTTCTTTCCCGGCAACATCTCTTGCCATAAAAGTAGCTCCTCCGGGGTCATTTCTTCCGTCGATTTTTCCCATCCTGAAGGTATTTTATCTTTAACAACGTATTTCACCACACCGGTTACTTTTTGGCGTATGTTTCCCAGACTTACACCGCTGTTTTTAGCGACTATTTCAAGCTTTGACTTGTAACTGTTGTATAACCAGTGTTGAAAAGCATCTTCTTGTTTACTTAACTTTTTAAGCCTTATACAGGGTGTCTGACTGCTTCGTTGAGAGCTTAATAAGGTTTGGCGCTGTTTCTTCTTATCTAGATCCTTCTTAATTTCAAGCCCCTGAGCAACTATATTGGTGTCTAGGGTCATATCTAACATAATGGGCGATACACCGACGGTATTTTTTGCGTTTATATCAGCACCATGATGTGACAGCAGCGCGATGCATTCCTTGCCAAAATTCCGAATACGTCCGGGTTGATAGGCAATCACATAGTGTATGGCGGTATTACCGTACCTGTCTTTGGCATTCACATCGGTTCCGGCTTTAATAAAGGCCTCAACTTTTCTGGGGTTTCTGGCCGCTGCCGCCCACATCAAGGGGGTTCTGCCAAAGTGATCTCGGGCGTATATGTTTGCACCCGCTTTCAACAGGGCTGTAAAGGCAGGATCTTCTTTGTTCTTCAGGTTGTCATGGCGATGACGAATGTCTGGGCCCAAAAAAGCGGACCAGCCCAAGGCAGTTGCTTGGTAGGGATAGGTAAACTGCCAAGGAGTGATGTCTTTGGGTACGCCCAGGCTTTGGGCAAGTTCCAAATTGCTTAGATCCAGGGTAGTATACGTCGCTCGTGTGTCAGGCTCTCTTGTCCGGTTGTCCTTGATTTCAAAGTTTGTCTTGGCAGACAGCAGGGTCTCAACTGCCTCGTAACGCCTATTCAGCAGGGCTACAATTAACGATGGGTATCCATCATTTGTGATGGCTGGATCAGAACCATTTTGTAGAAGATTCTGAATCCTCTTGTGGCTTCCGTGCTTAACGGCGTTTAATAATGGGGTGTTACCTTTCTTATCTTTGACGTGAATGTCGACCCCTCTTTTGAATAAAGACTGCCACATCTGGGCGCTTGGACCATTGAACTGTCTTTGGTGGATGGAATAGGGATGCTGGCATAAATGAGAGCCCAACGCAGCCTTTTCTAGAACAGCCTTCTCCACTTTATCAATCAGATAGTTGAACAACTTCTCTTGGCCCAGGCAAAATGATTGAAGAAAGACGGATTCAAGATCGAATTGGGCGCCATGTTGAATCAACAATAAAATAATGTCTTCATTCCCTGTGTTTAAAGCACTATTTATGAACCTTAGGGATCTTCTTAGAGAATAGCGACCAACTCGATTGGGTTTTATTTCGGTGTTTACATCCACTCCTGCCTCTAAAAGCGTTTTTACGTTCTCGTAATCTTCCATTTGGATTGCTTCCAGCAATGCTTTGTTCCGAGCTTTCTGACCCAAGGTTTTTTCAAGTTCTGGATGACCAGGACTATTTTCATTGGTCAACTCAAAAGCATAGGTCTCTTTAAAAACAAAAATTCGGTTCCCAACCGGCACAACTACCGATCCTATCGGAATATCAATTTTTCCCAACGAGGATACGGTTTTTTTCTGTGGATCTAAAACAAACAAATTGTCACAAGCGCTTGGCCAATGCGATATGCTCATATACCCACCACTAGTTATTCCCGATACCATTAGGTATTGCCCTCCTTTTAGAGGAACAGTTTGCGTTTCAATTGGACGGGCTCCAATGGAAGGTACCACCTTATCAGGTTCACATCGTATCTCCTCTGGCAACTTTTCTATAGTCTGGGTTTTGGGTGTATACACATATAGTTGTTTATCAACCCTCAAAAGTACTTGACCGGTATTCAGAAGTGTTGCGTTTTCAATAATGATTGGCGCGTCTATCCTGTCCTCCCGTTTCAGGTGATCGAATCGTTTATCTCTGGGGACAATAAAATGGGTCGATATAGTCTGGGCCCGAGTATCCAAAAGCTGGAGTGGATATGCTTTGGGTGGTGGCTGTGTTTCTTTTACTCGAAACCCTCCCCAATTTATTGGAAAAAACGCCACCAACCCTTTTTTTAAAGGCACGGCCAAATTGATTTCTTGTGAAGTTAAACGTGGTTTCATTGGGGTATAGGTAAGGGTTCTTGGATCAAACATTTCAATTGTTCTCACACTATGGCGTGAAGACTTAAATCCTGATAATCCGGGACTTAGTTTTGTTCCTCCAGCAATAACTACTTTGCCATTTTCTAGCAATACAGTTTGATACCCAATTCGTTTTTTGTACATGGGTTTGGTTTTACGAGTTTTTCCAGTTGTAGGGTCAAACACTACAGAAAAAGGCGTCAATGACTTTTTTAAATATCCAGTTAGTAGAAAAAGTCCATTATTCAATTGAACAACAGAATGGAGATAGCGGCCTTTCAGCTCAGGAGGGGTTATTGATTGCGAGTGTAACGTATTGAGATCGTAACGTTGAATGTGAAAATCGTGCTTTTGTACAAGCAGAACCTTATCGTTATTTAGGGCAAAACCGATAGTACTTCCTCGTATCGGAGTCTTTAAATATCCGTGAGGCTTTAAGTGTAAATTTTCTAAGTCTGAGAATTTTGGTAGAATGCTTGGCTTTGGCTCTATCTGCTCCTGAACTAAGCTGTTAACAGCTTGTGAAATGAGAGCGTGATGATCCAATTTACCAGCAAGTCCCAAACATGAAACAAGCGTGAGCCCTAAAATACAAAGGCCCGTGGCCCAAAGACCTTTTTTCATCTCACTAAAACCTTATCTTTTTTACTCAGTATAAAATACAGTAGATACTATCCAATCCTGTGGTTGGTATAGAAGCGTCCGCTTATTTTCACAACTTAAACTTATATACTTTCACCCAGTTTCTATTAGCGGTAAAATCCCCTATTCAATACTTCAAAGCCAGATATGATGTCATGCCACCCTTAAAAGACCACCTGTCCCTGCAACTACAGGACATTTCCAAAAGTTTTGCGACCCACACCCTGTTTGAAGGACTATCCCTGCAAATTGGGGCCAAAAGCCGTATTGGGCTCATTGGTAAAAACGGGTGCGGGAAGTCTACCCTGCTTAAGATCATTATGGGTGAGCTGGAGCCAAACGAAGGCACCATTACCCGGGCGCCGGGGTTGCGGATTAACTACCTGACCCAGGAGCCCAAGATCACCCCGGGCCTGACCTTAGAACAAGAAATGCAGTCGGTGTTTGACGAGCTGAACGATCTGACAGCCAAAGAAGCCGAGATCATTGAGGAGTATAACCAAGAAGGCCTGACGGAAGACGATTATATGGTGCTGGCCGAAAAGCTGGATGCCGTGCACCAGGAGATGGCCCGGCTGGATGCCGGCAGTATGGATGCCCGGATTGGCAAGATTTTAAAAGGGCTGGGGTTTGAACAGGCGGATCACCAGCGCCAAACCACGGATTTTAGCGGCGGTTGGCAGATGCGTGTGAACTTGGCCAAAATTTTGCTGGAAGACACCGATGTATTGCTGATGGATGAGCCGACCAACCACCTGGATATGGATGCCTGTGAGTGGCTGGAAGGGTTTTTAAATGAATATCCCGGCGGCATTGTGCTGGTGTCTCACGATCGCCGGTTCTTGGATCAGGTGACCACCCACATTGCCGACTTGGAAGGCGGCAAAATCCGAGTGTGGAC
>JAHQWC010000119.1 GCA_019634025.1 Vampirovibrio sp.
AACATTCCCATCGGCAAAATTCTTAAAACCTTGTCGGATACCTACAAGTTCCATCCCATGGACGAGCTCACCCAGGAAGATCCGTACAAAGTTCTGATTGCCTGCATCATGAGCCTGCGCACCAAGGATGAAACCACTATGCCGGCAGCAGAACGGCTATTTGCCGAGGCCGATGTACCCCAAGCCATGGTCAAACTCACACCAGAAAAGATCCAAGAGCTTATCTACCCGGTAGGCTTTTTCCGTAACAAGTCTCAAACGATTTTAACCATCTCTCAAGACATTTTAGACCGGTTTGCTGGCCAAGTCCCCAACACCATCGATGAACTCCTCACCCTGAAAGGTGTAGGTCGTAAGACAGCCAACCTAGTAGTGGGACTAGGCTTCCGTCTGCCAGCTATTTGCGTGGATGTCCACGTCCACCGGATATGCCAACGGCTAGGATACTTGGAGACAAAGACGCCGGAAGAAACCGAAATGGCCCTTCGCGAAAAACTCCCTCAACAGTATTGGCACATTATCAATAAGGTCATGGTTCTCCACGGCCAACAAATCTGCAAACCCATAGGCGCAAGATGTGACGCTTGCCCAGTAGCTGAGGACTGTCAGAAAGTGGATGTCAAGTCCCGCAAGATTCCGGCAAAAGCTGTGAAATAAAGTTCTTACAGCATAAACCACTGTAACAAAGCCTCTCCTCCACGTTGCATTCCCTTACAACCCCAATACCTTAAGGTTACTACCGGAAGAGTTAGATTCCGTGATGATAGCACCTTGATAATTGAATAATCCTTACAGCTCTCTCCCATCTTCTTCGCAGAAACATGAAGGCAATAAACACGCCCTAAACTTGGGACATGGGACATAAACCCTATCGCCAGAACCCACTCTGAACAAGCGATTCCATCCCATGTCCCAAAAACCAATTTTTTTTAAATGAGACATTTTGGGACAAATTCAAAGAGCTGTTTCTTTAACAAGCGCCTTTGCTTAAAAGTACGGCTGGAATGGTCTTTAAAAGAATCCAAATATCCTTGAGGAGGTGCCAGTTTTTAATATAAGACAACTCCAAATCACAAAGCTTTTCAAAATCGCTATTAGAGCGGCCATTCACTTGCCATGCTCCAGTAATACCTGGAAATATTTGATACCGAGTCGTATAAGGCCCCTTAAAGAGCTGGCTCTCATCCGGCGGCAAAGGCCGGGGACCCACCAAGCTCATATCTCCTTTAATTACATTCAGAAGCTGAGGCAATTCATCCAAGCTGGTAGCCCGTAAAACCTTGCCTATCATGGTAATTCTAGGATCATCCTTCAGCTTAAACAGCTTCCCATCCAAGTTAGCTTGCTTTCGGAGCTCATCCCGTTGCTCATCGGCATCTACCCGCATGGTGCGAAACTTGATCATCCGAAAAGATTGATAGTCTTTGCCAATCCGCTCACTATGGTAAAACACTGGACCTGGTGAGGTAAATTTGATCAATGCCCCCACAGTAAGAAGCAGGGGGGAAATAACAATTAACCCTAAGCCCGATAATGCAATGTCGACCATCCGTTTAAAGCTTTGCTGCGCCAGAAAGTGCCACTGCCCAAACTGATGAAGAGAAATGCCTTCAAATAAAAGCAAGTTCTGAGTGGTCTGGGTATTTTCCAGCAGCGTTAACGACAGACCCTGGTATGGCTTGCTGTGAAATGCATTATGCAACATCATGTCACCCTCATTTCCCGTGATTCTACATGGGATTAATACGTTGTATATATAATAAAAAGATTTTGGTAGATATAATTGACATATAATTTCAATATATTAAGAAAAATGTATTATTCTAAAGCACATATATGATTCTTTTGGACAGTTCTTTTTGAGAGAATAGATTATGTTCAGTTTTTCAAAAAACTAACTGCTATAGAAATCTGAGTTGATGGTCGATGATTCATTAGATCATCGTGATTGCATAGAAGAATAAAGATGATCAGCTTATTAGATACCGGTGATGTTATGGACAAAAATAAACGGTTTTATGATCGCAATCCGGATCTGTCTTCGGCAGTGGAAACCCTAATGTGTTTTCCGCCGGAATTTCAAAGCGTTTTAGCTGAGGGCATTGCATTGGTAGCGGAAAAAGAGTGCAAGGCAAATGAATTATTGCAGCAGTTTAAATCCCTTGGTACTCAAAAGGTGTTGGCGCTGTATAAATCCAAAAATAAGGCGCGAAGCTACGATGACAACCCAAACGTGCATAAGGTCATGAACTACCTCATGGTTCTCTCTGAAGAAAATCGACAATTTATGGCCAAAAATATTTTAGGGCTATTCAGCCACGTACAAGAATACTTACAAACCTGTAAAACATATGAACAAGAATCTAGTTTGGAAGGGGTACAAAATGTATCCAACACCTACGCCAACCAAGGAGACAAAGCCACCCGGCAATTGCTCTCCGGTATGAAACAGGATTTTATTCAAAAACTGGAACAACGAGAGACCATTTCCGGCGGTGGTGGCGATATGAAAGTTACCGGAGAGTGGAATTAGAGAAATAATCTCCGCTATATTTTTGCTTTACAGCCAAACAGCTTGAGTGAAGGGCTTTTACCATCAGATATACAGCGAATGTACAAACGGGGAGTAGACATCCGCGCTGGGTTTCACATACACTAAACCGCACCTAAACACAGCTCTTTTATCAGGCGCGTGTGTTTTATTTTTCACGGATTTATCCGCATGATAGAAGAGATAATCCCCCACGGGAACATTCCAAATCATGTCCCGTCTCTCTTCCAAGCACTATCACGGCACACAGAAAATTGTTTGAAGGAGAGAGTTTTAAATTTACTTCTAGAGAGAAGTTGTTATTGTTGTTTCACTACTTATATTGTCAAAAGCATTTGAGTGTTCGTAAAAAGAGGGATATACACTATGCAAAAAGTGCAAAAACCGTCTATGTTGACTCGCCGATTTCTGTTTAACAGCATGCTGGCCGGAACATTGGCATTGGGCATTACCGCCGGTGCTATTCCGGCAGGGCTCATTGACACCGCTGATGCCGGGTCCAGCCTGAGAGGCCGCACCAGCTACACAGTGCGTCAGGCCAACCGGTTGTATGAGCTGGGTAAATGGAGTGACGCCGAGAAAAAATACACCCAGGCGCTGCGCCGCAACCCCAATGACATCCAGGCCCGGGCCGGGTTGTCCACCGTGCAGGCAGAGCTGTTTAAGTTAGGCGCTGCCGAAGAAAACGCTCAAAAAGTGTTGGCCAAAGATCCGCAAAATTCAGACGCCATGGTGGCCCTGGGATTGGTATACCGCAACCGCACCGCCTCTTCCGATATGACCTACCGCAACCAGCGGGTGCAACTGCTGAACCAGTCTGCCCAGATGTTTCAAAAAGCCATTCAGGCTGATCCCAATAACCCGGATGCCCATAACCGGCTCGGGGAAACCTACCGGATGCAGAACCTCATTGGCGATGCCGAGCAGGCCTTCCGTAAAGCCATTGAGCTGGATTCCGAGTACTCTGAAGCCCAGGCCAATATGGGTACCGTGCTCCACGCCAAAGGCGAAGTGAATCAGGCCATTGAGCATTACAACAAAGCCATTAAGCTCAATTCCAAAAACTTCAAAGCCCACTACTATCTGGGTCAGGCGCTGGCAGATCAAGGCAAGTACCATGAATCCCTTAAATCCTTGAACACAGCCCTATACCAAAAGCGCGATAACGCCATGGTTCACACCAAAATGGGAGAAGTGCTGGCGGCCCAAGGCAACGAAGCCGGGTCTATCAGTCACTTCCGCGAAGCCATGCGCACCAAACCCGAGTACTTCCCAGCCTACGAAGGTCTGGCCAAAATGTTTGACGCCCGTGGAGATGGCGAGTTGGCCATTGCCGAGCTGAAAACCGGCTTAAACCTCAATGGTCGCAAAGACGACTTCCGGGTAGCCATTGCCAAATTGTCTCAAGCCAACGGCAAAAACGAGCAGGCCCTGAAGTACTACCGCGAAGTGTTGTCCAACAACCCCAACCACAAAGAAGCCCTCCAAGGCTATGCGCAAACCCTGTTGGTCTCTGCCCAGGACATTAGTTCTACCGGCAGTGTGGCCGGCGATACCGGCGTGTATGTGGATGCCGAGCGAGCCATTGATCAGGCGTTGCAAGCCAACCCCAACGACATCCAACTGCACCTGGCCAAACTCCGGTTACAACGCCTCAGTGGCAAGCCACAAGCGGCCCAGGCCGAGTTACAGCAGATCGTGAACCGTCCTGCCGTCACCCAGCCGGATAAGATTGCCAAAGGCGAAGCTTTGCTGGCGCTGGGTCAGTACCAGGAGTCAGATCAGGTCTTCCGTCAGCTCATCCAAGCCAACCAGGGCACTCCTCAAAAAAACCTGGTGATGGCGGATATCTTAATGAGTAACGGTGATCTGGATATGGCGGCTGAAGCCTACCGCAACGTGTTGGGCTCACAACCCAAAAGCGTAAAAGCTCAACGCGGCTTACACCGCATTGACGTGGCCAAGAAGGAAGCCTCTAAGCAGTTTAAACTGGCGTACTCGTTGAACAACTGGTACTCCAAAAAACAACGCGAGAGCGCCAAAGACTTCTACATGGAAACCGTGAGCCTGTACCCACGGCAACCTGAAGCGCGCGAAGCGCTGGCCAAGATCTACAAAAAAGAGAAGCAATACGGCAAGGCTGCCTTTGAATGGGAAGCCTACCTGAACCTGATGCCCAATATGGAGCAAAAGGATCGGGAAAAAATCCAACGCCGCATTGCCGACTTACGCCAGAAAGAGCTGGAAATGCAACAAACCGGCGCTCGGTCTTAATTCCTTAAACGGAATCAAGCTACAAATTGGACGCCTTTCGAGGCGTCCTTTTTGGTTCTTACCGTTCAGGGCGACGGAGAAATTTTAAAAATGTAAAACCCATGCTCAGCATGGGTTTTCGTTATGGTATAGTACCCAAACAAAATCCTCAGTTGGTGTTGAGTCTTAAGGAGTCATAGAAATGTTGGGTGTGTCTCAGGTAAGCCCGAATAAGGGCTCTCAAAAGAATTATTTGTCAGTCAATAGTTTAAATACTGTGGTGGTTCAACGGCCTTACGTTTCTGCGCAGGCTTTTCAACAGGCAGACTCGGTGCATTTTGGGAGTACGGCCAATACCAAGCAGATTCCAGATGTTCTTATCAAAAATAGAAAAGAAGACTTTATCACCCCGTCTCCCCATCAGTACTACCACCAGTGGCTGTGGGATGCAGCTTTTCATGCCATTGTGTTGTCTCATTATGATGTAGACATGGCGAAGAAAGAGATGAACACCCTCCTAAAGGCCCAATGGCCCAATGGGTTTGTGCCGCACATCCAGATGGACCCCAAAGTGGTCAAGGAATATCACCCCAATGCTCAAGACTGGGCTACAGGACGCAATACGTCCGGGGTAACTCAAACCCCCATGATCGCAGCAGCAATACGAGAGATTTATCAGCAGGCCGGCGATAAAGAATACTTGAAGCAAACCCTGCCAAAGGTTTTAAAATACCACCAGTGGCTCAAGTCTGATCGCGAGATTCAGCAAGACGGCTTGGTGGCCATCATTCACCCCTGGGAACCCGGCAGTGATAACTCCCCGATCTTCGACTCCCTGCGCAATAAACTGTGGGAACAGCATTACCGTGATGTAAAACTACCCTTCACCCGAGTAGACACCAAGCATGTGGATCCGTCCCAACGGCCTAGCGATAAAGACTATCAGGTTTACTGGGGACTGGTGGAAGCCTTCCAGAAAACCGGGTGGGATCAGGCAAAAATGGCAGAGACCTCTCCGTTTGCTGTAGCAGATCCGATGTTTAACGCAGCCTGGGCTCAGGCAAACCAGGATTTGGCTTATCTTTATGAGCAAATCGATGACCCGAAAACGGCTGATACATTAAAAAGCTGGGCGGAACAAACCAAGAAGGCCATGAACGATCAGATGTGGTCTGAAGAAGCCAGTGTGTATTATGCAAAAGACTTACGGTCTGGAGAAAAAATTCCTGTCAAAACCTCTAATGGGTTGCTCCCTTTGTATGCCGGGGTTCCAAATCAACACCAGGCAAAAAAATTGGTGGCAACCATGATGGATCCAGATGCGTTTAAGGGTCACTATGGGATTCGCGGTGTCGACAAATCTGAACCCGGTTATGATCCCAAAAACTACTGGCGCGGGCCCTCCTGGATCAACATTCATTGGTTCCTGGTAAACGGTTTAAAACGCTATGGTTTTGACAAAGAAGCAGCAGAAGTGACGAAAAAAGCCAAAGATCTGGTGGCCAAAGAAGGCTACCGAGAGTACTATCACCCCGATACCGGCACAGGCCTTGGCGCTAAAGATTTTGCCTGGAGTTCATTAGTTCATATTTTATAAAGGGTTATTTACCTGTCGACTCGACAAATCCGTTTTACATTATTCTTGTTGAGGCAGATGGTTCAAACCAGATGCTCTAATTGATGTGAAGCCTGTTCAATCCAATGACTAGTCTATAGGGGGAAACGTAAGGGAAGTTTCCATTTGGGCCAGGTAGATTAGGCTGTCTTTTGGACCCAGGGGCAGGGTGTTCTCATCAACATTATCTTCTTCAGAGATAATGGTTACCGTTGGAGAATTGCCATTATCGTGCACCACAAACATGAGGATTGCCTGGTTTTGGTTGGCCCGGAAAACTTGGGCCAGGGTGGTTTTAACCGGCACATCGCCTTGGCGTACTTGCCAGCCGGAGGAAAATCGCTGAGAGACGTCTTGGGTGGTTGTGGTGGGTAAAAACAGGGGGCGGCCAATTAAGGGATCCGGTGCCATCTCATCCACGCTTTCTGGGGTGGTGCCGGGCCTGATCTGGTAAATATTGTGATGGGTAAATGTGTTGGCAAATCGGACGCACCCAAGAGAGTTCACTTGATCGTCATCGGTAACGGCCACAAAATGACCAATGCTATTCAAGTCCAAATCGTTCATTACCCTTTCCGATAATATATTGCCTTTGCGGTTTCGTAAGCTGCGCATGCGAGCATTACGGATGTTGGCGGCGTTTTTGTCTAAAAACAGTACCGGCACGCCCAACTCCTTGAGAGTCATGCCTGTTTTGATAGACCAATCATTAGCGCCTAAAAACACAATACCGGTGGGTTTTTCATTTTGGAGATCCAGCACCTTGACCAACAGCGGAGTGGTGAGGCCGTAAATGACAATGGTGATGATAATGACCATAAACACCAGTGGAATCAGCGTATTGGCGCTCTCATACCCCATATCCATTAGCCGAAACGACATAATAGACACCACAGCTGCCGCCACAATACCCCGGGGGGCCATCCATGCCAAAAACAGTTTTTCCCGCCAGGTCAGTCCGGAGTTCAAGGTGGAAAATATGACTGCCAACGGCCGCACGATAAAGATAAGCGCCAGCATAAACAGGATTGCGTTACCGTTCAGCAGCGAGAAGTCATCGAGATCCAACTGGGACGCCAGCAAGACAAAAAGGCTGGAGAGAATAAGTACCCGCAGGTTTTCCTTGAACTCCAAAATATGATCGACATCGCCATGTTTTTGGTTGGCCAGCACAATGCCCATCAGCGTCACGGTGAGCATGCCGGAATCCGGTTGCAGGGTATTGGATAGGGTGAAAGAGCCAACCACAAAAGTAAGGGTCAGTGCGTTATGCAAAAAATCCGGTAACAGCCGCCGTTTCATCAACAGGTGCAAAATCCAGCCACCGGCAACGCCAAAGACTAGGCTGAGAAGCACCGACTTGAAAATACCGACGAACAGCAAGCTGCCCACCTCGGCAAAATCTCCGGCCAGTATGGCCTCGTATATGATGACGGAGAAAATAGCGCCAAACGGATCGTTGAGGATGCCTTCCCATTTTAAAATGGATCCCACTTCGCCCTTGGCGTTGAGGTGCCGCAGGATTGGCCCGATGACAGTTGGGCCGGTAACGACCAGGATGGCGCCTAACAGAAGGGAGAGTCGAAAATCTAATCCTAAAAACCATTGTGCAAGCAAGGTGATGAGGGCGAACGTGACAAACACCCCAATGGTCAGCAGATTGCGAACGGTTTGATGGGTGTCTTTGAGCTCTGAGAACCTTAGGGTTAATCCACCTTCAAATAAAATAATGGCGACACAAACCGAGACCACCGGTTGAAAGGCGCTTCCGAGAAACCCCTGGGTATTGATGATGCCAAATACCGGCCCGGCTAATATACCGGCCAACAGCAGTAATAGAATAGACGGCAGCTTTAGCCGCCATGCCACCCATTGGGCGCCAATGCCGAGGACAAATAATAAGGATACGGTGGTTAAAAAAGTATCATGCATAGGTAAAATCAAATGCCATAAACGCTGTACACCCCCATTGCTCCATAAAATAGGGTTATCCTAATATCAACCGGTATCATCTATGCGACGATACCGGTTGAAAAATTGATTTAAGAATACAGGGACCTTTAGCTTATATATGCAAGAGTAGCGACAGGTTGCGTTTCTTTGACCAAAGGATCAGACAACACCACCCGGCGAGAGTCTGGCAGAATATCGTATTCGTAACCGGATAATTCCAGTTCATCCAACGCTGAATATACATCGGCTTCACGGCAATTGAAGAGCGCCATGAATTCGTCCAAGGTATAGGTTTCCAAGCTGAATTGAAGCTTGGCCTCTTTTTCCTCCTCAATCTTGTACATCAAATAATGCTTCAATCGAAACACCCGGCTGGGGTCCAAGGGTGGTTCCGACACATAGGCTTGGGGCAGGGCAAAGATTTTTTCCGGGGTTGGATCAGATAAAAAGAACGGGGTAAGTACTGCTGACATATCACTCTCTCCTCACAATTGGATCAAACAACGATCAAATAAATAACACGTTATAAAGATTTGGGTTACATAAGACCGGGGTAGGTAAGAAGGCATATTTACTGGAAAAGTTAATAAAGCAGGAATATTTCCTTCTTGCCGACCTCCTGCAACAGGAGCTTGCGCGGCTAGAGAGGCAAAATCTCTGGATATAATGCGCAGGTGTGTAAAAAAAAGACGGGAGCATCTGAGACTGGCACAGAATCAAACACTCCCGGGGTTTTCTGAGTTCGGGGTATTAGTTGGTGTAAAAACTGTTATGAAACGGGGGTATCTGTGAGACCTACTTTTGGGGAAGGGGTAGCTTAATTGATACACACGCGATTTATACCGAGGTCGTTATTGTATTTGCGAGACTCCAGCCATAATTGCAAATTGCCATGTCAACCGGTCGGTGTTTCAGGATTTAAATCCTGATGAACCAGTTAATTACACCTTAGACGATGTAATACCGTGTCTCAATCGCCGACGTGTCTCAATTTAAATAGAAGGTTGTCTATATGGCTAAAATTCAAGCAGACGGTAGGTTTGCCGTAGATACAATGTGAGCGGGGCTGACTTTTGCCGGCAGGTGAATGCGAAACTCTGTGCCTTCTCCTGGCCAGCTTTCTACGGTTAATCTGCCCTGGTGGGCTTCCACAATGTGCTTGCTAAGATATAAGCCCAGCCCGGTACCCACTTGGCGGTATTTTTTAGATCGAGTGTGATAGGGCTGGAACAGCACTGGTAAAAACTCGGGTTCAATCCCTGGACCATTATCGCGGACGGTAATATAAAGTTGCGGTTCAGGCGAAATGTCTGCACCTTCTTTACCATCTTTTATCCCTTCTTTTAGCAACGTAGAGGTGACGGTAATCAGGCCCTGTTCGGGGGTATAATGGTTGGCGTTTTGAATAAGGTTGTAAAACACCCGCTGCATCTCATGTTGATCCATCAGAATCTCGGGGATACTTTCATCCAGATGGAGTGAAAGGGTTTGTTGTTTGTCATTCACCAGGTACATCAACTCATCGCCAATATTGCGAATGAGCTGGTTGATATTGAGAGGAACCGGGTTAAGCGAAATAGCCACTTGGTCTAGTCGGTAGAAGGTCAGTAAGTTATCTACCATGCGATACATATATTGGTTAGACTGCAAAATTTCGTGGATAACGGCTTGTTGATCACCGCTGAGTTCGCCAAACTGGTGTTTTTCTAATAGTTCTAAGGCTTTTCGTTCTGCTCGTAAAGGGGTTTTCAAGTCGTGAGTCAAGGTCGCAATTTGTTTCTTCAGCTCATGCTTTAGCTTATCTTCGGCGTTTTCCACTTGGCCAATATAGGAACGTAAGCCTTTGACCAAGGGGTTAAACACCAGCACACTCATCAAACCTAGCAAAATAAGAATGACCAATAGATTAATATTATTCAGGTTTTTGAGATGCTCTCGTTTTTTTTCGTTTTCGGTTTGAAATTGGTTGGCAATGGCATCCAAGGCATTCATTAAATCTCCCCGTATAAATAGCCGGTTGACCATAGAGAGGGAAATGTTGTCATGAGTTAAAGCATCATTGGGGGAATTCACCAACTCTTGCACCTGATCCGTAAACCCTGTCATCCGAGAATCCAGCATGTAGGGGGGCTGATAGTAGATATTTTGGAGCTCCGGTGACAGATCCTCTTGAAGTCGTAAAGGAGAATCTTCTTCCTTCAGCAGTTTGTGTGTGGCTCGCAACTCTTCAAGGGTAACCATCAACTCAGTGCGCTGGTCCTCTTTCTCCACATCTGTCTCAGCCTCTACCAATGCATTGGATAAACCCACCGCCAAATTCACCAGGGCCCGCTGCCGTCCACTACTGTTAATAACAGCTGTGCTGGACTCTCCAATCAGATCAAGTTGTTGAGCCACGAGGCAGTAGTTGATGATAGCAATCAAAGCCAAAACTCCAACCGCCATCATAAACCGGGTAATACTGGCTTTAACTAATTCCTGCCCACTAAGATTTAGCGAGCTGCTAAGGGAAAAGGATTCCTTTAGGCGGTTTAAAAACGTATCAATGGATGACATGCATAGACAACTTATGTGGCGACTAACATTGGTGGATTAGTGAACAACCAGATTCTCTTTAACCGCTTTGACCGCTGCCTGCACCCGGTCGCAAACCGCGAGTTTTTCTAACACCTGGCTAACCTGAGCCTTGACGGTGTGCACGCTAATGTTGAGATCGGCGGCAATTTCAGAGTTACTGCGACCGTTGACGATATGTTGCAGGATTTCTGATTCTCGGGGAGAGAGTTTATAAGTTTCTTGGGCATTTGGGCCAGATTGGCTGGAAGCCATGGCCTCAGGCATTTGAAAGATTTGCATGGCAATTTTAGCAATTTTAGGGTCAATCCATAACCCACCCTGGTGAACGGTTTCAACGACGTGGACTAAAATTTTGTCTTCAATATCTTTTAGACAAAATGCATTGGCGCCTGCCGACAGTGAGGCCAGCACTTCGTCTTCCGAGTCATGAGAGGTAAGCATGACCACTTTTAATTCCGGATCAAATGCTTTGATTTGCCGGGTGGCTTCAATGCCGTCAATCCCTGGCAGTCCGATATCCATCAGGGTGACGTCGGGCTTCATCTCTTTTACTCGTTCAACACCCTGCTCGCCGTTGGTAGATTCTGCAACCACCGTAATACCGGGGGTTGAGTCCAAAACAGATTTTAGGCCCATGCGGATAAGCCGGTAGTCTTCGACCAAAAGTACGGAGATGGGTTGTTGTTCAGCTGTATCCATATTGTATTCCTATCATCTTTAAAACCACTGGAGGAGTATCGCGTTGTGATTTTTATCTCTCAATTGGATCCGTCATGACTATTTTACCCGAAAAACCCAAAGCTGAACCGTAGATACAGGCGCGAAAATCGGCTACTCTGGTCAAAACGCCTGTTAAATAAGGCTTGTGCGGGTTATAATAGGATCAAATGCACTGAAATAAACGGAGGTTCTTTGATGCTTTCATTGCTTATTTCCTGGGTATTGACCGCTGTCACGCTTTTATTGATTTCTCAATTTTTGCCGGGTGTGCAGATTGATGGTTTTTTTACAGCATTAATCGCAACCCTGGTGATTGGGTTAGTCAATAGTATTATTAAGCCTATTGTGGCGTTTTTCACCCTACCCGTCACGTTTTTAACCTTGGGGCTTTTCGCCTTTATCGTCAATGCTATGATGTTTTCTTTGGCGGCCTGGTTTGTACCGGGATTTGAAGTGACTGGCTTTTGGAGTGCGCTATTTGGATCCCTGATTCTGGCGTTTTTCACCTCTTTAATTGGCCGCCAGAACTATTCCCCAGCTTAAGTTGAGAGCTTCTTACAGATAAATGATCGACAGGTTTCTATCGCAATATAGAAACCTGTCTCATTGTGGTTTGTTCTAGAGAACGGTTTAATATCATTATTCGTGTGTTCAAAAAAATGATGAACTTCTGACAAAATTTACGAGCAACTATATTTAAATTGATCAATAAACTATTTCTGCATGTTGATAGAAGCCTAAGGATATAAAGGATAGAGAGGGACATGTCATGAAAAATTTTTATTTTCATATTCAAAATAAACTGCCCTTGCATTGGATGGTTGGCATGTTCTTGACCATTATTTTAACGGCCGTGGTCACCAACGTTCATGCCGCTGAAAGCCATGCATGGGAAGTCCAGATGGATGCCAACGCCTCCGGCGCCTATTCCCATCAAGCCTTATCAGCAGGAGATACAGTCATGTTAACGCTGATTAATCCCACCTCTTCTCTGCTCACGTTTCAAACCACCGAGCAGTTAGGTGCCGCCAGTAGATATACCGTACCACCGCATATGTCCCGCACCGTTTCTTTCTCTCTAGAAAAACCTTTGACAGAAGATGTGGAGTATATAGTCCTGGACACTCAAGGACAAACCATCTTTGAGCAAACCATGGGCTTAAGTTTTCATGGCGCCCCTTGCCAACAGGCCGGCTAACTCTATTTTTAACCCGTAATAAATAACAAAAAATGCACTCTATCAGGTGCATTTTTTGTTGTGTTCATCGGTAATACCTAGGTTATTTTTCAGGTATGTTTAAGAGAGAATACCTCTGACAGATTGCTCTTGGATAGGGCGTTGATGAAGGACTCTCTTGTTTTTGAAAAGGCCTGTTTTTACTCATGAAAAAAGGAACTTGCGTGATGAAGACCTCGGTAGATGGGTTGTTTTGTTTTAGCCATTTCTCTTTAACCACTGGGCGCCTTGGCAGCATGATGGCTGCTCTGCTCCTGATGGTCACAATCAGTTTGTCCTCGTCGGCCTTGGCCATGCGCCGGGCGCCTGCCGAGCCTGCCCCTTCTGACAACTCGCAACCCACCTCAACCCAGCCGTCTCAACAGTCTTCTACGCCTCCGGCTGAAGAAAAGGCCGTCTTGGCTCCGGCGGCCTACCAAGAGTCTGCCCGGACCATGCTTTCTAAAATTTTATCATCCAATCAGTTGCCGGCATCAACGGTACAGCAAATGATTGTGGTGGAATCCGACACCTTAAACGCCGCCACCAACGGCCAAGAGATTCAATTTACTCGCAAGCTTTGGGATACCCTGCAAACCGATGATCAGCGGGGCTTTGTTCTGTCCCACGAGTTGGCCCATATTACATTGAACCATGTACCCAAAGCCCAAGCCCGCCGGGTGGGTATTTTTGCCGCCGATAAAATTTTGGGCCATGTCTTGGGCAGCAGCTCTCAGAGCGCCGGGGTGCTTCGGCAAATTAGCCAGGCTGGCTTGGTGTTGGCAGATCTTCGCTACTCCCGTGGGGCAGAACTTTCAGCAGATGATCGTGGGCTCACGCTGATGGAAAATGCCGGGTATAACCCTCAAGGCGCCATTGAAACCCTGGAAATACTGGATAAAGCCAGTGGATCCTCCACGCCGCAGTTTTTAAGAAGTCACCCCATGAGCAAGAATCGGATTCAAGCCTTGGTCAACAAACATCAAGGGCGCTTTCAAGCCCAATAGCGACTATTTTTTAATTTCTAATCGTTAAACATTGTCTTTTTAGTAGTGGCCATCACCAGCGCCACCAGGCCAATGCCGCCTGCGGTAACCATGCCGCCAAGTAAGGTGGCTGGCACGTTCTGTACAGGCGTCGGTTCTGCTGAGGCAGGGGGTGAATTTTCAGTAAAGAGCATCAAATCGTACGGAAGCGAATAATGCTCGCCAAAAGAAAACTGGATAATGCCCACCACAATCATGGAAACCCCAATAAAAAGCGTTAAAATTCTCATACCAGAAGGCTCCATCCTTTAAAAAGGTAGCATTCCCTAATGAATGGGTTGAGGATAGTACTGTATTGCTCAACCGTATCCTCTCAGTATGGTTCTTTTTCCATGGGTATTCAATCCGTCAGTCGGGCAATGTAAGATGCCCACGTTACTATTTTGGGGCAGGCGGATATAGAATAGAGTAAGGCGCAAGCATCTGACAGGGGCTACTTTTGTTTACAATAAATCAACTCCTCACGCTTCTTCGCCGGGTTAGCCGGGACGATTGTGCTGGCTTGGCTGCAGAGATGGCGTTTCATTTAATGTTGGCGCTGCTGCCGGCGTCTATTTTTTTGGTGTCGCTTTTTGGCTTGCTCGGAAACGAGCCGGAACTTACCCGGCAGCTTGTCCGGTTGATCTACACAGCGGCTCCGGCAGAGGTGGCAAGTTTCTTGCATGAGCGGCTGCAAGATGTACTGGCGGTGAGTTCCAAAGGGCTGGTGATTACCAGCTTTCTATTCACCCTATGGACAGCATCTAACGGGGTTGGGGTGGTATTTAAGGGGATGAATCGAATCTATCAATTCGATACCAAAGCACCTGGGTTTGTGTGGCGCCGGGTGTGGGGCATGATTATTTTGATATTGTTCGGCCTATTGTTGTTCATTGAGTCCAACCTTGTGGTGATGGGCAAGGCAATGTATGACTTTGCGGATCAGCTTGTGGAGATCCCTGAAACCGTAAACAGATGGCTGCCTTGGATCCGGTGGAGCGTTTTGCCCCTAGGTCTGTTTTGCCTCAGTATATATTTATATGCCCTGCTGCCGGCGCTCCACCGGGTTCGGTTTCAGATTCATACCGTTTTGCCGGGAGCCTTGCTGTTTATGTTGGTATGGTTGTTTTCTACCTGGGGATTTGAGGTGTATTTAACCCAAATTGCAACGTTTAACCAGGTATACGGCACATTGGGAGCCGTAGTGCTTTTAATGATTTGGCTGTACGTTCTCTCCATCGGCTTTTTGTTTGGTGTTGAGGTCAATGCGCTTCGACACCAACAACAAAAAGGTGCGGATTCCTCAGAGCAAACTTCTTCGGATAAGCTTTAACTGGTGCTGTAGGGACTGTACATAATGCTTTGCAGCATGGCGGCAAAGTTGGGCACAGAAGCCAGGTAAACTCTTCCACTGCCTTCCAGCACATTCACAAATCCTTCGCCGGAAGTCGCGGAGCCGATGAGGGATTTGGTGATTTTCTGCACGGTATAGTCCAGGCTTGCGCTCCGAGCCACGGCAAAAGAACCATCCACCACCAGCCTATCGTTTTGTAGCTCCAGCACTTCTGGCGGGCCGGGGGCCGTCACCAACACGGTGCCGGTGCCACTTACTTTCGTTTGAAACATCCCTTCACCAGATCGAAGTCCCGTCATCAGCTTGTTTCGGTGGGCCGACACCTCTATAGCCGAGTCTGCCGCCACAAATGCGCCTTGATCCAACACATAGGTTTCATCGTTTAAGTTCAGGGTGAAAAAATGATTAAAAGAGGGTTCCAGCATAATTTTACCGGTGCCGGTGTAGGTGGGCTTAAACACATTTTCGCCGGTAACACCGGCTTTCAGGATGCCACCCAGTGAGGGCGCTTTGCTTTCCACTTCAATCTGCCCCTGAATATAGTGCATGGCCCCAGACTCCAGGGTGACGGATTCGTTTTGTAATTCTACGACGACGTAGTTCACGTTATTTTTATTGCCGCCCTGGTATTTTGCCATGCCAAAAAACCTCCAAATAATATGCATCTCACCGATGCTTTCTCTCTGGTGTTTATTGTCCCACTGAAAGCACATTCGGCCAAGAGAGGAGGGGTTAGATAAACAATTAGTGACGGATGCTAACGGGATACCCTTCTGCTTCCAGGGACTCCACCATCTCGTCTTCGTTCATCAAATCCCGTAAATCCTGAACACCGGTATACCCACCGCAAAGCAACTTCTCTGCCGCCCAGGTGCTGGGCAAAGCCGGGACGTTAAGGCCGTTTTCCTCGGCTCGGATAATCACCTCTTTGACCACCTGGTTGGTTTTATCTACCCCTTCAATGACTAAAAAGCCCTGTTTGTCACCATACCTTTGAACAAAAGGCATAAAGGGTTGGGCAAGGTTGCAAAGACGTTTAATCAGCCGAGGGTGAATCCACGGCAGAATTTTGGCGGCAAGCCACAGAGCTTGGCTATGGAAATCGCGATCAAAACTAATCCAAAAGGTGGCCGGCACCACTCGTCGCCAAAGGGTAAGGCCGGTGGTATCCAACGCAAAGGGATATCGGCCGAAGAGTCGAGTGAGATCGTTGTTATTGCCATAGCTTCTGCGGTCCAGTTGGGTAAAAGCGCTTTTAGAGCGCTTGGCCAACGGAGCAAGTAGACTATAGACCAAGGCCGGGGTGACCGGGTTGGCAGAACCCATGGCCAGGTATATTCGAGCTTGATCAATGTTCTCTACATTAGACCAGTGATGGGCAAAGGCCTCAATCATGGCCGGCACCGTCGAACAGCCGGTAACAATGCCGGTACGGTCATCTTCATCTTGCAGTTCGCACACCGTCGCACCGATTTTTTTCACCTTATCGATAAACTCAGGAGCTTCAGCTAAATCCACGTAATGGCTGCGCTGCTCCCCGCAAACTTCCAATAAAACCGTCGGGTCATAATCGTAGGGACCTACCGCATTAATCACACACCCCACATCCACCAACACTTTGCGCAGTTGTTGGCGATTGTTTATATCTATCCGCCGGTGGTGTTTGGCTTCATTTGTGGCTAACCCTCTGGCGCCCAATATCAGGCGAACATCCGGCAGGCGCTTTCTAATGAGATCCGCCACCAGGCTGCCCATCAATCCAGTTGCCCCCAGCACGAGGATCGTATTTTCTTTGATGTCTGAAAAATCAGACGGTTCAGCGGGAGAATTCATACAGTATCTCTAACAAATTATGGATGAGACGCGTTTTGGTGGGGTATATTCAGGGCACACTTCGGAAGTTTATCTTCATCGCCGTAACGGCATCCAATATACTGGTGGGCGCGAACATACGCCAGGTGATGTTCTAAGACCCGATCAGCAGAGGTGGCAACCGGGTTGTCCAACACCTGTTTTTCTAAAATGCCCTTCACTGCTCTGGCCCAAGGAGATTCGGGGATAGTGGCATAAGTGTTGCCGGCGGCAAACAGCAATGCTTTTTGAGGCAGGGTATAGGCTGCTGCGTTGTGGATAAGGGCATTCAAATACGGATTTTTTTGAGGTAAATACATCACAGGGGTGGGTAACGGTTTATTGGCCAACTGATCCGGTAGCGGCTGAGTGAGATCTGAAAGTGTGGTGAAGGAAATGAGCATGGCAAAG
>JAHQWC010000120.1 GCA_019634025.1 Vampirovibrio sp.
GGACTACTGGACGGCAGACCGCATGAGTAATGCAAAGCCGCTTGATAATAGTGTGGATGTGTCTATCAATGAGAATTCTCCGCCCAATACCCCGGATAACTTAATACCTTTTGATGCTGAGCAGGAAGGCACTATCGTTATCCCGCCAGGAAGCCGAGGGAATGAAGGCGGTAGTGACTCTATTGTCTTTAACCCAAACCGGCCTGATGCTGGAACAGCGGATGTGGTTGACTTAAGTACTACAACCGATGTTGAATCTGAAGGAAGTGATGGAACTATCATCATTCCGCCAGGGAGCCGTGGGAATGAAGGTGGTAGTGGGCCTATTGTCTTTGACCCTAATCAACAAGGCATTTTACAAACTGCAGCAATTGGTGATGGCTCTACGGACGTAGATCTCAATGCTCTGGGCCAATTTAACCGAACCCAAATTCAAGCGACCGGCGGTCTTAATGCTGCAGATCCATCGGCCGAAAACTTAGAGCTTCAAGCTGCTGGGTTCCCATTCTTTGGTGGAGAACCTGCTCCAGATGTGTCGGATTTGGCAGAACAAGCGATAAACGCTAGTACACCAGAAGAAAAAGCTGCCATCTTTGAACAGATGATCGATCGGCGCTCGGATTTAACACCAGAAGAAAAAGCTGCTGCGCTGGAAAGTCTTAAAAATACCAATATTCAATTGGCGAATGCCGAGGAAACTACGGTAAGGCCTGTTCGTGATGCGCAAAACACTATGCGAGAGAATAATGCAAATTTAAAAGCGTTCCAAGATCTGCCAGGTGATATTGAAAACTTGGAAAGCAGTATTGAAGGCACCAAACGGATGCTTGAAAGAAATCCAGGAGATCCTCTTTGGACAAGAATTTTAGAAGAAGAAGAAGCTGAACTTGCGCAAAGCCAACAACAACTTGCCACTTTAGAACAAGATGCAGAAGTTCAGGCTCAACAAAGAGAATATGATGAACTACAAGTGCAGCTAGAAGCTGCTTTAGAAGCTATGGAACCCATGCAAAGTGAAAGACGCGATATATTATTTAATCAGCTCAACGTAATTTCATCCCAAGATGCTAATCAAAATATTTTTGTTCCAGGCAGAACAATCACTTTACCAAACGGGCAAACAATGCAGCTGCGAGGGCGGAGTATGCCAGTATATGTCATTATTCAACAATTAGCACAGCAGTATGGTATGCCTCCTCAATAGCAACAATCGTATTAACGAGGCTGGCCAGATAATACAAGCTGGCCTCGTTTATTCAATTTCCATAAATTAGTTATAGTCAGGCAAGAAGCTATAACACACCCTACAAGTTCATATTCACCGTCACCATCAACACATGGTTCATCCGGTCTGCCGCTGGCTGGGCGGTGTTGATGTAATTCCAAATATAGCCGACTTCTCCATTCAAGTGCTTATTAATTTTTCGGTTTACCCCCACATACAGGCGGTTTTGGTTAAACCCGGCTTTGGGACCGCTGGGCGTGCTGTTTAAGTTCATAAACACCTCGTTATACCCCACCAATTGCCATTTTTTAGAGCCCCTAATGGGGTGCGCCAGCCGTACCATATGTCGCAGCCGGTAAGCCGGATCTCCGGCGCCTTCAATAAAGCGCTGTTCCATTCGGGTGCGGTTGGTAATGTTGAGCTTTTTGACATCATGGTTGGTCAGCAGTTGCTGAAACACTCGGTGTTCTTGATTGAGCTGCGGCTGAAACGAGGGAATCCACGCATACCCTTGCCATATCGAGATATGGGGTGTTACCTGATATCCAATGGCCGGGCGCACGAGTAGCGTGTCCAGGTTCTCCAGCTCATCCCCCAGCCGTGGCTGAGCTTCTAGATACAGTTTCACCTTCTCCGACACCGGCGCCACTTTGGACACTGGCAATTGCAATGTCACCAAATTCCACTGCTGAAACTCATTGTCTGTGGCTTCGGCCGGTGTAAAACACCCTGCCACCCCCCACCAAAGCAATAGTACCAAGCCAACAAACCGTCCCAAAGCAACATCTCCTGCAAAATCGGCTAAAACTTCCACCTAAAATGCCAAAACCACAGTAAAAATACAAACTACTTCCGAATATAACTCTTGGGATCCAACACATCCCGTACCGCATCTCCCATCACATTAAAGGCCAGCACCGCCAAAAAGATCAGTACCCCCGGCATCATCATCCAGGGTCGGGTCATGAGGTTGGTAATCTCCTGAGCCTCTTTCAGCATGTTGCCCCAACTGGCGTCGGGTTGTTGAATGCCCAGCCCTAAAAAGCTCAATCCCGACTCTGCCAGAATATAATCCGGCACGCCCATAGTAATGGCAATAATGACATAACTCGCCGTCTGCGGCAGCACATGCTTAATCACAATGGGGAGGGCGCCCAGGCCGATGGCTCGGGCTGATTCTACATATTCCTGTTCCTTGATGGTCAACACCATTCCTCGGATGACCCGGCTAAGGCCTGCCCAGCCAATAAACGCCAGCGACACCACCACCATGGCAAACCGTTGGGCGCTGGTAAATCCCGCCGGGATGATGGCGGCCAAGCTAATGAGCAGATATAAACTGGGAATGGACATAATGACTTCGGTGACGCGCATCAGGGCATTATCGATCCATCCGCCGAAGTAGCCGGAGATTCCGCCATATATGAGTCCGATGGGAAAAGCGATAAACAGCCCCAGGAATCCAATGGTTAAGGATATTTGCCCGCCGTAAAGTAATCGGGAAAAATTATCCCGTCCGTTGATATCTGTGCCCAACAGACAAATGCGCCCGGGTGCTTCGACGCCGAACAGGTGAATATCTCCTGGAATGAGCCCCAGCAGCTTATAGGGTTCTCCTTTTACAAAAAACTGTACTGGATGTTTCTTGGAAGTATCCGGTGTAAAACCAAATTCAAAGGTCTCCTGATCAAATCCCCGTTTGGATTGATAGACGTAAGGCCAGGTTATTCCACCGGTTTCGCCGTCAATCATATAGACATGGGTTGGCGGCGCTGTGGCGTAGTTTCGATCAAACCACCCTTCACTGTAGGGCGCCAAAAACCCGGCCACTGCAATCATGAGGTACAACACAATGAGGGTGAGAAACGCTAAAAACGCAATCTGATCCTTGCTGATCTTCCGCCAAAGCCGAGACCAGGTTCCCCGCTCCACCGCAAGGAGAGAACCTGCTGATTTTCCTTTATTGGCCATCAGCTCAACTCAATCCTTGGGTCCACAATTTTCAGCAGAATATCCGCACATAAGTTTCCGGCGACCAGTAGAATGGCCGACATCACTAGGGAAGACATCACGACATTGGTGTCGGTCTTCAACACCCCGGCGTATATGTAGGCCCCCAGCCCTGGGTAGTTCAACACTGTTTCCACTAGAAGTGATCCACTCAACAGCCCGGCCAACTGAAACCCTAACATCGTCACCAACGGATTAATGGCGGTGCGGACTGCGTGCTTATAAATCACCACGTTTTCCGGCAAGCCTTTTGCCCGGGCGGTGCGAATGTATTCCGCCTGCAAATAATCCAACAGATTTCCCCGCATCTGCCGTTGCCATCCAGCTAATCCCAATAGCGTTAACGTTAACACCGGCAGTGCCAAGTGCGCGGCAATATCCAAGGCCTTGCCGACTAAGGATAAGCTTTCATAGTTGGCGCTGGTAATGCCGCTGATGGGGAGCCAGCCGGTTTTTACGGCAACCACTGCCAGCATGAGCGCCAGCACAAATGAAGGGAGCGCCATGCCACAGGTAGCCGCCACTGTTGTTAATCGATCAAACAGCGAACGCCAGTGTAATGCTGCTTGTATGCCCAGCGGAATGGCGATGATCCAGGCGAAAAACACACTCAACAAATTCAAGGCCAACGTGTTCTTGGCCCGGCTCATCAATTCACGGGCCACATCATGTCCGCTGTAGTCTTTGCCCAGGTCTGGTTGGAAGAACTCCCAGAGCTTCCCTTCTGAAAGTGCTTCCGGGTTGACCTGAAAAACGCCCTTTACCCACCGCCAATACTGTACATGCATGGGCTGATCCAGCCCCAGGCGGATCACTTCCTTTTGCAAGGCTTTGGCAGAGATCTGTGGGTTATTGCGCAGTTCTGCTAAGGGGTCAATGGGGTTCTTCAGTGGAATGGCATCCAGATGAATGGGTGAGCCAATTCCAAAATCAATGTCATACGGGCCAAAGGTGCCGAAGTCAAACCGCATTAATAAAAACCCCAGTACCGATACCGCCAGAATTGTCGGAATGGCAATGAGGAACCGTTTAATGATGTAAGTCAGAATCGACATATTTAGGTAACAGCCTAACCGTATCCCTCTATTGTAATACCGGGAGAAGGGTTTGTACCGGATTTGCCTGATAATCGCCTAATAAAAAACGCCGACCCCTCATCAAAGAAAGGTCGGACGTTTTAAAGAATCGTTTAAAACTCGAGTTTAACTAGAGTTTGTCAGGGTACATAAAGCCTTTGGCAGTTCCGTGAACGGCGCCTTCAGCTAAACCGACAACACCACCGACGGTGGGGACAATGGCGTATCCGACCAATGCGGCAGGCACCAAAAACGGGGTTTTTAGTGCAGCACCAATGGTGTTACTGGTGGCATTACCATCTTCGTCTACAATGTTACCAAAGGTGTTGTCTGACACCCATTCGGCACCACTGGCAAACCGCTTACCAAAACCGCCGACAGCGCCAACGGGCATCCCTACGGCGCCGGTGACGGCCCGTAAAGGTAAGGTGGCAATCCGAGCGCCGGTTGGGTTAGATTCGGTAAACGAACCTTTTTCCCAGCAAACGGAACACAAATCGCTCTCGCTGCCAGACACATCTACGCCGTCTTTCACGGCATCTTTAGCATCCGCCATTAAGGGAGCAGCCAACAGCATTAAACCAGTAGCCAACGCAATTGCATTACGCATGTATCTCTATCCTTTCTTTTTTACACCACATCTCACCCGAAACGGGTGAACCCACTGAACAAAAAACAAAATACCCCCCTATCATACACGACGATTGTGATTTTGGATCGCTTTCATTAAATTTACTGTGAATAGAGGACTGCTAAAGGACCAACTGCCCCAAAAATCACCTGCAGAAAATTAAGAAACCCACTGATTTTAAAATGCGTCATCGTAATCCTGAAGCACCACTACTTCCTCTTCTTGCTGCCTTGGACGCTTAATATAAGGATCTTGAGTCGAAGGGTGAGGAGGTGCAGGTTGTTGTGGGTAAGGTCTTCGAGGATTTGTTTGGTAAGGCTTTGATTGTGTCGAAGCTGGGTAAGATGATAACGCTCCTGAAGACCCGGGCAAGTATTTTTTGTAAATCTCAGAAGGTGCAGCCGCTCTTGCAGGTGAAGGTATGGATTGTGAAGGAGCCTGAGGTATCCCCCTTTTTTCATTAGGAGATCGTCGAGGTGTTCTTCTCTGAGCTGTTTGAGGAGGGTATATAGGCTCATTTTGTTGTGTATGAGGGGGGTGTTCTAGCCTATAGGGATATGGTGTTTTTGAGCTCTGTTGTGCCGGTGGTAGATTTTGCGGAGGGTAAGGGGTCTCCTGCGGCATTACTGGCGAATGTTTATCAGGTTTTGCGGTGCTATTAGGTGCATCCGAAATCTGCTCGGCTTGGGTTTTTATCGAGCTTAGCCAGGTATCTAAATTGGCGGGCGGTTTTTCGTTCTCATTGGCTTGATGTTCATTGGCGCGACTGGCCTGCCATGCTGACCCAATATCCATATCTGCCAATAACGAAATATTATTTGGTGTCGTGGCAATGACCAATTCTCGGTCTTTTATTTTTACCAAGTGCAATGACTTATCTGGTGCAATGCTCTGAGAGGTAATAATTTCAAATGGTTGCCCTGATGCGTTCAGTTTAGATTTTAGCTGTGTATGCTGATTTATTGTAGAAGCAGACTGGGCAGGTTGTTCGTTGATTTGGCTTCTGTTTTGTTGATGTGGATCAAAAAATGGAGACGGCAAAGCATCATTTACTTCTGGCAGAGGCTCTTGTTTAAACAATCGTGGGAACCGACGAGCCATTGCGGGGAGAATAAACTTAGCAAACAACCCTAATAACCCCAACACCGCGAGTAATCCCAATAAAATCCTCGGCATGGTTCCATCTTGGGTTACCGTTTGTTGAGGTTGCCGGGTAATCCGGTTTAACGGAATAGTATTTTCCCCTTTGTTATTATCTTTTGGATTCCCCTCCAAAAATAATTCATCCGAGCTTCCCGGTTTTTTTTCTCCATCAGCAGAAAGTTCCGATATTCTGGAACTTTCTGGTTCAGTTGTGAGGGTAAAAGCATCAGTTGTTTCCGTATTAGGAGAAAGCTTGGTTTGAGCCAGCTTGTCCATATATCCTTTTGTGTTTTGAGAGCTTGGTGCTTCCTTTATAGCCGCCATGCTGATGGCATCGGTACTTTCTGTTGCATACTTTGGTTGGGTATTATCCCCTATACTCCCGGCGACTCTCTCCGACTCGCTTTTAATAGAGGATCTACTTTCTGCTTGAGAGTCGGCAATCTGTTGGATGCTCAGGTATACGTCTTCAGAACGGATGATGAGCCGAGTGCCATGTTTTAACCGTTGAACATCTACCACATGTTGGCCTTTAAGTGCCGGTTCAATGTCGAAATAACCGGGGTCAAATCCAGAGGCAAATCCGCTATCCGGTACATATACCATGGTGAGCCCTTTTCGTCGGCTCATCCGGGTACTGGTCGCCAATTCAGGTTCAATCAGCAAATTAATATTATGGTCCGCATCCTGAGTAATCACCAGTTCTTTATCCACGGCGAAGCTTGGAGGACAAGCCATACTTACCGTGCAAGCTGTCAATACCAGCATAAAAACGTTTTGCCGAATCGTTTGCTTTCGGTTAATCATCAACGTCCTTGCAGTCATTAATAATCCACTGAACCTTAACCCTAAACCAAGTTCTATTATACCGTTAGATTGGATTGTGGTGCTTTTTCTCATCTTGGGACAGAACATCCATGTTGAAAGAAACTGGAGGGTCATGTCCAGTAACAGATTTTTGACATGATGTTATCATCTTTACAGACTTAAGGTCGTGCCGCCCAATTGCGCCACAGAGAACTGCCCGCTGGCAATCACCAAGCGAACACGCCGGGCTTTATTGCCGCCGGTGTCGGCTTTTTCCAGTGTAAATCCAAGCTTTGACAAAGATGCTCGAATGGCAGTGGAGTTTCGGGAGCCCACATTCAAATAGTTGCCCCCGCCGCCTCCGAAGTTAAACAGTTGAGATCCTCCGGCCATTCGAACTTGAGCATTTTGCTTTTGTCCGCCTGCTTCTAGGTAAGCTTCAACCAGTAAGGGTACGGCCTCATCGGCAAAAGTGGCTGGTGGCTTTTCTTCGCCTTCCAAGGCTGCTAACCTGCTTTCTGGTAACACAATATGAGCCATGCCGCCAACTTTTAGGACCGGATCATAAATGGCCACCGCCATACTGGTGGTGAGGTTTGCAATATACAAAACCGTACTACGGTTATTGCTAACCTTTAGTTCTCCGTGCAGTATAGTTTCAGTGGTTTGAAGCGACATGAACGTTTTGTGTTCCAATTTGAAAATGTTTACGAAAAAGAATCAATCAGAGAGTCAACCACGCGGTTCAACGGCAGCAACTCTTCCATTAGACTGTCCATAGTGGCCATAGAGATTTCCAGACCTACCTTCTTTAGTGTGTCGGTATCGAGGGAGTACATGAGTCCATCACTTCCCACTCCGGTGCCAATGACCATGGTCAAGGCGTCTGATAAATGGACGGCAGATACCAGTTTTAGGTCAGTAGGTTCCACCAAAGGCAGTTTTGCCAAAGCTGCAGGTTCGTGGTGGTAACGGATGACCTTGGTGATGCGGTCCGGTAAATTCCATTTCTCCGCTACGCGCATACCTACCAAAGTGTGATTAATACCCAACACTTCGGTTTCTGCTTGGACAAAATCAATATGCTTTTGCTGAGCCAGCTTTTCAATGTCGTTGTAGCTAGGGCCCACATACTGTCCAATCACGGTTTTACCAATATCCCGAAGCAAAGCGCCGGTAAAGGCTAATTCCGGATCTACCAGTCGTTTCTTTTCGGCAATGTGTTTCGCGTATACACCACATGTCAAAGAGTTCTGCCACAGCATCCCTTTCCCCAACTGGTAACCTTCTACTTCGTGATCCAAAGCCAGTTTGGAGACAATGACATAGACGATGCTTTTTAAGGTGTTAAAGCCTAAAATAGCGATAGCTTCTTTAACAGTGGAGATTTTGCGGGAAAACCCGTATGCAGCAGAGTTACACAACCGTAGAATCTGGGTGGTCATATTAGGGTCTACCCGAATCACTTTGCCCAGCTCTTCGGCGTTGATATCTGGATCTTCCATCATGTGCATCACCCGCAACGCAACCTGCGGAATTTCCGGCAATTCGTCTATTTTTCGGATAACTTCTTGGAGGTTAATTTTGTTCATGGGGAGACTGCCTGACACGACTTAAAATGATATAACGGCTGTAACTTGCTGATACCCTTATATCATCATTTGAAAGGTAAAACCCCAGATAACAACGTTAGGTGTCAGCGGTGTGAAAAATTAATAACTATTGTTATAACACCGATTCTTACATTGAGACAATTCCTTGCCAAACCATGGTTCATGTTTTAGGAGCCGTTACGCCACCAAGCTTAGATGAGAGAATAAGGTTCAAACATACGTGTGACGTTGTCTTGCATGAGCTCTAGTGCTTGTGGTATCAAAAGTACTTGGAATCTTGATTACATTTCTCAAACTTTCTTTTCAATCAGGGTGTTTTCATCAATAATAGAAACTATTCGTTTCGCGCCCGGTAGGTGCGTTTATTTGTTTAGGATTTACGGCAAGAGATGCAATGACGAGGCAGAGAGTGTCAACCCGTACCACGTCAGGTAAACAACCAAGGCGCTATAGATTTATAGTGTGCTCTGTCTGTAGTAAAAATGTTTGACTGTTTGAATGTTTGTCAGTATCTCTTATCAGAAATTCTGTTTTTGTAATTCCTCCAGTAAATTATTCTAAGGAAGGAACCGGCTTCGATGGATCATGAAATGCGTTTTCAAGAGGGGCAGTCTCGTTCACTATTTGAATCAACCAACCCTGCATCTGGCGTTCCAAGCCGGATGAGAGCCAGTATCAAGGTTATTGGCGTTGGTGGGGCTGGCGGCAACGCTACCAACCGTATGATCATGAACGGGATGAGTGGCGTAGAATTTTGGGCCATGAATACCGATGCCCAAGTGTTGGAAATGTCGATGACCGACAAGCAGCTACAACTGGGGCAGAAAATTACCCGTGGCCTTGGGGCTGGTGGTAACCCCGCCATTGGTCAAAAAGCTGCTGACGAAAGCCGGGATGATGTCATGATGGCCCTGGAAGGCTCTGACATGGTGTTTATTACTGCCGGTATGGGTGGTGGTACGGGTACCGGAGCTGCTGCCGTGGTGGCAGGTATTGCCAGAGACTTAGGTGCGCTTACCGTTGGTGTGGTGACCAAGCCCTTTGGCTTTGAAGGCCGCCGCAGGATGCAGCAGGCAACTCAAGGCTTGGAAGCTTTAAAAGAAGCTGTAGACACCCTCATCGTTATTCCTAACGACAAGTTGTTGGACGTGGTGGAACGTCGTACGTCTATGCAAGAAGCCTTTAAGATTGCAGACGATGTGTTATTACGGGGTGTTCAAGGTATCTCCGATATCATTACCGTTCCTGGTTTGATCAACGTTGACTTTGCTGATGTGAAAACGGTGATGAGCATGGCCGGATCCGCCATTATGGGTGTGGGTACCGGGTCTGGCGAAGGCCGGGCGATGGAAGCTGCCCAAATGGCCATTAACTCGCCGTTGCTGGAAACCTCTATCCAGGGCGCCAGCGGCGTTATCTTTAACGTGACCGGTGGGCCGGATATGACGTTGCATGAAGTGAACGAAGCTGCCGAGGTGGTTTATCAGTCGGTGGATAAAGACGCCAACATTATTTTCGGCTCGGTGATTGATGAGCGGATTCAAGGTGAGGTTCAAATTACGGTGATTGCTACCGGGTTTGAACTACGGGGCCAGTTGGGTAAGCAGGCTGAAGACGCTTTTTCGGTTCGTACGCCTTTTGAAACCTCTGTTCGAAGCAGTAATCCCGATGTAGACGCATTGTTTGATCAGATGCCGCTTCGCGAGACGCCGAATAAGTATGCTTCCGCCTTGCCGCCGAAACTGGAAGATCCGTATCAAAGCAGCCGGGTGGCCTTGCCAGAGTTTTCTCATAGCCCTACCCCTGCAACCCGCAGTGGTTCGACGGCTCCGCCTCAGAGTGTTGGCGCAGGTGTTTCCGGCGCGAATAGCGGTGGATTGCAAGAAAAAGCCCGTAAGTTACTGGATTTGGATCTGCCAGACTTCTTGAAAAAACGGTAAGCCGGTTTTGGCTTCTGTTGTGTCTACCAAGATGTCTAAGGTGTTTCCCGTCACCCTGACTCAGCAGGGTGCTTGGTTACTGGATCAGACGGTGCTGCCGGGCAAGGTTGCTTATCAGACCATTAAAACGCCTGAAGCAATGGCAGACGCCATTCGCACGATGGTGGTTAGAGGTGCACCTGCTATTGGTATTGCGGGTGCTTTTGGGTTGGTGCTTAGTGCTCGATTGGCTGTTGCCGAAAACCTATCCGTAGAATCAATAGTCATAAAGCTTCGCGAGGATGCAGAGCTTTTGAACGCGACACGCCCAACGGCCGTTAATTTATCCTGGGCGTTGAGAGAGATGTTGGCGGTGGTGGACGAGTTGACTCGAAATAGCAGCCCTGATATTTCGGTGATATTAGACCAACTGACGGAAAAAGCCGAAGCCATTTTGGCTGAAGATATTGCGGCCAATCAGACTATGGGAAAACTGGGGGCTGCCTTGATGCCGAAGGGGGCCGGGATTTTAACCCACTGCAATGCCGGTGCGTTGGCAACAGGTGGATATGGGACGGCTTTGGGTGTGATTCGCGCCGCGTTTGAGCAGGATTCCACCATTCATGTGTATGCAGATGAAACGCGTCCTCGGCTCCAAGGCGCCCGGCTGACCACGTGGGAGCTGGCTGAAGATGGGATTCCAGTGACGTTGGTGACGGATGGAATGTCTGGGAGTTTGATGAAAGCCGGTAAGGTGCAGGCGGTGATTACCGGGGCTGATCGGATTGCCGCCAACGGTGATGCGGCCAACAAAATTGGCACCTACAATTTGGCCTTAGTGGCCAAAGCGCATAATGTGCCGTTCTATGTAGCGGCACCCCGGTCAACCTTGGATCTCTCTACTGCGAGTGGGGATGAGATTCCCATTGAGTTTCGCGAGGAAGAAGAGGTGACGACGGTGAACGGGGAGCGCATCTGCGCCGAGGGCATTGGCGTGTATAACCCAGGGTTTGATGTAACGCCTGCGGAGTTGATTACGGGGATTATTACGGAGAGAGGGATTGTGAATGGGCCGGAATATCAGGTGGGGTTGGGTAAACTGTATAACTAGAGTGTTTTATCATTGAGTAAGTCTATTAATGCTCTGGCGGTGCTTTTAGGGCTTTATTAAAATAATAAAAAAGAGCACTGTTTGTAGACTCAGAGTTATTTGCTGTAGGACACCGAAAGACAGATGCTGAGGGTGAATGGGTTTTGATAATAGATGCTTGCCGATCACACTCAATAACTCTTTTGGTAAAGGCTAGCTCAGCGCTTGTTTTTTCAGACTCACGGAATCTCTTTGCTGCATTTTCTATGATCCC
>JAHQWC010000121.1 GCA_019634025.1 Vampirovibrio sp.
ACCGTCTCTCCTTAGCCTGAGCCTGGAAGCCCCCACCGCTGAGGTCACTTCGACCTATACCCCGGCAGAAGGCGCCCTGGATCTGTCAGCTTCAGTTCAATCGGTGACGTCAACGGTGAATAGCGCTGTTCAGGCTGTAACAGGCCAAGCCCAACCCACACCGTTAGCCCCGGCAGAAGCCTCACAACCCACCCAACCCATTGCCCAACAGGTTGTTGACGGCTTGGATGCAGATCTGGATGTCGTCTCTGCCGCCAAGGGACGCAACGAAATTACCCTACAGCTTAATCCAGAAAACCTAGGCTCTGTCAGAGTCCGGCTGGTCTCCCTCGGCAACAACGAGGTCAACGCGCGGTTCATCACCCAAACCCCAGAAGCCCAAGACGCATTGCAAGATCAACTGTCGGCCCTGAAAACCACCCTGGAATCCAAAGGCATCCGCGTCAACCGCCTCACGGTAAACATGGTCGCCATGGCCACCGGCGAGCACAACGCCGATGCCAACTTCCAGCGCGGCTTTAACCAACAGCAAAATCCCTACCAAGAAATGCTCCAACAACAATTTTCCGGGCAAAAACAACACCAGGGATTCCAAGGCAATTTTGCCTCTCAACCGGACGCTCCGGTACTGGGCAATTCCAATTCAATCTTCGGCGGTGCCGATGGCGAAGACATCAGCGCTTCAGATCATCGCGGACTCCGCCAGGCCCACGAACACGGGCAAATTAGTGTTCTTGTGTAATGGATAAAACGTAATTAGCAACAGTGTAATAAGTAGAAGAAATAGAAAAGATAAGGGTTATTCGGACATGCATCAGGAGAAACAGGAAAAAGTAGGAGGTTTATTGTGAGCGCCATTCAAGACACCCTCACCACACTCCGGAACGACACCAACCGGATCAATTTTGAAAATGGTCTGGAGAACCGGGGCAGCGGCAAGTTGGACAAGAACGCCTTTTTGCAATTGCTCTTGGCACAACTCCAATACCAAAACCCACTAGAACCGGTAGACAACACCGAGTTTATCGGCCAGCAAGCCCAGTTTACCCAAATTGAAAAACTGGATGAGCTCAATGCCAACATTGAAAAATCCAACCAAATTTCCAACGCCAGCACCATGGTAGGCAAGTTTGTTGAGATCCTTCAAGAGGATGGCTCCAGCTTGGTCGGCAAGGTCGACAGCGTCGTCGTGACGGCGGACGAAATTGGCTTGAATGTCGATGGCCAACTCTACCCACCCGGATCGGTCTTCCAAATCTTCTCGGAAGACCCAGGCATTGCCGCGGAAGGGTAATCGAAATTTAGGTTTTACGAATTAATCCAATATTGAGTATTTATGTGTGTTACAGGATTTTAATTGAGAGAAAAAGAGAAAATCGGAGGTATGTGTAAATGAGTCAAGGTTTGTTTGCTGCAGTCTCGGGGGTCCGAGCAAACCAAACGCGGCTAAATGTCATTTCAAACAACGTGGCCAACGTCAACACTGTTGGGTTTAAATCCAGCAGCGTCAACTTCGCCACCGTCTTCGCCCAAACCATCACCGGCGGTACCCGGTCTAACGGAAACTTGGGCGGTACCAACCCAAGACAAATCGGAAACGGCGTCTTAGTTGCCGAAATTCCCGCAGACTTCAGCCAGGGGGGTACCCAGTTTACCGGACGAGGCACCGACCTGCTGATCAACGGCGAAGGCTTCTTCGCTGTAGAACGGGTGGATCAGAACCTGGGCAGCGTCAACGCCAGCTTCTTCCTCTCTCGTGCCGGGAACTTCAGTTTGGACTCTTTGGGCAACATGGTCACCGTCTCTGGAAACCGGGTCCGGGGAACCTCTCAGCTCTCGGGTAGTGTCCCAGCCACCATCACTACCGTTCAAATCCCACAAGAAATGGTAATTGTGAAGGATACCAACGCTGCAGGCACCATCGTACAAACCCACTTGGCCGGGATTGGTGAAGCCACCGCCAACATTACTGCCGCACGAAACGCCGGTGCAACCGGTCAAAACATTGCCACAGTGCAATTGGTCAACTTCTCCATCGGCTCTGATGGATCCATTACCGGCACATACTCCAACGGAGATCGAATCAGTGTGCGGACCGATCCCAACACCGTCAGCACCACCGATCCAACTCAAGCTCGCCGGGAGATTGTTCACCTTCCTTCAGAAGGCGGAACCTATGGGGCAGATAACGACAACGACGCGGCACCATCCACCGCCAGTGACGATGGAATCGTCACACAAATCGGAATAGGTCTTGCCGGGGTTGATGGCGGGTCTCTTGGAACGGCCAACGGGCCTTTCAGCGATATGGACGGACGTCAGCTCCAACTCCAAACCGCCACGGTGACCAACCCACAAGGGTTGCTGTATGACGGAAACAACAACTTCCTCATCAGCGCCAACAGTGGAAACACTTTCTTCGGCGTCCCAGGGAACGAGAGTCGGGGCTCCCTTCAAGCTGGCGCGTTAGAATCCTCTAACGTAGACATCGCCGCCGAGTTCACCAATTTGGTTATCACCCAACGGGGCTTAGAAGCTGCCTCTCGGGTCATTACCGCCCACAGTCAGGTCATGCAGACCATTATCCAGGCGGTTTAATAACAGTTTAACAAATAACCCACAACCACCCACTGTACCCTAATAACCCTTCTTCCCAAATCATGCCGCATCCGCGTCCACCCGCAGATGCGGCTTTCCCTTTTTACCGGGCCCAAACTCTACCTTGTAATATGCATGTGATGGAAAAGATTTAAAGACACCATCAATAGTCTAAAAGAACCATATTCGCTTACTCTCCCAAGACTTTGTAAAAAGATGTTATGTGACAAATCCATGATCTTTTCATAACGATTCTGTGACAAAAGTCGTTGATGACATGTTGAGGAAACGCCAAAAAACATGACTGGCGCTATTACTATCGGCTTAGCCAGTCACTACAACTATAAAACGATATCAGCTTATATGATCGCCATATAAAAATGCAGCATTGAAAGGCATCACCATCAATCATTACAGTAAACCTATTCAAAGGTAATAAATGTTTAGGAGGTTGATGAGATGGCCATAATTATTGGAACGTCTGGAAACGATAGCTTGTTGGGAACCAACGCTGATGACAACATTGCAGGGCTTGCAGGGGACGACTCTTTACAGGGCGGTAACGGCAACGATACGGTGTTTGGAGGCGATGGCAATGACATTGTCATGGGGGCACAAGGAAACGATTATCTAACCGGCGACTTGGGCAACGATTATATGGTGGGTGGGAATGACAATGACACCTATTATGGGGGTGACGGCGATGACGAGCTGCTGGAACTCTATTTTAACGGCAATGACTACATGGACGGTGGAAACGGCGACGACACCATAGAAGGTGGAGAGGGAAATGACACGATTCTTGGCGGAGATGGCATCGATAGCATAGGTGGTGGTAATGGAGACGACAGCATAACCGCCGGAGAGGGCAACGATACCATTGATGCCGGAGGTGGCTCGGATACGGTCTATGGCAATGCCGGAGATGATGTCATTCATGCCACGGCCTCACCCGTTGAAGGCACCAACTACTTATACGGCGGCGCCGGCAACGATACTTATTACATAGATGCAACAACAGATAACATCACCGAGAATGCCAATGAAGGCATTGATGAAGTATTTGCCTACCATATGGATTACACCCTTACGGATAACGTAGAAAATCTGACGCTATATATCGAATCCGATAACAACGGTACAGGCAACAGCCTGGATAATATTATTACTGCGAATGCCGGAGACAACTATTTAAAAGGCGAAGCTGGTAACGACACACTATACGGAGAAGACGGCGACGACACCCTGGACGGTGGCGCCGGCGATGACAGACTGGAAGGCGGCGAAGGAGACGACGTCTTGGGCGGAAGTTCTGGCAGTAACAACATGATTGGCGGCAAGGGCAATGATACCTACACCGTCAACACAACGGGTACTGATGTCATCACTGAAAACACCGGAGAAGGCACAGATGTAGTGAATACATGGGTTAGTTACTATATTCCAAACCATGTGGAGACCATGCTGGGGTTTGGCACAAATAACATCAATCTTTTTGGGAGCAGCAGTAATGAAACAATTTTTGGAAACGCTGGCGATAATGACATTAGAGGTTTTGCCGGGGATGACCATCTGAGCGGAGGCGCCAGCTATGGCTATGGTGATGACAGCCTGTATGGTGGAGACGGCAACGACACACTGGAAGGCCGTTATGGCGACGATCGGCTGGACGGAGGCTCCGGCAACGATACCCTCATTGATCTGGACGGCAACGATAGCTACACAGGCTTCAGCACCACCTCGGGTGTAGATATTATCAGAGACTCTTCCGGCACCGACACTGCCAGCTTCGCCCTAACCTCTGCAGGCGTGGTCAGCTGGCAGGCCGTGGATAGCGACAGCAATACCCACGGCGACGATCTTCTCATCACTCTCAGCACAGGCAATACCCTCACCATTGAAGACTACTTTGACAACACCGCCACCCAAGACGCCGGGGCCGGGGAGGTGGAAAGCCTGGTGTTTACCGACGCCACCCTGGATTTCACCGACGTCAGCGCCCTGGTATAAGGAATAGCTATAAATCAAAAAAGTTCTCATGTGGGGCATGAGAACTTTTCCTCATGCGGACCATTCTTCGGTATGGTTTAATAAAATTCCAATCCTCTCAGAAGGTGATGATCCATGGAAACCACCCTCACCCCAGTCCAGGCCTCTCCGGCCCTCCAACCCAGCCCCTATGCCCAGGCGCCAATAGCGCCTATGCACCCGGACCGCGCCATTTATCAGGCTGCTTCCTGGTATGGCAGCGCCATACCCTATGCAGACACTGCCCTGGCAGGCCTCACCGCCAAAGGCTCCGCCGCCACCAAAGTCAGCGCCACCGCAAAACGCGCCACCGGCTGGGCCGCCTTTATGGGCGTCACCAACCTCTACCACAAGGCCGTCAATTGGATGGCCCAAAAGAACCCCGGCTTGGCCGAGCAAATGAACCGCCATCCCATCGCATTGGGCCTCCCCATAGCCGCCGTTGGCCTCGCCTTGGGCATCACCGCCAGCATCGGCACTGAGGCTGGCGCCGCAATGCTATTGGGCTCTAAATCCGTCACCAGCTCCCTGGAAAAAGTATTCAACCGACCCACCCTCCAAAAAGCCGCCGCCGCCCTAGACAAAAGCCCTCTACTCCCCAAAATCATGCGCGGCTTCTTATGGACCACCGCCGGCGTATTGGCTGCCACCGGCATCATGCTCCTCATCGACCGCGCCGGCTTCGGCCGCGCCTACCGCAACGCCCGTAAAGAAGACCAAACAGCTGACCCCTACACCCTCCGTCAAGCCGTCGCCCTCCAACGCAATCATCCAGCACTGTTTCAACAACTCCAACAGGCCAGCGAACAGGGAACCTTAATCACAACCTTAACTCAAGATAAAATTGAACCACCAGATCCCACTAAAAACGTTAACGACTTGTAAAAACCTCAACCAAGTTGCATACTTGCCAAACCTGATTAAGGTATGAATACTACCGAAAGAGCTTGATTCCGTGACTTATAGGACCTTGATAACTAAATAACCACAAAAGACACGCCCTAATGATGGGACATAGGGCATTTCCTCAACCGCCAAAACCCATACCAATTAAGCCATTTCAGCTCATGTCCCAAAAATCCTGTTTTTTAAAACGGGGCATTTTGGGCACCTTAAACAGGTGAACTCGCCGGAACCGAGATCAAAGCCTTCATCCGACCAACCGCAGACCCCAAACCAGTAAACACCGATTCACTAATTAAACTATGGCCAATATTCAACTCCACCAAATGAGGAATCACCAAAATATCCAGAGTATTTTCGTAGTTCAACCCATGACCAGCATTCACCTGCAATCCCAACTCCTTGGATTGATCCGCAGCCTGAATCAACCGGCCCAACTCCTCTTTAGGCGAACCCGCCGTATAAGCATGAGCATATTTCCCCGTATGCAGTTCCACAAACTCTGCACCTGTTTGGGCAGATGCCGCAATTTGATTTTCACTGGGCTCCACAAACAAACTCACCAAAATCCCCGCATCCTTCAATAGCGCCGTAGAACGCTGCAAACTATCCAAATTGCCTAGTACATTTAACCCGCCTTCGGTGGTCAGCTCTTCCCGTCGTTCGGGTACCAGTGTTACCATATACGGGCGCAGTTTACAGGCAATGGCCACCATTTCTCCGGTATTGGCCATTTCCAAGTTCAAACGGGTTTTAATGGCAGCTTTTAATTCAAGAATATCGTTATCCCGGATGTGCCGCCGGTCCTCCCGTAGGTGGGCCGTAATACCATCGGCGCCATTCTCCTCGGCCACCAGGGCTGCCTGGATAGGATCCGGAAAAGACTCTCCTCTAGCATTGCGCAGAGTAGCTACATGATCAATATTGACGCCCAGTTTTACCATTACTGTGATGATCCTTTATGTTGACCTTGATACAAGACTTTCACAACAACACCTGTATTAAACGACAAACCCTGCAAGGGTTCAATCCGGCTCGGGTCAAGAAATCCAGCTGTATTTTTCAGGACTTTATTGCATGATTTCATATTTCTTTACCCCTATCAAATCAGGTGCAGCAATGGTTTTCCGTTGGGTCTTACCTGCAAAAACCAAAGATCAACATTGCAGATTCCGGCGAATTTCTTTTATAGTAGGGCAGCTTGCAGGTTCAATAAAACAAATGGTGTCTATTATTTCTGCAGGTTTTTCATTTTTATATTGTCGGTTCCAAGAGGTTACCCGCGTGCGGTTTCAAGTTCCACACTCTTCCACCTCCCCTTCTTCTAACAATTACAACTCCTTCGACCTGTTACAAGGCATTGATGAACAACCTTCTTATATGTTTCGCCGTCCGTTTCAAAAATTTCGCCACCGAGTCCGGTTTGGCATCGGCGGCAACGCAAGCATTGCCGGATTAATCATAATCAGCCTATTCTGCTTTTACACCCACACTGCCTTTACGGCAATGAATCCTGCCAACGCAGCACCTTCTCCATCCGATACAAGCTTGGTCGCCAACCACACCAACGGCATTGTAGGGAAGGCAGAACTTACCTTAGAGGCCACTCTCGATGATCTAGGCGCACTCTACCGCCGACAGGAAGGCTCCAACCAAGTGGTCGATATTGCTGCTGACAGTAAGTTCTCGGCTTACCGGACCAAAGAGGACCGTAGCGCTTGGGAAAAAGTATATGGCTTTGATTTTTCCAGCGCCAAAAAGCACAAACCCTTTACCCAGCTAAAACGCCCTATGAAGCACTATGTGCTTACCTCTGGTTACGGTATGCGCCACAAACGGTTTCATCACGGGGTCGATTTTGCTGCACCCATCGGCACCGCCATTACCGCTTCTGAGTTTGGCAAGGTAACCTTTGCCGGATGGGAAGGTGGCTACGGACGCACCGTCATTATCGATCATGGCCACGGTATCAAAACCCGCTACGCCCACTTGGGCAAGGTACTGGTGAAAAAAGGCCAATGGGTAGAATGCAGTGCCAAGGTCGGCACCGTTGGCATGACGGGCCGTTCTACCGGCCCGCACCTGCACTACGAGGTGATGGCCAACAATCGCTCCGTCAACCCCATGCGCTACTTCCGAGGCTAGTCGCCCAAAAAATTAATCGTTCCTCTTAAACCAGCTTCAAAAAAAGATCGTCTGCTAGGCGGTCTTTTTCGTAGGCGCGACAAAGTTTTCCGCTCAAACTTGGCCTTTCATACCAGTTTCATGAGTGGAGGGCATTAGGATCCAGGTGTATCCGACAATGGATTGGAGGCGTTGTGGGTGGTCTTTGACTTGGCCTTTGGACTTGACCTAGGGAAGCAAAGGCTTTAATACCCTCTTTTTCATACCGTTCACAGTTCACAATGCTTGTATACCTTGCGCTTGTGAAACTACAGCATCTCTACAATTTCTTCTAAGGCTTTGCCTGATTTCTCTCGCAACAAAACACTCTGTATTTAACGATATTCAAGCTTTCTTTTGGCTCGCTTAGCTAACGCTTCTATCTGATTCAATTCCAGAGTCCCCAGCGAGAAAACGCCTACACAATACAATCCTATACCCCTAATTTAAGGAATTGGTATTAGTTGTAAAGTGACTGTAGTTCATTAATTTTGGTTCTGGTTGTGTTGATCACGTTGCGAATTTCTTCAGTAGAGTCGCTTGATTTCAAGGCTAATTCTCGAACTTCTTCGGCGACGACGCCAAACCCTTTGCCCTGCTCGCCGGCTCTGGCCGCCTGAATAGTGGCGTTGAGCGAGAGTAAATTTGTTTGGGATGAAATGTCGCTAATGTCTTCTAAAACGTCGGTAATTTGGCCTAAAACGTTGCTCATCAGCTCTGTTGACTGATTAACGGCTTGCTTTTGCTCAGTAACATCTGTTGCATACATAACAATCTGGCTTAGATTACCCTGAAAGTCTTTTAAAGGAAGAATATTTGCTGACAGGATTAATTGAGTATTGTTATGGGTGGTAACTGTAATTTCTTGTTGAACACTTGTTCCATTGCGCAGCTTTTTCATCTCCGTATCTGAAATAAACTGTCCTAGTCGGTAGATCGTTTTAATAGCACCAAAGTCTTGACGATCTGTGCCAATCAACTCTAAGAATAAAGTGTTCGTGTCAACTATTTCGCCTGACGTTGCCCACTCAACCACTATGTTGCTTTGAGTAATGGCATTCATACGTAAGCTTGAGTTAACGGCCTTTTCTTTGGTTTCGGTGATATTTGCCTGAATCGAAATAAAACGAACAAGCTCGCCCTGTTTATTAAAAATTGGGTTAATCGATAACGAAATCCAGTAAGGGTTTTTATCTTTATCGTAATTCAAAATCTCGCTGTAAAAGGGTTTTTGGGCTCTTAAATTTTTACGAATTTCAGCAACGGTTGCTTTATCAGTCGCAGGCCCCTGGAGTAAATCACCAGGCTTTTTACCAATAGCTTCTTCAAAGGTGTATTTGGTGAGCTTGGTAAACCCTGGGTTGACGTATTCGGTTAAGCCATCTTTGTCGGCAATCACAACGGAGTTATCCGTGCCGTCGGCAACTAGAGATAATAGCTCCATTTTTGCCCGGATTTTAACGTCTTCAGTGACGTTTTTAACAAAGGCAGTATATAGAATTTTACTTCCGAGATTGACTTTTGAAAGCGATAAATTGCCCCAAAGCTGGGCACCGTCTTTTCGGAAGACTGGCACTTCTCGAGAGGTGCCAACAATCTTGTCTTGTCCCGTGGTTCGGTTCGCATTGACGTAATTGTCGTGATTAGCCTGGATATCAAACGGCACCAGCATTTTGACGTTCTGGCCCATAACTTCGTCACGCGTATATCCCCACAACTTTTCAGCTGCAGCGTTAAAAAACGTTACCTTGTTGTTCTCGTCAATGGTAACAACGGCATCAATTGCCTGCTCAAGGGTTTGGTTCACAATCTCTTGTGCTTCTCGCTCTTGGGTAATGTCTTTCACAAAAGCGGTGTAGAGGATTTTTCCCTCTAATTCAATTTTTGAGAGAGACAGGTTTCCCCAAATCACGTTACCATCTTTTCGGTGAACAGGAACGTCTCGAGAGGTGCCAACAATCTTGTCTTGTCCCGTGGTTCGGTTGGCATTCACGTAGCCATCATGGCCCGCTTGAAGATCAAACGGCACAAGCATCTTTACGTTCTGGCCCATAACTTCGTCACGCGTATATCCCCACAGCCTTTCTGCTGCGGCATTAAAGAACGTCACCTTGTTGTGTTCATCAATGGTGACGACACCATCAATGGCCTGTTCAAGGGTTTGATTGACAATCTCGCGCGATTCACGTTCTTTCGTAATATCTTTCACAAATGCTGTGTAATGGTAAGACTCGCCAATACGAACCTTAGATAATGACAAGTTCCCCCAAATTACACTGCCGTCTTTTCGATGGACGGGGACATCTCGAGAGGTGCCAACAATTTTGTCTTGCCCCGTGGTTCGGTTGGCATTGACATAGCCATCATGGCCTGCTTGAAGATCAAACGGCACCAGCATCTTGACATTCTTGCCCATAACTTCGTCACGCGTATATCCCCACAGCCTTTCTGCTGCAGCGTTAAAAAATGTCACGTTATTGTGCTCATCAATGGTCACAACACCATCAATGGCTTGCTCAAGAACTTCATTGGTTGAGTTAGTAAGAGTTTCCACTACGCAATACCTATCCACTCAATGCCTATCCACTAAGGTTTATTAATTTAATAAAAATATTAGCATAATGAATCTGCTCCATAATGAAAATTCCACCGAATAATGTATTCTATGATTCTTTCTTGCCATCTTCTGGTCACTTTAGCCTAATACCAAATTACATGAGTAGAGACATCTTTCTCTATTTGTCCCAACCCGCCCACCCCATTATTTTCTTACGAAGCTTCGCCCCATACCCCATTTTGAACTTCAAAGAAAAACACCTTTGGGAGCCAAGTGCCCTTAATTTATAAATAGGACTTACGTAAAAATTTGCTATGGCACGATGATAACGAGGAAAAACGACAAAGTTAGCCGTTTAGCCCTTGCCAGAGTGCCTTTTGGGTAAGTCCTCTAAAATTGATATCAGATATAACCTTGGATTAAGGCTTCTGTTTTTTGAGCCATTGCAACATCCAATTCCGTCACCCCGCCCGCCGTATGAGTCCAAAACCGAATAGTCAGGCGTTTATAATGCAGCATCATATCCGGGTGATGGTTCTCAGTCTCAGCCAACTGGCCCACTTGCATCAGTAAATCCAGGCTGGCCGGGTAAGTTTTACCGTCCACCATCCGCTGCAGCGCATTCTCTTCAATGGTCCAGCAGGGCAGATCCGCCAAACATTTTTTCAACTCCTCATCTGCCAGCTTTAAGGGGGGCACCATAGACTGTAAATCTCTCCTACTTATTCTTAAAGCCTACTGCAGCCGAGTCTGATAATCATACAAATCGCCTAATGTCTTTAAACCCGCGCCATTGGCGTTTGCTTGCTCAAACAGTTTAAACAAGGTGGCGCCGGTCATCTTCACATCATGTTCTGCCCGGTGAGCTTGCGGATTTTGAATCCCAAACTGAGTCGCCACCACAATGGCCTCATAACTAGGTAAAGAAGGTAACACCTTACGGGCCAGTACCTTGGTGCAAAATGCATCAGGCATCTCAAATCGGGTCATAAAACTGGCCAGGCCAGCTTCGTAAAGCTTTTCTCGAATAAACCCAATATCAAACCCAATATTATGACCCACCACCAAAGGATTAGGGCCCACAAAATTCCCCAAATCGCTCAAGGCCATTACTAAAGGCGGAGCGTTCTGAACCATCTCATCGGTAATACCGGTAATGTCCTGGATCTCCGGAGGAATCTCCTCGTTGGGCTTTACAAATGTCACCAGTTTTTCCAACTCTACACCGTTTTGATATTTAATCGCACAGATTTCGGTAATGGCGTTTTTCTTGGGATTCAACCCGGTGGTTTCCAAATCCATCACAGTAAAAATGGCTTCCTCTAGCGGAACCGATAAAGCGTCTCTATCTGGCTCTTTTACCGGAGGCTCTGCCACGGCCATGGCGCCAAATAACGAATGCTGCATATAAAAACTCCTCTCTCTGGATGGGTGATGTTGTGCCTATGATGCCAACGGGGAAGCCCAGCGTCAAGAAAAATCTGCCTCAGTGCAAACGGTTTTTACATCCGGCAGGGTTCTTGTATTGGGTGCCACTGTTGGTTTAAGATGTGGTTGCTCTATTCCTATTGGGAACTGCTGCATCCAGGATTTATTGGGATATTTTAAAATTTGATAGTGGGATATGCGCCATGACCACGGTAGATGACATTAAAAGCAAAGCCGAAGATAAAATGAACAAGGCGGTAGCTGCCATTCAGAACGAGATGAGCACTATCCGCACTGGCCGTGCCAACCCCATGATTTTAGACCGGGTGTGTGTAGACTATTATGGCACCCCTACTCCAGTGACTCAGATGGCCAACGTCAATGTACAGGATGGTCAGACCATCGTGATTAAACCTTACGAAGCTGGTCAACTCTCAGACATTGAAAGAGCCATTGCCAAATCCGATTTGGGACTTAACCCAGCCAATGACGGGCAGGTCATCCGCCTCACAGTACCAGCTTTAACCGAAGATCGCCGTAAGGATCTGGTGAAGCAGGTTAAAAAACTGGGCGAAGACGGTAAAGTGGCCGTGCGCAACATTCGCCGCGACGCCACCGATGAAGTGGGTAAGCTGCAGAAGTCAGAAAACCTCTCAGAAGACGAAGTGGAACGGCAGAAAGATGTGATCCAGAAACTAACGGACCGATTTGCCCAACAACTGGATCAGCTGGTGGCTAACAAAGAAAAAGAGGTCATGGAAGTCTAGCCTTCCATTCTCACAGGCTTTACTACTTTTACGCAAAAGGCCATACTCCCATGCATGATTTGCGTGATGCATTCTCTGCCCCAGATTCAACACCAAGCTTAGATGACGGACAAAAACCCAGTGTCTGGTCACGGCGAATTCTCCCGGGTATTGTCATTGCCACGGTAGTGCTTATTGCCATGACCTTAGGCGGATGGTTTTGGACCGGCCTGTTTACGCTGGGGTTTTTTCAAGGCTACAAAGAGTTAAGCGCGCTCATGCACGCGAAAAATATTTCCCCGTCCAAAGCTATTGCCGTACCAGTCGGGTTTTTGCTGATTGTCTGCGCCGCCTTTAACAAGGTCAATTACCTCACCCCTCTCATCACTCTGGGCATCATTGCCAGTTTTGTCAGCCTGGTATTCCGGCGGCCCACCGGTTCCATCAGCGACATCGGCGCCACCTTACTGGCCATTCTTTACCTGGGATTTTTACCTGCCCATTACATCCTGTTAAGATCATTAAATTCCGGTATCACCACCGGGCTAGACTCTAGCGCCTTACCTGGCGTATTCGCCGGTATATTTCCAGAGGACGGCTTTGGATACGTCCTGTTTACCATTGTCGTCATCAGTATCTCGGACATCGGCGCTTACTACGTAGGGAAGGCCTTTGGTAAACACTTGCTCTATCCGGAAATCAGCCCAAAAAAGACCACCGAAGGCGCTTATGGCGGCATTTTATGCGGCGTCCTGGTGGCCGTGCTGTTTGCTCAGCTCACAAATTTCCCCATGCATCATGCCCTCATGCTCAGTATTTTACTGGTCATAACAGGACAACTGGGAGACCTGTCTGAATCCTTGTTAAAACGAGATGCAGGTTTAAAAGATTCCGGCGGATTGTTGAAAGGCCATGGCGGCATTTTGGACCGTACCGACAGCTATATTTTTTCCGGCGCCGTGTCGTATTATTATATTCATTGGATCGTCCTTCAACAGGGTATTGCCCAAGACGTATTACAGCTATTGGAAATGCCTCTTTTAGGATTTACTCCTTGCTGTTGGGTACTAACGTAAACCGCGAAACACCAAAATGACTCTGGAAACCTCCCGCAAACAAGCCATTGATAGACTGTTGGAAACCCTGGATCTGGCATCGCCGGATAGCGACCATGCCTATGATCTCTATCACCATGCTCTCACTCACAGCTCTTATACATACGAGAACAAACTCGCCACCACCGAGAACTATGAGCGCCTGGAATTCTTAGGTGACGCAGTCCTCAAGCTTATTGTCAGCGAATACCTGTATGATCGGTTTCCGGACTATCGCGAAGGAGATCTCACCAAAATCCGCGCCGTCGTCGTCAGCGATGCTCGGTTGGCAGAAATTGCACTGCAAATTGACTTGGGCGCCTTCATGGTATTTGGCGCCAGTGAGGCACGCTCCGGTGGCGCAAAAAAAACATCAAACTTAGCCTGCGGCTTTGAGGCCATGCTGGGCGCCCTCTTTTTAGACGGCAAAATGTCTGCCGCCCGCAACCTATTGTGTGGGTTACTGG
>JAHQWC010000122.1 GCA_019634025.1 Vampirovibrio sp.
CTTCAGCTTTTCCAAACCTTCTTCCACCAGCCCTCGCTCGTGAAGATATTCTTTTTCAGAGAACCAGTTCTCAAAGGGCACGCCGCATTTATCCAGAAGTGCTTTTTGCTCAGCGAGCATCGATTTTTTGGCGTAAGCAATGAGGTCTGCCAAAGCTTCCTCTGGTGGAGTATGGTTTGTTGCGGCTTGATCCCAGGCAATAATTTTGTCTTTGTTGGTATCATCCGCCAAGTAGTCTTGAGCCATCTCAATCACGTATTCACCAGGGTAGAAGGGATATTTCTCACCTTCTACAGGCTCCGGAAGCTTGCCGCCGGTGCCGAGGATTTCCAGGCTTCTGTACCACAGGCTGCCGGCAATGTTGTTCATTTGGACGCCGGCGTCGTTAACGTAAAATTCTGGGGTGACGGTAGCGCCGCAGTGTTCTAAAATCCGTTGAATGCTATTGCCCAAGGCGGCCCATCGGCCATGGCCGATGTGGAGGGGGCCAGTGGGATTGGCGGAGACGTATTCCAGGAGCATGCTGATATTTGCCATGGCCTGGTTTTTACCGGGACTTTTGCTTTGAACCAAACTAAGCAACGTATTGGCCAGCAGTGGTTGCTGCACTGTAAAATTTAGGAAGCCCGCTGCCATTGAGGTTTGGAACTGAGTGTCTGGTAAGGCGCCTGAAAGCTGGTTTTTGAGGGCTTCGGCAATGGCCGGCGGCGCTGCTTTGGCCCACTTGGCTAAGGACGAAACATTGATGGCGTAATCGCCGTGATCTTTATGACGAGGACGTTCTAAACGGCAGTTATCCAGAGGGTTAGATCCACCGTTGGCCTCGCTATTGTCAAAATAGCCTGGTAAGCTTTCTAGGTAGTCTGTGAGAACAGGTTCTAGTTGGGATTGGAGGGTGTGGCGGATCATCCTGGGTGGCCTCTATACTCACCGTTGACAGGCAATGAGGATAGCATAAAAGTGAAGGGATATTGTTGGTTAGAGGCTTTTGTATTGAGGCTGGTCTGGCAAATCCGGTGAAGCCTGTGTTTGTGGTATAGTGGGCCGGAACCAATGTGTTCAGTTTGTTTTCGTCTTTTTATAAGCCGAGTATTGGAGGAACATCCTGATGAGTGCAACAGCAACCAAATGCTGCGAAGCCAAAACGTTTGGCCATTTGACCGGGTTGGACGGGCTGTCTAACGAGCAGATGGAATACCACTTTAAGCTGTATAACGGCTACGTAACCAACACCAACACGGTGATGGAAAAACTGCAGGAACTGGTAAAAGCCGGTAAGCAAGGTACCCCGGAATGGGCTGAGCTGAAGCGCCGATTGGGCTTTGAAGTGAACGGCGTGGTGCTCCACGAGTTGTACTTTAACAACATGAAGCCCAGCGGCGGTGACCTGCCTGGCGGATCTAAGTTGGCCAAGATGATTGAAGAGAACTTTGGCAGCTATGACAACTTTTTGGCAGACTTTAAAGCTACCGGCATGATGCGCGGTATTGGCTGGGTGATTACCTACCAATGCAGCCAGACCGGTAAACTGGTGAACTTCTGGGTAACAGACCATGAAAATGGCCACCCTGCAGGAATGAACCCCGTGCTGGTGATGGACGTGTGGGAACATGCCTACACCGTGGACTTTAAGCCCACCGACAGGAAGGTCTATATTGACGCGTTCTTTAAAAATGTGAACTGGCAAGAAGTGGAAAGCCGGTTGAACTAAGATTCGTCATCAATATTTTTGAAGGCGTCTGCTCTATGCAGGCGCCTTCTTTGTTTTCTCAAAGACTTCCCCCAATTCACCCTCTCCGGGTAAAATAAGAAAGTAGATCAGGTGTCGTTCCAAAATAAGTGATTAGTCGGTTCCCTATATAGGGTGACTTTGTTCACCTTAGGTGTAAGTTCAAAACCATAAATTCACGCTACAACTCACGTAACAGAATTAAATAAGGAGATGGTTGCGAGTGGTGTCTGACGGTAAACCGTTTTTGAAGTGGGCGGGCAATAAATACCGCATTATGCCGGAGATTTTGGCACAGCTGCCCACAGGAAAGGGGCACCGGCGGTTGATTGAGCCGTTTGCCGGGTCGGCGGCCGTGTTTTTGAATACAGGCTATGCCGATAACATTGTGGCGGACGCCAACGCGGATTTGATTGGGGTGTATCAGCATCTGCAATCAGAGGGAGAAGCGTTTATTGAGTTTTGCCGGTGGTTTTTTACGCCGGAGAATAACTGCCCAGAACAATATTATGAGTTTCGAAGCACGTTTAACACAACGACGGATGCCCGGTTAAAAGCGGCGTTGTTTGTGTACTTTAACCGCCACGGGTATAACGGGTTGTGTCGCTATAATCAAAAAGGCGGGTTTAACGTGCCTTTTGGCAAATACAAGACGCCGTATTTTCCGGAAAAAGAGATGAAGGCATTTGTGGCCAAGGTAACGTTGAAGCCGCAGTCACAATCTCCCCGAGTTGTGTTTCAGGTTCGCAGTTTTGAGGACACCATGCTGATGGCTCGTCGGGGGGATGTTGTGTATTGTGATCCGCCTTATGTGCCCTTGACGGAGACGGCAAACTTTACCACCTATAGCAGTGGCGGGTTTGGTCCGGCAGAGCAGGAGCAGTTGGCGGAGTTGGCAAAGTTTTGCAGACGCCAAGGCGCTACGGTATTAATTTCGAATCACGATACGCCGTTTACCCAGGATGTGTATGCTTCTGCAAAAATAACATCGTTGCAGGTACGGCGGTTTATCAGTTGTAATGGAAGCGATCGGGGTAAAGCCAAAGAGTTGTTGGCTTTGTTTGCGGGGTGAAGGTTACTCTTTTACTTCAAGAGCACCGCTCTGACGGGAGATGCTTCTAATTCCATAAACTTGAGGGGAAGGGCGCTTAATGTGTAATGGCCGGGTGGTGCGTGGGTGAGGTCCAAATTTTCCAGCCAAACCAAGCCTGCTTTGATGAGGGCGTGGTGAGCATCCATGGTTTTAGAGTGAATGTGATCCACAGAGTGAGTGTCTAAGCCGATGAGGACGCCTCCTTGATCTGCAAACCATTGGGCCACCTCAGGGGAAAGGTAGGCATACTCGTCTTCAAATACGTGTGGTCGGACTGTTGGTTGGGTTCTGATAAGAAGTCGAGGAGCTAGGGGTTTATTGGGGGGTAGTTTAGTTTTGATATGATCTACCGTGATTTCGTGGGTAAAAGGGCTGAGGTCAATGACCTGAGCCGGGCCAATATAGGGCTCAAGAGGAGCCGTACCGATAGCAATGGATGGTGATGTCTCTAGGTTGCCGCACACATGGGAGGGTGCATCTGCATGGGTGCCGATATGCGGGTTCATGGAGAACGCCGTGAGATTGAGCACACCAGTATCCGCCACGCTTTGAAGAAGCTGTTTTTGAAACAGTGGCGTGCCAGGAAAACATGCTGTGGTGGCATCGATGGATTGGGAGATGTCGATGACGGATGAAGTGAGCGACATAAACCCTGTTTCTGACGCCCTATTTTTGGGCGTTGGCTGATAACTTGGATTGCAGGTATTCTACCACGCCGTCGCCAATGGCATTGGCGGTGGCGTTTTGACGAGCCGGGCTGAGGAGTGCACGGCGCTCTGAGCTGTTGGAGACGTAGCCTACCTCACACAGAATAGCCGGCATTTTAGTGTGGTGGATGACGTAGAACATGGCTCGGCGGACGCCTTTATCTGGGGCAGAGACGTTGTTGACGATGTGTTTATGGACCCGTCTGGCGAAGGGAAGACTTTGGCGGGTATAGTAATACGTTTCTAACCCGTGTTGGGCCGGGTTGGTACTGGCGTTATGGTGGATGCTGATGAACAGATCGGGATTAACCCGATTGGCATAGCCCGCGATGTTTTTAAGGGACACAAATTTGTCGGTGCTGCGGGTCATATAAACCTTGATGCCTCGGGCTTCCAAAGATTTTTTAACCTTCTTGGCAAGGTTCAGGTTCAGATCTTTTTCCAAAATACCCCTGCGGCTGGCGCCTTGATCATGGCCGCCGTGTCCGGCATCTACAACAACCCGTGCAGCATAAGGCGCTTTTTTGATTTTTTTGGAAGTAATGATAGATGAAGCCGTGATGCCGGATAATGCGAGTTGCAGGGTCTTACGATCATCAGATACCTTGGAGGTTACCTGAGTGTTGGCGTTGTTGAGTCCTACCACCAGTTTGATGTTAGGCTGGCCGGCGGTGAGGTGCTCGAGTTTCATAAACCGGATTTCAGGGAACCGTGCTTTATCAAAGGTAAGGCTGCCAGGGCGGGCGGCAACGTTGGCCATTTCGATGAAGACCACGTCTTTTTCCCGGTAGACCTGACTGACCATGGCGTCTGGCGTGAGGAGGTTAATGAGTGTATCTCCAGCCAGGGTGTCCATCCGGATGTCGTTGAGGGTGGTGAGTTTGGTGCTTTTGGGCAGTGTGGCAATGGATGTGCCGTCCGCGGCGCCCAGGGTGATGATGCTTTTATCTGCATCTGGGTATACAGCTTGGACTCTGGAAGGAGACGGGGTCTCGATGACGATTCGCACCGTATCTTCTTCAAATTGTCCGACGCGAACCTGATAGATGTTTTTGTTGTTGATGAAAATGGGTTTCAGCAGGCTTTTGTCCACTACGGCGGAGTCTTTAAAATCAATGACCAGTCGGGAAGGATCCCGGAGAATGAATCGATTTTTAACGGTTAATTTGGAGCCTGGGGTAGAGCGGACGTAGAGTTGATCATCCCGAAAGAAAATATCGGTAATAAGATTTTTCTTTTCTGTGGAGGTAGAAATGCTTTTTTCCCAGCCGCTATCCAAAGGTTTTAGCTTTTTGGGTTGCTTCTGGTGTGCTGGAAACTCTGCCGTAGGGGCTTGGCCCTTGGTGCTAACCAAGATGCGGTTGTCTTGGGTAGAAGTGCTGAGCTTGTCTAGCAGTTTATAGTCTTTGACATAGAGGGTAATACGGGCTGCCTGATAAAAGGTGCCTTTGGTATCGGTTAATATGGCGCGTTCCATACCGTTTTTTTGAATGTTGAGGGTGGTGGCGCCTGTGTTTACTGAAGCATTGGGAATATCGATAATGAGCCGGTTGGGGCTGGGGAGTTTAAGGACCGAATAGTGTTGGGTCGGATCCAAAGGCCGGTTGCCGGTAATTTCGATGCCCGAACCGTCTTGGGTAATAGAAATTTTTTGGATCTTCAGAGGAGAGCCGTCATTGGCAAATACGGCTGGGGTGAAACAGCCGATTAATAGGGCTGTTGACAATAAAATTGCTGCAAAATAGTTGAAAACAGTTTTTATACTTGGGTTCGATTGCATCATAATTCCCACTTCCCCGATGTTTAGAGGTCTTCTTCCATTTAAATTATCGGCACCACTGGTTCAAAATTCAATTTTTTCCGTGAAATACTTGCTATGTAATAGTGTAACAATTTTTTACGTTTTGGGTGAGCCCTTTTTGCAATTTTATTGCAAAAAACAAATTAAAACTCCAAAAACTACCTTGTGACTGTAGTATAGCTTTTTTTATCCGGCAGTGCCATGGAAGGCGCCGCGAATCATTTGTTGGAGTTCTGTAGGGTTGTCTGAGGTACCGATAGCATCTTCCTCGGTGATCAACTGGTTTTTGTAGGCTCGATATAATGCGTTGTTGAGGCTGCACATGCCTTCATATTCGCCGAGGCCTAGAAGATTGTATATTTCACCGATTTCATCCCGAAAGATATAGTCTCGGATGGCAGGGGAGACGGTCATAATTTCTGCCACAGCCAGCCGACCTTTTTCGCCGGTGCCGTCAGACTTTTTGACCAGTCGTTGTGAGACGGTGCCTTGCAGAATAGCGGCCAGCTGCTTCCGTACCGGATCTCGCTCGTGAGGTTCGTAAATATTGATAATCCGGTTAATGGTCTGAACAGCGTCCACAGTGTGTAAGGTGGAAAAAACCAAGTGACCGGTTTCTGCAGCGTGAAGGGCGCTGCTGATAGTCTCTCGATCGCGCATCTCCCCGATGAGGATGACGTCGGGATCTTGACGTAAGGAATATTTAATGCCGTTTGGGAAGGTGTCGGTGTCGGAGCCGAGTTCTCGCTGGGTAATGACGGACTGATTGTTTTCGTGGACAAATTCGATTGGATCCTCCAGCGTGACAATGTGGCGTTGCTGATGTTTGTTAATTTGGTTTAGCAAGGCGGCCAGTGTTGTTGATTTACCCGAGCCAGTGGGGCCAGTGACCAAAACCAATCCTTTGTGTAAATCCGTGAAACGGTTCAGGACATCTGGGAGACCAAGATCGTTAATATCTGGAATCTTTTTGGGGACAACCCTTAAGACCATGGCCAGTTTGCCACGCTCATAAAACAGGTTGACCCGGAACCGGGCAATGTCGCCGAGATCATAACCGAAGTCAAAGTCGGTGCGGTTTTTGATTTTGGCTAGTAAAGGTTTTGGAATAATGTTTTTGGCGAATTCTACCAACACTTTTTCTGTAAGAGGCGGCATTTTGGTGGTGACCATATCACCATCTTTTCGAAATACAGGTGGAGAACCGATGCGCAGGTGAATATCTGACACCCGTTGGGCGACGACCATGCGTAGGAAGGGTTCTAGATCGATGGCGCCATTGCTGTTGATACCTGGTGCATCCATAGCACTGGATAGAGGAGGAGCAGATTGTGTTGCAGTTGAACTGCTGGCGTTATCAGCTGGCTCTGGTCCTGCAATGGAAGGCGGCAACATGGATGCCGGAATGGGTTTGTCTAAATCTATGTTTTCGTCGGCAGAGCTGCCTGAACTACCTAACGGTGCACTCATTTTGTACCCTCAGTGATTTAATGCCGTTTTTAAAGTATGGCAAGAGGACCTGGGGGATGACAACCTCTTGATCGTTGAGTTGATAATTTTCTAAAATGGCGGCGACGGTTCTACCTACTGCAAGGCCTGAACCGTTGATGGTATGGACGAAAGCAGGCTTACCGGTTTCTTTGTTGCGGTATTTGATAGAGGCTCGCCGGGCCTGAAAATCTAGAAAATTGCTGCAGCTTGAGATTTCTCGATACACTTTCTGGGAAGGCATCCATACCTCTAGATCATAGCACCGTGCGGCACTGAAACCGATATCTCCGGTGCATAGTTCTATGACGCGATAGGGCAGTTCCAACTGCTGTAGCACGCGTTCGGCATCCTCCCGGAGTTTGAGATGCTCGGATTCTGAATCCTCTGGACGGACCAATTTGACCAATTCCACTTTGTTGAACTGGTGCTGGCGAATCAGGCCACGGGTATCTTTACCCGGCGCGCCAGCCTCTCGACGGAAACAGGGAGTATATGCGGTCATGTGGATGGGCAGGTCCGCATCATTCAAGATTTCTTCACGATAAAGGTTGGTTACCGGTACTTCGGCAGTGGGGGTAAGGTATAAGGCGTCGTCCCGGCAGCGAAACATGTCGGATTCAAACTTGGGCAGTTGGCCGGTACCGATCATGCTATCTGCATTCACGAGAAAGGGTGGTAACACTTCTGTGTAACCTTGGCCGGTATGGAGGTCCAGCATGAAATTAATGAGGGCTCGTTCCAGTTGAGCGCCAGGGCCTTTCATCAGGGTAAACCGAGACTGAGCCACTTTAACGCCTCGCTCGGGGTCTAAAATATCCAGATTAGCGCCAACTTCCCAATGAGGAAGAACAGTATCTGAACAGCGCTTTTTGAACTCATCACCCCAGGTATAGAGCTCGACATTATCTGACTCATCAGATCCTACAGGTGTTTCTGGATGAGGAGTGTTGGGAAGATCCAGCAGTAACACCTGTTGGTCTTTTTCCAAAAGGCTTTTTCTATCATCCAGGGATTTAATCTTGTCAGCAATGGCTTTGGTATCTTGCTGAATTTGGTCGGTATTTTGCCCCTCTTTTTTAAGCTGGCCAATTTCCTTGGTAAGTTCGTTGCGTTGACTGCGCAAAGCTTCTTCTTCTTGTAACAGTTGGCGACGAGAGGCGTCTATTTCTATAATAGCGTCCACAGATAGATTAGGGTCCCGCTTTTGCAGGGCTTGATTGACTTCTTGGAGGTTTTCGCGGATGCGTTTGATATCCAGCATACATTCAATTCTTTTAGCTAACCATACCGACAGCTTCCATTATAACCAAACCATCGCGGTGAGGACTGGTTTGAGTGTATGCATCGATGCTGGTTAGCTGACGGCCGATAAGTAAATACCATAAACGGCCAAGACCAGTAGAAAAATGCCAGCAATGATTATAATGTAGTTGAGGCCCTTTGCCAGGTATTTGTTAATGAGAATGATGATTTCTTCCCGGCGCATCTTGAACATAACACTGACCCATCCTGTGTTGGGGTTATCTTGTGTTTTATTTTACCCTTTTCGGCAACCGGGTGGGGCCACCGTTTGGGGGAGTGTTGTGAAAAGCTTGTTGTTAGTTGCTGTGATAGTTATAAACATCACGACGGTAGGTTATGCAGAGGAACCTTCGGCGACGGATCATCCGGTTGTGTCCGGGGATCAGATTTTGAATATTCCAGTCGCACCATCTAATACTGGTGAGGTGCGTCAACAAAATCAGCCTGTCCAGCTTACGGTGCCTGCGAGACGACTGCCGGATCCGCCGGTGTTGGCAAAGCCTAAAAAAAAGTGGTGGTGGCCTTTTGGTGAAAAACAACCGCCACCTCCACCTATCGAAAAACATGTGGAAGTGGGGCCTCGAACGATTCCGGCACAGCCGGATCCATTGTTGCGCTTACCTTCTGGTATTCGTCTGCCCAATGGACAACGGGTGAGCCCTGGGATTTATTTGGTGAAGACTTTGGGTGGGGACGATGAACGCCGTCAAATTATGCTGTACCGAGAAGGACAGATTGCGATGAAAGCGGTTCTGGCTCGTTTGGAGGGTCAGTCCAGAGGGCCGGTGGAAGCCATTGATCCCGAGACTGTTCCGGCTGTGCCGGTAATTCATGTGTATGCCGTGTTACAGAACAATAATCGGAATCTTCGGTTCCTGTTAGTGGACAATGGAGTGACCTTTGGAAGCCGGTCGTTTATTGTCGGTTTTTAACAAAGAACAAATGTTTGCCGTCCTCTAGCGGGTGATCCGTCTTCTGTGTAGAATAAGTAACCAGTTTCTCGGAATTACGCCCAGTTTGGGCGGATTTCTTCTAATGATGATACGTAAGTGGTATGGGTTATTCCAAGAGCTGGAAAGGAAAACAGAATGACAATGACCAAAGCGGCTGCAAGTACATCGGGTAAGTCCAGATCGGTTGAGGATATAGTTAAAGAGGCAAAAGACGCCAAAGTTAAATTGGTTCGCCTTCAATTTGTGGATATTCATGGCCGTCCCAAAAATATGTCGGTTCATGTGGATCAGCTTGAAAAAGCCTTGAACAACGAGATTATGCTGGATGGGTCTTCTATTCAAGGGTTTCGGACCATTGAAACCTCGGATATGTACTTTTTCCCGGACCTAAGCACGTTTAAAGTCATGCCGTGGCGTGAAGGTGAACGCACCGTGGCTCGGGTGGTATGTGATATTTACAACCCTGATAGTACTCCGTTTGAAGGCTGCCCCCGTAACAACCTAAAGCGGGTACTGGAAGACGTGAAAAAAATGGGTTATATCTATCACGTTGGTGCTGAACTGGAATTCTTCCTGTTTGAAAAAGAGTCTGACGGCTCGATTTCTCACCGTACCCATGATTTTGCCGGGTATTATGACTTGGGCCCTGATGATCGAGGTGAACTGGTCCGAGGTGAAATTGTAGATACCCTGGAAAGCTTGGGCTTTGAAGTCGAAGCAGATCACCATGAGGTTGCTCAGGGCCAGCACGAGATTGACTTTAAATACTCTGATGCTCTGACGGTGGCCGATAACGTGACGACTGTCAAAATTATCACCCGTAAAATTGCCGCTAAGCACGGTTTGCATGCCACCTTTATTCCCAAACCGGTGTTTGGGGTCA
>JAHQWC010000123.1 GCA_019634025.1 Vampirovibrio sp.
AGAATGATAAAAAACAACGCCGAAGCCGCCAGAGTAGACTGGCTAAACAGAATGACCAGGGCGGCAGGGATAAGACCGATCCACACACCAAGAACGGGAATCATGGCGCAGGCGGCTAAAAAGAAGCTGAGAAAGCCAGCATAGTTCAAATTAAACGCAGTGAACGTAAGGTGTAGAAACAACCCCACAACCAAACACAAAATGAGTTGTTCCCAGATAAACTGATAGAAAAACTGGTGGACGTCAGTCAGGTAATGATCTACCTCAGCCCGAGATTTGGCCGGCAGCAGCCTAATAAGTCCCCGGCGCATGGCGGCGCCATCCAACAACAGATAGAAGTTAAGCACCAGACCCGTCAGGAGATAAACCAGACCGGTGAGAGACGTGGTGGCCACCTTAAACAAATTACCAAACAGTTGGTTAACGGACTGCTGAAGAAAGGTGAAAAGTTCTTCCACAGCGGTTTTAGATAGATCGGTTTCTTTCCCAGGATCCAAACGATTACGCCCATGAGGGGCGACGGGCACGTCTGGTTTTTCTGCTGCCGGAAGAAGTAGGAACACCTCAGGGGGTGGGGTGGTGTCAGACTCTATCTGAGCGTCTAATTGAAGAGAGGCTTCTCCGGTGTTTTGATCAACCGATAGGGTCCAAAAATCCAGGTTTAATTTTTGAGAGAGGTTTTGAACCTGGACTTCCACCTGAGAAACGTACCGGGGAAGATCCTGGCTGAACGACCGAATCTGTCGACTAAGGACAGGAAGCACTTGGGCGGCGGCCAGTAAAAGCAGAAGGCCGGTCAGGCAATACACCACCAGCATAGAGACCACCCTGGGATGAAACAACGGCAAGCGGCGGAACCCTTGAGCAAACTTACGCAGAGCAGTGCGGGTTATTTGTTGAGGTCTGGATGTGACCGGCAGTTGACCCACAGCCGTGTAGATAGCGGTCATGGTCCGGCGACCAATGGGAATCTGCGCCAGCAGCTTTTCCAAAAATTTAATAGGACCCAGCATCAAATAGGTAAATATCAACACCCCGGACAAAAGTCCAAACAACTCGGTAAAGGTGCCAATCAGGATAAAAGCGCCATAGATCAAGACCAACGCGAAAAAAATAATGAGATTGATCTTCACCGATTTCATATGGCAGCCTCCAAAGCGGAATCGGAAGCTTGAGTTTTTTCAGGCGGGTTAAACAGATATTGTAGGGTAATGTTGACCACACTGGCCAACGGCAAAGCCAGCAGAATGCCCACCAAACCCGCCAGCTTGGCGCACAAAACAATAGCCAAAATCACGACCACAGGGTGCAGCCCCATCACATCACCAACGATCTTGGGCGCCAACATGTTATCTTTGATGGTTTGATAGCAGTAGGAGCAGAGGAATACAGGCAGAAGGGTCATGGGGGAATCGCTAAAGAGAATGACGATGAATACCGGCGTCATGGCAATATAGGTACCCACTACCGGCAGAATTTCGGCCAGGGCAAAAAACACACTGAGAAAGAAGGCGTATTGCACGTTAAATACGCTAAGAACAAAAAACATATAGACGCCGGTAACACCGCCCAATAAGACTTGGCCTTTGACAAAAGCAAACATGACCTCATGAAACTTTTCGGTAAAATACCCGGCAACCTTCCGTCCCCGGCTATGAAAGATTCGCAGAAAACCCAAATGGAACTCGCGGCCGTTGAGCAAAAAATAAAAAATCAGCAGGGCGCCTGCCATAAAATAGTAAAACCCTGTCAGGGTGCCCGTCACTAAACGAAATACATTATTCACAGCACCAGAGGCCGTTTCTTCCAATAACCCCACCAACTGTCCGACAGACCGACGCAGAACAGATTGATGGATAACCTGCTTCTCCGCATCGGTGATCTCTGGTTGAGGCCCGATTTGGTCGGGCGACTCTGTTGGAACCACGCCGACACGGCGGGCATCCTGGAGTTCTTGTTCAAAAATCTGTTTTAAAACGTTAGCTCCCAACCATTGGTTGGACTGATCCACCAGAATGGATTCTACCTGAACAACATAGCGAGGCAGTGCACCGGCAAACCCTTGTAACTGACTACTAAATACTGGCGCCAACTTGATAGCCGCCAACCCGGCAATCAAAAAAAACGTAAAGTACACCAAAATAACAGATAATAGTAGGGGGTTTGCCTTCGGAGAATCTTGAAACGCCCACTGAGCACCCTGCCAATGGTTAAGGCGTTCTGAAATATTCACGATAACTTTTTCAACCAGACTCACCGGCCATAACAACATATAGGTGAGAATAAGAGCCATACTCAGAAGAACAAACAGGTTGTAAAACTGTGCAATGAGCCACCCGGTACTGATAATAACCAATAGCGATGTGACCACCGTTAGAAGGCGGCGAAAGAGGTGATCGAGGATGGTGGTATCCGGCTGAGACACTAATACACGAACCCTTCTTATTGAATCAAGGGTATGGCAAGCAACTATCTATCATTTTAATGGAACCCGACGATTTAGAGAAAAAAACGAACTTACTGTCCATAAAACGGAGGATTTTTATCCCAAAAAGCCCCATCTTCAGATCACATTCGATACAATGAAACTACTTGGCAGAGGCTTTTTGGCTTAACTGCCGGAATGGTTGTTTTGGGGAACGGTATGGGAGCCAGGAGCCAAGTGGCAACAGATAAGCGCCAAGCGGCAGGAGAATTTCGTCCATGATTCTTGAGGAACTCTTACAACAGGTTTTTGAACGAGGCGCCAGTGACTTGCACCTCTCAACCGGGTTGCCGCCAATTTTACGAATCGACGGAAAGCTTATTCGGTGTGATTATCCACCCCTAACCAAGGAAGATGTACAGCGATTAATTTTTAGTATGCTGACCAACGAGCAACGTCGGGTACTAGAACAGAATTGGGATTTGGATTGTTCCTACGGGGTGTCGGGCTTAGGCCGATTCCGGGTAAACGTATACAAAGACCGGGGCACTTACGCGGCTGCATTGCGGGCCATTAGCTCCAATGTACCCTCCATTGACGAACTGGCATTGCCGCCTATTGTGCGGGATATGTGCGAGCGCCCTAGAGGCTTGATTTTGGTTACCGGACCGACGGGTTCGGGTAAATCAACAACGCTGGCGGCCATGATTGATCACATTAACGCCACAGAGAGTCATCACATTTTGACCATCGAGGATCCTATTGAATTTTTACACAATTCCAAACGAAGCGTGGTTCACCAACGCGAGCTGGGGCAAGACACCCGGAGCTTTGAAAATGCCCTGAGAGCCGCTTTGCGGGAAGATCCCGATGTGATTCTGGTGGGGGAGATGCGGGACCTGGAAACCATTCGACTGGCCCTGACCGCTGCCGAAACCGGTCACTTGGTCATGGCCACCTTGCACACCAGCAGCGCCATGCAAACTGTGGACAGGATTGTGGATGTGTTTCCGGCAGAACAACAACAGCAGATTCGGATTCAGCTGTCCAGCAGTTTGATTGCCGTATTTACCCAAGCCTTGATGCCAAAATTGAACGAACTCAAAGAGAAAACCGGTCGAATTATGGCTCAGGAAATTTTGGTGGTGACGCCTGCCGTCGCCAACCTGATTCGGGAAGGAAAAGCCGCCCAGATATACTCCGCCATTCAAACCGGTGCTCAGCATCAGATGCAGACTATGGAAATGGCGCTAAAGGACTTGTACCAAAAAGGCTATGTCACTCTGGAAGATGCCTTGAGCAAGTCCAGCCGGCCTGATGATATGAAGCGATTGATTTCCGGCCAAGCCTTGGTGAAATAGGCAACCTTCCTCACTCCATATCTCTCTATTCCTTTATGATAGAGGTATGTATTTATTGCTGTCGGAATATCTGGAAGCGCTAGACTCTGGGCGAGGGTATGCGGAAAATACCCTGGTTGCTTATCAGCGAGATATTTCGGAATTTTTGGATTACCTGGAAACCTATCAGCGGAAAGTGACCGCATTAACCCGACGCCAGGTAAATCAATACTTGGCTGCACTTCGACAGCAGGATTTGGCAACCACAACGATATTACGGAAGATCAGCAGTATCCGTAGTTTTTATACGTGGCTGCAAGAGCAGGGGTATATCCGAGAGAATCCGCTGGCGCTATTGGATTTACCCAAACGAAAAAAATCGCTACCCAAGGTGCTCACCCTGGATGAAGTACGCAAATTGCTGACCAGTGATATGGCCTTGTTGGACAAGGTCATTTTGGAATTGCTTTACGCCTGTGGCCTAAGGGTCTCAGAATTAGTTGATTTGACAGTAAATCAGATATATCTGGAGGCCGGTTACCTCAAATGTATGGGCAAAGGCGGCAAAGAGCGGCTCATCCCGCTAGGAGACCTCTCCATCAAGCTGATGACGGATTACATCTCCCACACCAGTCTCACTTCAACGGATCCGATATTGTTGGATCCAGATAACCTGACCGAGAAAAAAGCGCTGGACCGCAAAGCCGTGTGGGATCGGGTAAAAGATATGGGCAAACGGATCGGCAAAGATATTTCGCCCCACACCTTCCGTCACAGTTTTGCCACCCACCTACTGGAAAACGGAGCCGATTTGCGGGTGGTCCAAGAGCTATTGGGCCATAGCGACATTGCCACCACCCAAATTTATACCCAGGTAAGCAAAACGCACCTGAAGCAGTTACACCGGCAAGTCTTCGAGTAAGGACCAGGCTATTTAACCTTCTGTTACATGGACGCACAAGGCGTTCAAAAACTGTTTTTATACTTATGTGGGGTTCAATCCATTTTTTGGGATAAAAACGGGACAAATGGGATATGGCAGACACATCGGGCATTAGCTCGTCACAGGCATCTAATGTCTATGACCGGCAAAGCCAGCAATTAATCCAAACATTCTCGCCACAAGCGGACATCATTCCGGACTTGGCGGGAAATTCTGGTGTTTATTCACCGGATACAGCATTTGTTATGCAGCATCCCTTTGCTATGGAAACCCCACAAACCCCAAGCTTTGGAGCCTCTACCCCAGGCGCCCTACCATCCCAAGACCGTCAGTTTTTAGAATTGTTGGCCAGCCTACAAACGGATACCCCACAAACATCCACACAGGCGCCGGAAACCTCTTCAGCCCCCACCCCGTTTGAACAAACTGCTATTTACGATGACACTTCCTCAGCCAGCCTATGGGAGAAACTGGCAGAGTTGGAGGCTCAAAAAGACCCTATTCCACAACTAATGGATCCACAATCATCCGACACACAGGCATTGCCCAAAACTTCTGAAAGCGGTATTCAAGATATTGCTTGGAGTAACACTGCTAGCGGCAACCTAGTTAACACCCAGGGCATTCGGATGCCCATCGCCCCGGTTTTAGTCCCACCAATAGAATCAGATGCCCCACAGACGCCCCAGATGGACAACCCAAACAGCCTGCCCGAACCCCAGGCCGTTGCGCAGCAAATTCAAGCGGATTTGCGAGCAAATTATGATCAGCTGAAAACCACCATGGGTCAGCAAGGAGGTATTGGTAATTTTTGGGACGGATGGAAGGGTAATTTGGGTCTGGATCACGAAGAAGCCACCTGGTATAACCCCATTAGTTGGTACAGCTGGATGGTGGACTACAACGCCAGCAGCGAAGGTGTCACAGAAAAACTGGAAGGACTGAAGGCCAAAGCAGATCGGCTGGAAACCTTAACCGAAAAAGCAGCCAAAACCACGACTGAACAGGCAGAAATGTATGAGCTGCTGAAAATGTTTACGGGCAAAGAGTTTAATCCTGCTGCAGTAGCAGAAGCAGCCGAGACAAAACCGCCTGCTGAAAATGGAGCCTCAAAAACCGAAGATGCCGAAGTAGCTGCCGCTCAGGGTCCACCTTCATTGTATGGAGAAGGATCGGCCATGACAGACGCCGGGAACGCTGTAGCCGTTTATGAAGAGTCTCAGCGTACTGGCGCTGAAACCATACCTATCATTGGTGCATCACTAATTGCCATGCCTTTATTCTTTATACTTGCCCCTATAGGAATCCCATTATTAGGAATTGCCGGTGGTACTATCGCAGCCCAGGTTGCTGCAGGAACAGCCACTGCCGGAACGTATATGGCATTAAAAACCGGAGCAAAGATGGCAGATTCATACTCCGGCACAGGGACAGTAGCTTATCGAGACTGGGAACGTGACCTACTGATGACACCTTTGGAAGGAGTCACGCTCCCCTTATTCTCATGGGCTGGACGAGTCCTCTTTGCGTGGGCAGCACCCCATATTGCGCCTCATCTCAGTGCCATAACCAAACCTATTACAGATAGAGCCGGGCAGGCATTTACACAAGTAGCGGATAAGATCAGGGGTACAGCCACCAATACGGTACAACGGCAGGGCGCTAACGTCGCAAACAATGGCACGAGTGCTTCAGGCATCGGTAGTCAAAGTTCCACAACAGCAGCCCAACAAGCTGGTGTTAATTCCGAAAGCGCACAGATTATTCAGCTGTTTCCGGATGATCTCGTTCAGCAGGCAAGGCAGCAAGCTATGGTCCATACTAGTAATACATCTTCTACCGCGATAGAGGCCACAGCCACAACGGCGGCCAACAAAGCATCATCAGTCGGTGCCCAAGGCGCCAAAACTGCTACTGGCACAGGTTCTTCCACCGCATCAAGTTCTCAAAGTGCAGCCGCAGCAAATGCTTCTTCTCGACCTACACTGGGTCAAGTTGCAAAAAACCCCTTTGCTGCCGAATTTAACCATTACAATCCAATAATAGAAGGTTTGGGTAGTGGTATTCCAGAAGGTTTTCTACATGCGCTTACAGTAAATAATATAGATATGTACACCTATGCCAAAACACGTGGATATACCCACGATCAGGCTATGAAAATGCTTTATGAAAGTTTTGCGATGAACTTAATGCTCTCAGTAGGATTAGAGGCTGGCATGGGTGTCGCAATTAACGGTGCTATGTCAGCGGGTAGAATAGGTAGGGGTAAGAAAAATGCTAACACAGGACAAAGTAACACTCACAGTGAAGCTGCTCCTATGGGATTTGCTCATCCAGAAGCCAACTCAGCAGACTTTCATCCAGTATTTACAAACCCATCAGCAGACGGGGAAGCCAATGTTGCGTCATTGGCTGAGTACTTTAGAAAAGCCGAGGCTGTCAGAGAAACTTCTACGGCTCGTAGTAGAGGTATAACCCCGGAAGATCCGCCGCCAACAACACCAGGTGGTTCTAATGCCTTGCAACCTAATGATTTACATTTAAGAGTGGTAGCCGCAAACGATGATCAACCCTATGGCGTTATTACAGGACAGCAAGCCGGCAAGATGGATACATCGTCTTAGAATAGGCCTTATTAGCTTTTGCTCGCCAAAGGTAGTCTTTGCAACATCATTGGAGAAGACCGACGAATGGGAGTATAGCTCCCAGAAACAGACAGTTGGTATGTGTGGGCCGTACTAAACTTTTTAGGAAACATCACATGCGACACCGGACGTCCTCCTTCAAAGGCTACCACAGGTATTCCTGCCGCCATTGCCAGATTCACCAGCCGCTGCCAGACAGGAAACTGACGCCACCGAAACAAGGTAATATGCATCAGCGGCAATGCAACAGCCACAGAACCCCAAAACAACAACTGACGGGTGAGCATCCGGTTTTTGGCATCCGGAGTGGTCATCCAGTCTCGGTGGGTTTTAATGAGATATCCCACCGGCGCCGCCATGGTCACAACGCCTGCCGCCAACACCGCCGGGCGAATCATGTCGGGGGTTCCTCAGAACTTTCATCTAGAGGATCACCACCGTATGCTAAACCGCTTTCGTTGGTAATTTCATTGCGAACCGCCAGTAATTGAGGGAAGCACCGCTCAATTACAGCTCGCTGCAACACCTTGGTGGGAATGCCTTTCAGGGAATTCGCCTCTACCCCGATGGTGCGCATTACCAGATCAAAGTGGTGGGTACGCCATTTGTGAAATAAATCGTCATAGTCCATATAACACTCGGCCAAGGTATGGAGATCAGGGTGCTGCTCGTATTGACGATAAATGTCTTTAAGGTCTACCTGACGGTGTTGAAGTACGCCTTCAAATACGGTCCATAGTTTGGTCGGATAAGCCAGCAACCGGTTGAAGCCGGGAGACTCCATACCACTACCCTGCCCTAAGGCAGTACGGATTTTCTGGTACTCCTGAATGCTAAGATGCTCGCCCATTTGATCAACACCCGCTGTAAGAAGCTTGAGCATACTGTTCACTAGCCGGAATGACCGGCAAGCCTGCCACAATTGTTGCTCGGGAAGAAACGCCAAAATTCGATCCAAGTCCCACTGAATCTGCTTCATCCAGAGCTCAGAAGTTTGATGGGTCACCTGAAACAACAGCTCTTCTGGACTAACCCGTTCCTCCAACGGTTTTTGCAACGTCAGCAACTGCACCGTTGACAAGTATTTTTCGTAATCGGTTTTCCCTTCACCAATGGTAAATTCGATTGGATAGTAGCTGCTTTTCGCTGTCTCAGTCATGGAAAAACCTTTTTAAATAGACGGTCAACAATTGCATTAACCAGCTTAGTATTATGGCAAAAACAAAGCCTTGTTCGGGCATATGGCTTTATGGACGATTCGCATGGGAATCATTTATCAAAATTTATGGGCTTGTAAACCATACAGCCAGCTCATTGCATCTGGCAAACTGGGAATCTTAACAGGCTGGGTTTTATTAGTCTTATTCTGCATCTCGCTCAAAGCCGCTTCCATTAATTGCCTGGGCGTTTCCGTTGATTGTCCGGGTTCGGAATCTAAAACCCGAAATCCGGCAGGTCTATGCACACCTGAAACAAGCTTATAACGGGCTAAAGGCTCAGTGGTAGCAACCGTATAGGTTTTCTTCAAATCAATGGGATTTCCATTCAGCATAATATTATTGGCAGATGCATGGTGGGCACCAGTGCTGGGGTCTATGTTATAGGTAATGCCGGCAAAAAATTTCAGGCCGGTTGGAGCTGGAGATTGCATATACTGAGTGTTTTCTACCAAAATAGACAGAAGCGTTTCTCCGGTCATTTCTACCTTAACCACTGGCTGATTCTCGGAAAAAGCACCATCAAGATCCACAGGGGTGACATTTTTGCGAAGCGGCCAACGTATCACATCCGAAGAAACCATACCCACATCTGCATTCACTTTCTGTTTCATTAAGTCCGCCATAAAATGTAACTGATCCAGATAATCTTCCTTATAATATCCTGCTTTTACCCTGTAAAGTGGTAATAAGGAGTCCATGCCCTTAAATTTTCGGATCAAGGCTTGAATGGTTGTATCACGCTCTACACCTTCGGTAGGCTTCATTTCTAATCGTTTAAATATAATTCTACCGGATTCATCTACCCGAAGATCCAGCACCCCTACATGCCGCCCGTAAGCACTGGCATTGGTAACCAAAATTTGCTTACCATTGGGTTTTGTAAATAAGGTTTTCCCCTCTTCAATCTCCTGGGTCGCCATATGGCTTCTACCGCCAACAATCACATCGATATTCTCTGCGGCAGGCTGCTTGGCAAAGTCTACATCCCAAGAATAACCACGATGAGAGACCAAAACCACCACGTCCACCTTTTCTTCTTTTTTTAACCGAGCTGCTTCTTTCTGAATTTTTTCACAGGTGGCCTTATTATCCAATGGAAGCGAGTGCGCTCTAGGATTCTTGCTATTTCCCAGGGCAGAAATAAACCCAAATTTTGCTGGCCCACGATCAACGACCAATGAATCAGTTTGCACCAAATTCCGGTCCAACAGCTTTTGATAATAGTCAGAAACCGGTTTTTTTAGATTAGAAGCCAGATAGAAACCTCGCCCTAAAGATCTTCCGACATGAGCCAGTAACCCATCCACAAAATCTCTTACAGGAATCCTGGTTTCATGGTTTCCAATAATATTGGCCTGAAAGCGGAACTGTTTCATCAACAATACAGCTAAATTCCAGTTTTCTGGATTACCGTGAGCTGAAATGTCCCCACAATGAATCCGGTAGACCCGCTGGTTCTTTTCCCCCGCCTCATCAGTCAAAGTATCCATGACTGTTTTTGTTTTAGCAATGTTTCTCAGGTTATCGTGCAGGTCTGATACCACCAATATGCGCGCATCATAAGGTCCTGCCCCAAAGGCTACCGAAGATGGGAATGCAGAAGGTGAGCGAACGTACATATATTTTAGATCCGTCCATTTTTCATTCGGGCCTACCACCAGCACCGGTCAGATTCTCTATAAGGCAGGACTCTTCAATGAATTGATCCATGCAACA
>JAHQWC010000124.1 GCA_019634025.1 Vampirovibrio sp.
CTTTCCCCATTCTCTTTTTCTTCCCATGCCTTTACCTCATCCGCCATCTTCCGAAACACCGGTGGCGGTGGCGGCATTAACCGCTCTTTGTAATCATTTAGACCTTTTTCAGCCGTTTGCTGATAAGCTTTACTATCTTCGACCTCAACCAAACCGTCTCGGCGAATAAACGAAAACGGACCTGTTTTAGTTGGTGGGGGTTTATCAGTAGGAATCTCCGGCGCCGTTTTTTCCCGCACCGTTTCTCCCACCACCACCGGTCCGCTTGGCTCAGGTACTACCTTAGCTTCCTCAGGCAAGGTTTGGGTCTGGGCTTGAGCCTCCTTTGCCGCAACGTCCGCATCAGGTTGACGGGAATCCACCTTAAAAATCTGTGAGGTGACAGGCTGAGCTGGCAGTACGTCTGTCGGCACGGTTTGGGCCGGTAAGTCATCTGGCTCTTCTAGGGGAATATGGCTTACCTCAATACTTGGTTCAACAGCCGTTTCTACCAATGGAGCTGCTACTGCTTCAATAACCGCCTTCTTTTCTCCCGGCTGTACCGTTGCCTTAATGGCCTCTAAGCTCTTCCCCGCCAGCAACTGTTCATGTACCCGGCGAAAAAACGCCAGGTCATCGTCCATAAATAGCAAGTCACCTTTAAAAGAGAGATACCCCTCCTCGTCATACCCATCTTCAGGCACCTTAAAATATTGAGATAACCGAACCAAAATCGTCTCGGATATCTCCAACCGCTGTGCGGCCTCAGTCAAGGAATAACAAATGCTGTTCATCACACGGCGGCTAATATGTCAGCCACCACCCGCTCCATAAATACAGACAAAACCAGCGTTAAAGTTTGCATGAAAGTCTTCATTATAATGCAACTACCCGTTCTGTGGGAGGTGCCGTTATAAGATGCACGCGGGTTACATGGCAAACCAGCTTATGACCTTCGCCGTCTGACTAGACGCTGTCATGGCATCCTCATCTGTTTCTATTGCAACACCTTGCATCTGACTTAAACAAAAAATTACTAACAAGGTCACAACGCCGGGTAACAAAAGGTCTATTACCCAATGGTCCATGGCAATGGGCTTTCCAGGCTTACCACTGCCTTTTGCAACACCATCATAGTCCAACATAACAGACCACTTAACGGCCGACGGATTGGACATGTGCTTTTCAACCGAAAATTTTGCAACATCAGTTCCTCTCATCTCCTCAAAACTCCTATGGTTCCCTGGTTTATGACTCCTCAGGCACTCACTATTCGACAGGATTAAACAGGATATTAAATTTTTCTTTCTCCCCAGGCTCTGTTAAAAATTCTCTTCAATCAGGACGCTTCCATCTATATAAACGCATGCCATTGTGTATTTGATGCCGTTTTTTACACAATTCTTAAAGTTCCACAACAGCAAACACCCTAAACATACGCTCAAAAAACTATCAAACCCTCTCATACCCTACAAAAACCAATATCCTCTATGTGGTGTATATAGTTCCGTGTCCATGTATCGATACCTATTACAGAACAGAGAACAACATTCTCAAACGTTCAAAAGCTTTCTCTCGAATACACATATCCCACCTCTCTCTTTCCCTGATGAACCACACACCTTGGCGCCACTTTGTTGGCGCCTTTTTATTTGGCGCACATGCGCCTTAATCTAGGGACTGCGCCCCTTCGGTATTATTACTCATACTGTATGGGCGTATGCCCTGCGCCCGCCACCCCACTATCCCAAATCCTGAACCACCCTTTATAATATTGTGATGCGGATGTTTAACAGTATTCATGAACACTATATCCACCGATGCATCACGTTAGCCGAGCAGGGTCGAGGCATGGTCAGCCCCAACCCACTGGTCGGGGCGGTGGTGTTAGATGCTTCAGGCAAAAAAATCGCGGAAGGCTACCATCCGGTATCCGGCGGCCCTCACGCAGAAGTGGTGGCTCTGGAGAAAGCCGGCAAAAAGGCCAAAGGTGGCACGTTATATGTAAACCTAGAACCCTGTAACCACCAGGGCAAAACCGGCCCCTGCACCGAAGCCATCATTCAGGCCGGCGTTGAGCAGGTTTACTGCGGTACCCTCGATCCTAATCCCGAAGTTGCTGGTCGGGGCCGCGACAAACTCCAAAATTCCAGGATCTCAGTTCGCTACGGCTATTTAGAAGACGAGTGTGCCGCCCTCAACGAAACGTTCTTCCACAACATCACCACTGGTAGCCCCTTTGTCAGTCTCAAACTGGCCATGACCTTAGATGGCAAGATTGCTGCCAGAGGGGGGCAAAGCAAATGGATTACCTCTGAAATCTCTCGCCAGGCTGTCCACTACCACCGCAGTCGCCATGACGCCATTCTCACCTCTGCCCAAACTGTCGCTCATGATAACCCCGAGCTCACTGTCCGTGAGATCGATGTCCCGGACGGATTTGCAGACAGAAAAATGCCCACTCGAGTCATCTTGGACCGTACCTTCCGCCTGAATCCGGAGCAATACCAAATTTTCAATACCCAAATTGTTCCCACTTGGGTGTTCACCTCTGCGGTTCGGCATAACCAACAGCACAGTGCCCGAGCCCGAGCTATGGGCATTGAAGTATTTGAGGTGGACGATACCGGAATAGGTCTGGATCTTCAGGCGGTGGTTGACCAACTGGGTGAGATGGGCGTCACCAGCATCTGGATTGAGACCGGCGGCCGCTTGGCCACTCAATTTTTAAAGCAGGAATTGGTGAATAAACTATTCCTGTTCTATGCGCCCAAAATCTTATCAGACACAGGCGCTCGTGCGGGTTTCTCCGGTGTTGCCCCCTTCTCTCTGGATGAGGCGACGCCTCTCCGTATTCAAACCACGCAACAACTGGAAAAAGACCTGTTGGTTGTTGCTTACCCTGCTTAATACCCATGACAAAAGGCCCCGTTGCTTCAACAGGGCCTTATTCAAGCGCAGGCAAATTTTAACTTGATAAATTACAGTCTGGAGACGCTGTTCAACAGGGTCATCCACTCAGAAAATTCGATGTTCATTTTATACTGTACAGTATGCAGTTCATCTTCAATCTGATTTTTTTCGTGGACTGAGGTCGCACTCCACAACTTGGCATACAATTCTTGGGCTTTTTCCTTCTTGTCGCCATAATCGCGGTCTAACTGGTCCATTTTTGAATGAAGCATGACCTTCTGCTTATATGTGCGGCGTCGGCTGTTTTCCTGTTGTTCAATAACATCATCCGCCACATCTTTCATCGGATCTTCCAGTTTTTCTGTATCACCGTCAAACGCCTCAAAAGCATTTTCTACCTCTGCAGTATCATCTACTAAAGTAGTTTCTGCTGATTGCGTGGCGTCTGCTGCCGGGTACCAGGTGGTAATCTGACTATTGGCTGTGCTCTCGTATGTGCTGCTCATAATTGTGTACCTCCCTCTCCAAAGGCAATCCAATTAAACTCTTCTACGTGTATAAAAACAATAATTGGGATATCGATGCTAGTTTGTAAAGAAACATTACAAAGCTGCTCGTTCACGATATGATAAAACATGATGGTATCCCCCTCCCCAATACTCAGGAGAACGTTGATGCGCTTTTCCAAATTTATTGCCCTGGTTTGCCCTGACGGTAAAGATCCAGCGCAAAAATACCAAGAGTCCCTCACCCAAATTCAACTGGCAGATGCTCATGGGTATCACGGCATTTGGTTGTCGGAAAACCACTTCTCTTCTAAAGCAGGCCTCCCTAATTTTCAAGGCGAAATTGGTATCACCCCACTCCCACTTATGTTTGGCCTACAAATTGTCGAGCGTACCCAACAGATCCGCGTCGGTACCGCTGTTCGCAACATTGTCTTTTCCAACCCCATTCGGGTTGCTGAAGAAGCTCTCACCTTTGATCTACTCTCCAAAGGTCGCCTGGATCTCGGCATTGGTTCTGGGTATCGCCCTTGGGAGTTTGAGGGCTTCCGCATCGATATGGCGGAAAAAAACCAGCGCTTTCTTGAGGCATTTGAAATTATTGACCGTGGCATGCGCGGTGAACCTTTCTCCTTTAAAGGCCAATATTTTGATATTCCAGAAGTTACCCTGGTCCCCAAACCTTATTACACGCAGCCTCGTCCCAACCTGTTCATCGCCTCCGGCGATCCAGCTCTGGTGACTCTGGCTGCCCAACGAGACTGCGGTGTGATGCACTTCTCCACCTCATCCAAAGACCATCTGGAATCGGTATACCAAACCTACCGTAAGGTTGCCGAGCCGTTAGGCCATAGTACCTGCCGCAGCCGGTTTCCCGTTACCCGGCAAATCTATATCCACCGAGATCCCGCCGTCGTAGACGAATATGCTCAACGTAACCTGCCTCACTATAAAGCCGCTCTCGGAGACTTTAAAGAGTGCCCCCCATTGGACGTTTTGAAAAAACGGTATATTATTGGAACACCTGAAGAATGCGTTACCCAGCTTAAGCAACTGCAAGCCGATGGCTGTGACCATGTCATTTTGTGGTTTAACTTTGGCTGGCTCTCCCATACCGAAGTTATGGACGCCATGACGCTGTTTGCAGAAGAAGTCATGCCTCACGTTCAATCAACCGGATCCACTGCCACGGCAACAACACATTAAGTAAAAGAACGGATCACCCAATACCTTATGCATCCTATGCTCCCCTGGGAACCTCTTCTCACCATTGAACGCGCGGGCTTGCCCGAGCGAACCCAATATGGCTTGCTGGCCGTTACGGGTGGTAAAACAGCAGATGGCGCCCCACTCATCCAGTCCGGTCAGCTGTCCACCCCTTTGTGGTCCCGGTCTCTTCTTAAACCCTGGCAGTTATTGTGTATGTTGCCCGCTCTCAAAAAGGCCTATCCGGATCTCACCCACCTTCACTATGCCATGATGCTTTCCTCTCACCAAGCAGACCGCCTCCAGGTTAACTTGCTGGAAGACATCATGAAAATTGCGGGTATCACCGAAAATCAATTACAATGCCCACCTTCTTACTCTCTGTCTGGTGCCCGAAAGCAAGAGATGGTTTCTCAGGATCTGCCTGCTCGTCCCCTGCTTCACCCTTGCAGCGGCAAGCATTTGGGAGTTTTACTGGCATTAAAAGCAGAGGGCCGAACCACCTCTGCCTACCTCAACAAATCCAATGTCCTGTATACGGCAACCAAAAAACTGGTGATGTATCTGTTAGAAGCAGATTCTAACACCACGAAGTTTTTGGAAACGCCTGATGGTTGTGGCATGCCAAATTATGCTCTGACCGCCAAAGATTTGGCCACACTTTTTTATCAACTGTCCTGGGAAAGCCCCCTCCACCATCTGGAGCTTCCACCGGAGTCCCTTAAGCCTGCCATTGCATGCTGGCCCGATCTTAAAGCGATTCTGGAAAAACAAGCTCCCCTCATTGGTGGTGCTGGCCGGTTAGATACAAGACTTATCCAGGGCGATCTCTCTGATCGAAAAGACATCAAGCTCCTGGCCAAAGAGGGCGCCGACGGCCTCCTGGGTGTTTCCGTCTACCCTACGCCGGCTTTTCCTGAGGGTCTCGGTATCCTCATTAAGCTTGCTGCCGGCCATGATAAAGACATTCTGGAAACTCTAATCATAGAAATTTTAGAACAACTCAGCCTTCGTCGAGAGCCGAGGGAAGAAGCGTCGGGCCTCAAAACCCACGTCCATTTCCAAATTCCCATTGGCGAATTTGTTTGATAGCGGTCAAAAACTTATTAGGGTTTTTTTAAGCTAGCTCGCTGCCTTATTTCTTGCTTAATATGTTCAAGTAAATTTAGGTGTAATTTGAACGCGTTACTAAACCAAAGCTTCACATCATCTGCCAACTTCATATGTGCAAGTGGAAGCGCGTATGCTTGCAATTCTTGCGAGGCAATATTACCAACCATTTTCAATTTATGTTGGGACATCCGCTTAAGCATTTCTTTTAACTTGACTTCATCCGTAAAAGCCATGGTGTTTTTTCGGATTTTTGATGTCAGATAGGAACTTCGAAGATCTTTGAAAGAAGAGGAGGAAAGGCTGGGAAACATATTTTGAATAGCATGAACCAATTCGTGAGCAGCTAACTCAAAATAATTTTCATGTTTTTTATCCAAGATAACAACAGAACTGTTGGTAAAAGGGATCTTCATTGTTCCACCATCTAGTAAATACGGATGGTTAGAATAATCGTGGTGCGTAACTAGAACTTGGTTTTTCCCGTTCTCTACTTGCTTGCCGATGTCTGCAGCAATTTTCTCAACATCATTTCCATGAAGATTCTTAACCACTAGGTTTACCCAGTGATCTGCCACTTTTTTTGCATCTGACACTGGGTCGAGACGAGGTTTTGATTTGAATCTAACAAAACGAAGAGGGTTTATTCTCATGGAAAACACCAGGATGTGAGGGTACTACCCTATAAGAAAACCCATCAAGCCTCTTTTTTGACTAGGCTTGCAATAAATAACGTTTTTAAACTGTTGGAAATTATAGCCCCGTCATCGGAGACACCCGGTGCCGCCGCCCCACCAGCTGGGCCAACATATAAGCCATATCCCGCCGGGTCATCATCTCCCTAGGGTATAGCCGTTGGGGCTTATTGGTTTTACCGTCGGCTGCCGAAACATCTGCAACGCCAGTTTTGGTTGAAGCCGAAACGCCTTCCGGCACCGGCTCCGTATTCACAAATCCTTCGTGCACCGCAGTTGCCACAGCTTTTTCGGCCCAACCGGGAATCCGATCCCGATCTGTAATGGGCGCCAACACCTCATCCACGGTTTCCGGCTTAAACTGAAACACCCCGTAGGCTTGGGCAAAAATGGCAATAGCTTCAGCCCGGGTTATTTTCTGTTCCGGGTAAAACCGGCCTTCCCGGTAGCCTTCCATAATATCTAAGGCCAATACCCGCTCAATGGCAGGGTATGCCCAATGGTCCTGTGCCAGGTCACTGATCTGACCTACAGCTACTGTCTCGTCTGTCATGCGTTTTGGTAAGTCAAACGCCTTGTCCAGCATCACGGCCAATTCCGATCGGGTAATCCGATATTCGGGATGAAACTCCCCATCGGGAAACACCGTCATTAACTTAGATTGCACCACACACGCCACGGGATCGTTGGCGCAAAAGCTTACAAAATCTGTAGCAGGCTTCTGAGGGGCCTGCACCTGTTCAACAGATTTTTCAATCGGTTTCTCAACGGGTTTATCTGCTTTCTGAGAAGCAGCTGCAGCGGGAGTCACCTGAACTTGCGAAGTCTTGGACGTTTTCTCCACAGCAGGCTTTTCAACGTTAGGCGCATTTTTTACGAGCTGTTCTTTCTCAGTTTTCTCTTGCACGGCTTGTTTCGCAGCAGCCTCATTCTTTTTGGGCTGGACAGCTTCAACAGCTTTTGGCTCAGGCTTCACTGGAATTAATCGTGGCGGCCCTTCCGGTATCCGACTGGTCACTGGCTTTATCGGTGTTTTAATCACCTTCACCGTAGAATCTTCAACCGATTTCACGGTTTGTTTCACAGCAGATTCAGCGGCCTGGGTTATAACAGGCTGAAGTGTTTTCTTGATGGCAGGCGCTCTCAGCATCAACTTGGCCTCAGAGTCTAAGTCATACTGCGACTGAGCAAAAGCCGATCCAACGGACACACTCACCGCCACCAAGCCCACAAAAACCGCTTTTTGAGTGGCTCCAAAAAACAACTGCTGCATCATGAAAAACCCTTTCTGTCACATACATTCCCCTGGAAGGTCTCTATCACCCACATTGTATCCCGACCACCCCAAAGTTGGAACAATCAACACAACTGAAGTAACATACCATCAATACCCCGTCGTCCTGAGCAGCGTGAAGGACCTTCTGCGGGATCACAAAGTTCCCAACAAAATCCATTAAAGGCCAAAGCCAATGAAAGACTTCCAACTTGCCATCTTCGGCATCTGCCTCTCCGTAGCTATCCTCATCTCTACCCTCATCCTCTCCAATACTGCCCTCCAGGTCAAACGCTACGCCGGCGAATCCCTCACCGTCACCGGCGCTGCCTCTCAAAAAATCAATTCCAATCAGGCCAAATGGACTGCCAATTTTTACCGGCGCGCTACCTCCCAGGCAGAAGCGTACCGGTTGCTCATGGCTGATCAGAAACAGGTCCTGGCATTTTTAAATGAGCAAGGCATCAAAGAAGATGCCGTCAATCTTGGCGCCGTCAACACCATGCTGCGCTACCACCGCAACTCCAATGACATCAAGGGCTATGAGCTCAGCCAAAATATTGCCATCACCTCTACAGACGTTACCAAAGTGACGGACATCGCTAAAAAATCCAGTAACCTCATTAGCCAAGGCTTAGATTTCCGCTCTAACGCTCCCCAGTACTACTACACCAAGCTGGATGAAATTAAAGTCAGTCTCCTCAAAGCAGCTACCCAAAATGCCCGGGCCCGCGCCGCCAGCATGGCCGACAGCTCCGGCCGCAAAGTCGGCGCTTTGCGTCAATCCCGCATGGGTGTATTCCAAATCACCGGCGAAACCTCTACCGATGTCTCTGACTACGGCATCTACGACACTTCGTCCATCCGCAAAAAAGTGACGGCAGTGGTCAACACCACCTTCGACCTTGCTCAATGATATGATAGAGGGACTCATTCAGAGTCCTCACACCTTGTACCTATACAGTCCAACTTCCCTCTACTTCCGAGAGAGAGGAAAGCAGCCGTAGCAGAAGCACGAAATGTACGAATGTAGGTGAGGGGTTACCAGCCCACTTAAAATTAATCTATCGCAGATTATCGTCCTGAGCAGCGCGAAGGACCACCTTCGAGATCACGGAACCTCCTCAAAAAAACCACTTCAAATGCCACCTATACAAACCACTTTCGCCACCACTACCGCTAAACTGGTTGCATCCGCAGCCAAACTCCTGCGCTTGGGCGCCGGTACCAGCCTGCCCGGCAAAATTGCCCGTAAGCTCGATCCCCATATTCTCCAAAATCTCGGCAAACAGATCAAACACCGTACCATCGCCGTCACCGGCACCAATGGTAAAACCACCACTTGCGGCCTGTTGGCCCAGTTCTTCCGAGAATCCGGCAATCGGGTGGTCCATAACCACCTGGGCGCCAACATGGTTCCTGGGATTACGGCAGCCTTAGTTTCTCAAACCGGCCTCAACGGTCACCTTAGTGCCGACACCGGCATCTTGGAGGTGGATGAAGCCTCCCTCACCGGTGTCGCCCAAGAGGTCTCCATTCAGCACATCGCTGTTACCAATCTTTTTCGGGACCAACTGGATCGTTACGGCGAGCTGGACACCACTGCCAAACTCATTGCCGATGGCATTGCCCACAGCCAGGTGGATGAGGGAGGAAGCCTTTATCTTAACGCTGATGATCCTATGGTTACTGCCATTGCCAATAA
>JAHQWC010000010.1 GCA_019634025.1 Vampirovibrio sp.
CATCAGTGTCAGGTTTTTACGAGCAATGGCCAAGTTTTGCTTAGTATGCGCCGGTGCATTGGGGGCAGAAGCAGCTTCTTCCAGTAGTCTGACCGCTTCTGATAATTTTGATTTTGCTTGGGCTCGACTGTTCGATTTGGAATAGCGTACCGCCTCGTTAATGAGTAAGCCACCCAGGTAACCTTTAGCATCGTTCAAATTGCGATCACGGACCAAAGCGCTTTTATAGAAGCGGATAGCTTGATTTGTATGCTTTAATTGCTGATGCAACACCCCTAAAACGAAATGAAGCTTCGCATCCTTACTGTCCAGCGCCAATGCTTCTTCGTAAAGGCTAATTGCTTTTTGAATCTGGCCTTGCTTTTGCAGTGAGGCGGCCTGCTGAACCAGATTATAGTAAGAACGAACCTGAGTAGTAGACATCGAGGCGTCATTTTTAATATCTGCCTCTACCTTGTAAAGCATCTGGATAGTCTTGGTATCACGCCGGGTAAGGGCCGTTCCTTGTTCCGGCTGAACGGAATAGTACATAATATCATTGGCATAAGGACTATGGCCCTGAATCCCCAAGGCATGACCCAATTCATGGATGGCCGTCGTACGAATCATAGGCAATGGCAAGGGTTTGCCGGTTTGAGCGTGATGTGTGGCAATGGTCACGTCGGAGCGGATAATTTTATTGCCAAGAGACTGGAAAGGGCTTTCTCCAACTTTATTGTGAGCTAGTTGCTGCTTCCAACGAACAATAATATCAGCGCTATCCGGGTTCTTCGTTTCGGCAAACCTGATGCGATGTCGGCTAGCGCTTTGCCAAGCCCGCATGGCATCTCGAACATAGCTTTTCATCGGCGATTTCCATCCCGGAACCTTTCGCCCGTCATGAATGTAAACTTTTAATGGCATGTGGGTGGTATCCCAGTGAACCACCTTACCACCGGAAATTGCATAAACCAGATAGTTGTCTTCCCGTCGGGTGGCGGCAGAGACGACGCTAAATGCCTTGTTCTCGCTACCGGCAGAAGCCATTTGCTGTTTAGTGATAACAGCCATATTTTTTTTGGCCTTGGCCGCAATTTTAGAATTGTCCGGGACAAGTCTTAAGACGTTTTCAAAGGCCTTACGGGCTTCCTGATGGCGACCACCTCGTGTAAGGGCCAGACCCAGGTAAAAGTGGCGTTCCGGTATCTGGCTGTTCTCTTTAACTGAATTTTGGAACAGGGCGACAGCCTGCATATAGTCTTTTTTCTTGTAGGCGGCAATACCGTTTTCATAGGTACCGGCGTTACAAACACCGGAGAGTGTAACTGCCAAACAGACAGCTAAAGCGATTTGCCAGAATGAAGAAAAAGCATAGCGATTCATACCCTTTCTATCGATCCGAAGTTGTCGGATCTTGAATGTAACGAACTGTGAAAAAATAATACTCAGGCGTCCCAAAATGTCCCATTTTAAAAAACGTGATTTTTGGGGCATGGGTCTGAAGCTACCTTTGAGTATGGGTTTTAGCAATTGGTCTGATGCCCTATGTCTCAACATTAGGGCATGGGTTTCAGCGCTTGTACTGTAATAAACTCGTTTTTTCATGTTGCTAAGGTAATTCGGCTTTGGAGGAATGCAACATTGAAACCTAGTCCCTTATGAAGTAGAGGACTATAAAGAAAGATTTAGACGACAGGGTCTATTTCAAGTAGCTGGGCAACGAGAGTCCATATATCTGGCCGGCACCGCTGTTCAGGCTGGGCGCCATTAGGTACAACAGGTTGGTCTGGTCATTGTACAGAATCTTGAAGTTCGTTTCGCTCGTTGCATCCGGGGTGATATCGTCTAGATCAATGTTAACCACCTCTTTCAGCGACCCGGCGGAAGAGATCACAAACAGTCGAATGATGTTCCCCGCCTGTTGATCCGAATCCAGCACCAGGTAATCTCCAGTCCGACCATTCACAGCCAAGCCAGTGGGCGTACTGACAGCAGTAGCAAGGGCTGTGAGATCTATCTGGGTGGGTGCAGCCGGTACCCCAACCACAGAGCGGTCTGCATAGATGTCTAGTTCGGTATTCACCGAGTCAATCAAGGCAAATCCGGTACCGCCATCATCCACAGCAATAGCTGTGGCATTGGGTGTCCAGGTGCCAAAGTTCAAGGCGCTTTGATAGTCAAACTCCGTATTGGCACTGTCATAGGTGAAGCGTTTGAGTTGGTCGTTGGTGGTATCCACCGCATAGATTTTGCCCGTCGCATCCTGGGCAATGGCAGAATAGGTGTTGCTGTCGTATTCAATACTATAGGTTTGTCCGGTTTTAACCCCGTTGTGGCTGGCGCGGTATAGGGTGCCGGAACTACTGCCGCCGCCGGAGCCGGGGTCATAGTAATAATAGCTATCCGATCCGGTACCACTATCCCCAAAGTACAAGCCGCCGGTAATGGGGTTTACAAACGTATTGTTAGCACCCCCGCTGTTTAAGCCGGAGATGATGAGAGAAAGGCCGGAGCTAGCCTGCCATGTAAAGGCTTTGTAAGGCGCAGAGGAGCCTCCCCCCTGACCAGATTCGCGAAAATATAATCGTTCATTAGACTGGTGAATGACCATATTAGAATATCCTGGCTTAGAAAGCCCTGATGCGATGACAGACAAACCTGCTCCATCCATCCAGGTAAATACCTTCCCGTTGGAAGACCCTTCCAGCCGGCTAAAAAATACGCGCCCCGAACTATTGCTTACCTGGATGGCGTCCACAGCATAATCTTCTGCAGTTGGAGGTCTGGCGCCACTCACAATAACCGACAAGCCGGATGTTTTATTCCAGGTCAGAAAGTAATCTGGCCAAGGATTACTCTGACCACTCGCCGCAAAATAGACGCGATTTCCGGCTTTATATACGGCAGTGCTTTGGGTGCCAGGCGATGCATAGCTAGAGGTGATGACGGATAATCCATCTGTGGAATGCCAGGCGTAGAACTGGCCTGGGTTATTACCGGCATTAAAATACACGCGTCCGTCACTGTCGGTATAGTCGGTATTCCGGTATGGCAGGCCGGATGGACCAAACCGGCTGCCCCACATCTTGACAGGAACATTTGCACCGGTGAGCAAAATTGAAAGTCCATCCGACTCAGACCAAGTATAGGCATTACCGCTACTATGATCCTCACCAAAAACCACCCGGCCACTTCCAGCAATTAATAACCCCCCAGCACCACCGCCGGTATCCGCCGTATTAGAAGCAATAATACTTAACCCGGTACCGGCGCCAGACCCTTCTTTCCAACTGTATACATTTCCGCCGCCAGGAGTGGCGTCTGCAAAGTAAAACCGGCCATCGGTACTATCAAACACCAGATTTTCATCAGCGTCATCCGTATCCATATCCGACCTGATGATGGAGAGGCCATCTGTAGAGGTCCACGTCACAGCACGACACGGACAACTACGACGTTCTATGGCGACGACTCTCCCGCTCGCTGAATTGGCGGCAATAAGGCTATTGGATGAATCACCACCGATACGTTTTCCACCACTCAATATCGTGTTGTATGCATTGGAAGAGACGTCATACGTTCGCAGAGTCCCCCCCGAATTATTTCGGTGCCCTGTAAAGAGCCTTCCTGAAGACGTTACAATGGTTGAGTTTACCCCTTGTCTTTCATAATTGTAGTAAGTTGTGCTTAAGATTGAAAGGCCATCACTCTCCAGCCAGGTCCACCAATTATCGCTGCCCCCTGCACTTTCGCCAAAGAAAATACGGCCAGTAGAACTCGCGATACCTGACCTAACATAGCCTGGTGACGCTGCATTAGACACCAACACCGATAACCCCGTGCCAGCTCCGCCACCGCCGCCACTAAAGTCCAATGTCGCAATATTCTGGCCGTTGGGAGCAAGGTACGCCAGGGTCAAATCCGACGCCCCATCAAACGCATTACCGCCCGCCATGGTAAACAGCTGCTTGACGACTGAACTCACCGTCACCGAACTCTGTACATCCGTCGCCATATACAGGTTCAACGTACTGGGCAACGTCAGCGTCTTGGCCTGCCCACTGGTGCCGGTAAAATCAAAATCCGTCAGTTACACATATAAGGCTCGCTCCGGGTTCACCGTACACACTGCCCCCTGGCAATACTTAAACTCTGCTGTGGCGGGTAAACGGATGCTTTCGGCTTCTTCGGTCGCATAAGGCGATATGGCCAGCCAGCCGGAGGCACTCTCATTGTATTGCAGCCGTTCCATATACCGGGTACCGCTATCATCCGTCAGACGATACCCACGCTTGATCCGTTCCTGCTTAACAGGATCATAGTAGGTAAAGTGAACTTCCGTAGCAGTGGAGTCCGGCAAAATGGTTTGCGCCTTGGACAGCTCGTTTAAAAAACCGTTCATAAACTGGCTGGCGCTGTGCACCACCCGCATGTTTTCTCGCATCATCATTAACTGCTGGTTAAACCACGCCGAGGAGACAAATAGAGAGGGTATCAGGACAATGCCCAATAAGCCCAGGGAAATGACTGTCTCCGCTAAGCTAACGCCCAAAGGCCTACTACGAGAACCAACATAACCTTTAGAAAGAAATTTTTTGAACATAGAAAGAACCACGGCAATACATTCCAAAAGCGTGTCTTTATTATAGATCTGGCTCAGTAAAAGAAGGCTTATGAACTATATCGTCATATTATAAAAAAACTTGATCGATAGCGTAATAATATTTTTATATTAATGCCCCTGCTGAGACAGAGAGTCCATAAACTCACCGACAGACTCCATTTCAGCCTTTAATTCGGCCAGCATGGCCTGAACCATCTCGTCTTCAAGGTTAAAGTACTCCAAAATAGGCTCTGAAAAATAGCTCCGCTGGTAAATACCCAGATGATCCTGCTGAACCTGGGCCAATTCATTGGCCAAAGCCACCAAATAGACCAAGGGCTGGCAGTGTTCGGCCTCCCATGGGGCATGGTGAAACTGAATGACCTCGGTAATGGTAATGGGCAACCGCCATTTAGCCGCTAAATAACTACCGATACCCGTATGGGTAGTGCCGGTAACAGATTCTTCCAAACGTAAAAAAGCCTCCCCGTGCCAGGGCAGGCGTCTTTTTTTAGCTTCACGCATCACGTTGGCATAATCACCGTGAAAGTGAACATCCATCACCATTTTGCCGATATCATGCAGCATGCCGGCGCTGAAAGCATCATCAGACTCAGGAATTCGCAACCGGTTGGCCGCTACTCTGGCGGCGACAGAGGTAAGAATAGAGTGTTCCCAGAACGCTTGGTGATCCAGGCCAATGGCTTTGCCTTTTTGCTTTTCAAACAATTTAAAAATACTGGCGCTAAGAACCAATCCCCTGACCGTATTGAACCCTAAGATCATAATGCCGTGCTGGATGGAACTGACTTGGCGTTGAACTCCGTAGGCCGCAGAGTTGACCATTCGGAGAACTTTAGACGTTAGACCGGGATCGTAAGACACCAAGGTGGCAATTTCGGATGCCGGGGTGCCGGGAGTCGCCAGCAGTTGGATGATACGGTTAACCACCTCTGGGAGTGACGGAATATCCCGGATACGCTTGAGAATGATTTCATGCCGTTTTGAAAGAATAGGCGATACAGCAGCTGCCGGCAGAGGGTGTTCCTGCGGTGTTGGCATTGGAATGGGTTTTGGGTCTTGAAATTCACTCACGGCAACGGGTTCGCGTTCTTAATTTTAACTCTTTACACAATACTGACTCCAAACAGCTAAAACAGGAATAAATGTTCAGTACACTTAATCAATACTTACATCAACAATTACCAGCCTACTTAGATTCTTCGGCAAGAGCAGAACCGTCTTGAAGTTCTTGAAAAACAGCCTGAAGGGTAAACCGGGTGACGGGCTTGAAGATGATGTGAATACCATTTTCTTTGGCCTCTCCTTTCAGGTGAACCTTTTCCGGATCTGACAAACCGGAAGCATTAAGAAGTAAAATGGTTTGACTAGGCTGGTGAGAGATTTTGAGGTTCAGCAAAAAGTCTAGTCCATCAACAGCCTGTTGTTTACGCTTTTGCGGCCGTACATCTCCATCTACAATTAGGATTTGAGGACGGTATTTTTGAACCGCCCAAGCCAAGGCTTTAAAGTTGGTTACCGGGTGAATTTGATGGAGAAAGACCCCACAAGCAGTCAAACAGCCTGTAAGACGTTTAATCCCCCTATCGCTGGTATCTGCAATCATTATTTTAGGGACAAGGGATTGATGAAAAGCCATCTCATTATTGGAAACCTGCTTAATTGAAAGAGAACCGCCGGTTTCGGAAAGGGCGATTGGCGCCGAGTGTCGGGAAACTTTTGAACCCGGAAGTATAAATGTTTTGGTTTGTCCGGGTTCTTGAAATTCAAACTGTCTTGGATCCGCCCCACATTGAATAAGCTTACGAAGCATATCTTCCTGAACCTCTTGGCCAGCTTTTAGGAGCAGAATTTCTTGATCATCATCCCGTTGTACATAAATATCCTGACGGGTAACCAAGCGAATGCCTTGGGTAAGATCGTCCGCTATGTTTTCTTGAGGGGTGTGTTCAAAAGATTGATGTAGCAAGTTCATCCAAGAATCCTCGTAAATAGAAGCACTTGGATAATGTATCGGCGTATCCGCCCGCCAGCTGAATATTTCAAAAGAATATACTCTGACCGGAGGAGGTCTGTTAGGCCTTTTCACCCTGGACAAAGATTAAAATAACTACTAGAAAAGACCTCTATTAGTTATTCGCGCTCAATTGAGACACAAGACCATTCAGTGCATTACCCTGAGCCTGAAAGTTGGAAATTAGAGATTCCATAAACGTAAATTGTCTTCTGAGAGCTGTTTCCCGAGTCGCTAAACGCTCTTCCCCTCGAGCAATTGCATCATCTAAGGATTTAATTGTCGCTTGAATGGCATTGTCTTTCGCCGCAAAAAAGCCATCCAGGGTATCATCCCCCTCATCCAGGACAGCATTGTCCAGAATAGCTTCTAATTGGGTAAAAATACCATTAGTTCCTCTGGTCAATTCTTCCACTTCGGTGGAATTCTCAGCCAAGGCCGCCTCAAATGCAGCTTCATCAAAGGTCAACCGAGACGTCACCGCTGAAGTACCAATACCTATAGCACCTGTAGAAATACCAATTTGCGGGAGGCTGGTAAATTGAGTTAATCCGCTTACGCCCGAGGTAACTAACTGGCGAATTTGGGATTTAAACCGCTGTAGTCCAGGCTCTCCGGTCAGAGTAGCCGACTCAGAGGTAGAATCGGTCTCTTGCTCAATAAAATCCACCACAGCGTTGTACCCGGCAATAAATTCGTTGATAGATTCTTTTAAGGGCTCTATATCTCGATTGATATTGATCTCAACTTGAGTGCCCGGCGAAGCACTGACTAAATCCAATGTAACGCCTGTAATACCCGTAATAGACTCTGACACACTGTTAGAACTACTAAAAATGGACCCACCGCCGTTAATTTGGAACTCCGCATTTGTGCCGGCAGTTTGAGACGTTGTAGTATCACCGGCAGCAATAAGTCCAACTGCCTCAAGGAAATTCCCCGTATCATCACTAAGGGTAATAAAGTTCGTACCACTGTCTTTTGAAACTAGTTCCAAGCTATTAGTAACCACATTAAACTGGGCAGAAACACCCGCATCAGAACTGTTGTTAATTTCGCTAATAATTTCGTTCATTGTTTTTCCCGTCACATCAAAGGAAGCACTCCCAATGGTAAAAGTGCTCCCTGCTGTGACAGCAGTTTGCAGCCGCGCAGCAACGTTATCCTCTATACTGGCTCCTCGATCCAGAGTGCTTAGACCACGAGAGGCAAGAATATTAGCAGCCGTCGCCGTACCGGTAGCCAAGTGAGTGAGTTCCAAAAAGTTAGACGTATCTCCTGTGGCACCCAAATGAACGTCTGTGGGGGCTGTAAACTGGATTTCCAACTCACCATTGGCGGTGACCAAGGCGTCATCAATCC
>JAHQWC010000125.1 GCA_019634025.1 Vampirovibrio sp.
CACCCCCTCCAGGCACTAAAAAACGCACTCCATTCGGTCAGGTTCGTCGGGTTGGCGCCGAAGAAGACAATTCAACCGTCAAAATAGAGCAGCCCCAAATACAAGAAGGCCGCCTGCAACAAGAACTGTTCAACACGCCAGTCACTCAACCCGGCTCTGGCATGTTAGAGTCGGCTCCTATTGGCCCACCGGTCCCTCAAGCCACTCAACCCCAGCCAGTTCAAACACCTAAACTGCAAAATAGCCCTCCCCCCACACCTGAGCAAACCTCAGACGGCCAATAATACGCCACTCATGACCCTGTTGATGTGAGAACAAGATTTTCCGGTTTATTTTGTGTAAGATGACTGTCAGGCGAGTTTGCGACTTTACACAAGGATTTTGCACCGATATTTGCACCAGTAAGTGCGCTAATGAGAGTGAGTGTTCTCTATGAAATATAACTTTATCGACGACATCATCCCCTACACCGGCACACAGTTGGCCAGCCACTGGATTTATGAAAACTACGGCATTTTAGGCGATGCCACCGTGGCCTTTATCGGCGCCAGCGATGTCCCTTTACAAAACATGGTGGACCTGGAAGATGTCCGCAATAACGACTACATCTATTCCAAAAACATGCTGAACTTCATCACCGAAATCTTTGGCATGTCCTTGCGAGAAGGCGTGGTGATTCAACGGCTGTTCTCCTCTGTCATCCAAAACCGCATTAACTCAGAACTTGGCGGAGACATTATCCGCCGCCGGGGAGATGACCTGTTCTATAAAGACACCCAAAAACTGTCCGTCTCCATCTGCACCGTCAGCCCCACGTCAGTCCTGATCCACACCGGCCTCAACATCGACGGCCACGGCGCCCCGGTCGAAGCCGCCGGCCTGACCTCTGATCTGGGCATCGACAAAATCAAACCCTTGGCCATGTCCTGCATGCGCACCCTCACCGACGAATGGGAAGACATCAACCGCAGCTGCTGCAAAGTCAAAGCCGTTTACTAAAAAATAACTAACGCTTAAAAGACAGGCTTAAACATATATGTGGCGCTTTAACGCATCATAATTATTGAAACGCCAGACAAGCCGTTGAGGCAAAGCCTCAACATAGAGAGGGTAAAGGGCGAAGCCCTTTAATTAACATTCAGGGCCGGGTTTGGGGCAGGAACAGGCCCCAATGCCAGCTTTGCTGGCTATCAACCAACTTCAGCATAAAAGATCGGCCTCTCTAATAAGTAGATAGATATTAAATATTAAGCTCGTCAAAAATAAACGATTGAAGGGAGGCAATCGACCCTCATTATGGTTTAAAACAGTAAAAAGTCGGGTAGCAATAAAGTCAATTGAGTTGCCTTTATTATAAAATGCCTGAAGAAGGCGATTGGAAATAGGCTTTCATGGAACAAACCGTTACGCCACGGGTCATGATCTCCATAAAGCCCTTTTCTTGACTGATACCCAGACCTCTTGCGTTCATTAGGAAACCCCTTTGCCCATGGGCATTAAAAACATTTTCATCCTGTTTGTCTCCACCACCGCCATCTCTTTGGTGGTGTTTACCGTGGTGTTTAGCCTGTTTTTCAAGAATGTAGACTTGACCTTTGACACCAAAGAGCCAGAATCCGCTCCAGGCGTGGTAAACACCATTTTACCCGGCTCCGATAACAAACAACCCGCCAAGTTCCAATCCACCGGCGTATCCAGCGCCGACTTAAAAGTCCCCCCAGAGTTTGCCCCTCGCCCAGCAGAAGATGATGATGACGCCACAGAACCGGAAGAAGATGTAAAGCTGGCCGAGCAACCCGAAAATGATATCCAACGGACACCGTTTTTCTCCAGAAATGAAGATTCAGAAACCAAAGACACCGAGCCCCCCACACCGGTGGTGGTAATGGCCCAGGCCCCGGTGGCGCTACCGGCACCTCCACCAGGCCCACAGCCTTTAAAACAATCTAAAAAAGCTCAAAAGGCCATGTACCAGGTCTACCTAGACGGCTTTTCCTCTGAGTCCGCCGCCCGTAAAAAAATCCAACAACTCCAGGGCAAAGGCGTCCAGGCCTTTGTCGCCACTGGCCGAGGCCGCTATGTCATCAAGCTTGGCACCTTCAGCAGCAAATCCAGCGCCAAAAGCTGGGCGAGAAAATTAGGCGCAAAAGTCAAAAAGCTTTAATCGACTCGCTTTTGAAGTGCTTCTAAAGCTGCTTTCGGTTTAGTTTTCCCCAACAACGCCAATTGCACATAATAATCCACCACCTCGCCAATTTTCCCCTGATTGGGCAATACCTGAAAGGCTTGTTTGGCATTTAAAAGCTGCCTTGCACTCATCGCCCTCGCCTGACCAATCTTATCGTCAGGCGAGTACTCACTAAAATACGAATCCTCAAGAGCAGCCGTCACCGACGGCAACACCGGCGCAGCCTGAGCAAAGGCCAGCTGATTCGTCTTGTTGGTGATAAACGCGGCAAAATCCACGGCTTCTTTGGGATGTTTTGTCTTCTGCGGCACCACCAACACCATGGTGGCAAAATCTACCACCGGACTGCCTGCAGGAAACTGCGACGCCACACGGGTCTGTTCATAAACATCCGGCGCATTCTCTTTCACAATGTTTAAAAAATTGGCCCCCGTCATTAACAAGGCCAAACTACCGGATTGATACCGATCCACCGCTGCCCGGTGTCCTTCGGTCAAAGACTCTTTAGGGATCAAGCCTTCTTGGTATATCTCCGCCCAAAACTGAAGGTGTGCCTCTGCTGCCGCGCTCGACATCTGAAGAGTTCCCTCTCCATTATAAAGCGGTGCTCCAGACTTCAACAAAAACTTCAAAAACCGCCCACCTTCCGCCAGCGAGGGCATCAAGGCATACCCTAAATCCTGTCGGTGCAAGTCCTGTCCCAGCTTCAACAGGCTTTCAAACGAATCCGGTGGCGTATCCCAACCCGCTTTTTTCAACAAGGCATCGTTATATAACGTGACCTGAGACGTAATGTACCATGGCAATCCCACGGCAAAACCCTGCTCATTTTTCGTCCGCATACTCACCGCTTGCCAGGCCACCGGCAAATACGCCTGTTTTACTGCTTTTGGAGCCACTTCATTCATATTCAACAGCGCCTTGCGGCTGGCCAAGGTCGCTGCAAAATCTGGATTTAAGTTAATAACATCCGGTACCTCAGGGCTCATCATAGCGCTGAGCGCCCGCTTTTTTCCCTGACTAAACGGCACATCCACCCATTTGATTTTAACCCCAGGGTGCAATGCCTCATACTCGGCAAACATCGGCTCCAGAGTCTCTTTAAAATTCAACAGCTGAAGCGTCCAAAACTCCAGGGTAATGGCCTCATCTGTTTCAGCAGGCTGCGGTTGGCCACACCCCCAAAAAACAATGCTGCTTATGCAGGCAAGACCTATAGCAAGAATTTTAGGCTTCATCCAACACAAAATCCTTAAATACCCGCATCACCACAAACCGTTCCTTCGTCAGCGTCATGGCATAGTCCCCCTGATTCTCCGCCACCGTATAAATGGCAATATCCGACCCCGTCTTATACCCCAACGACTCCGGCACCGGAATCACCGAATGCTCATACCCAATAGAGGTCAAATACTCACTAGCAGCTTGGGTGGTAGGGGTAGAAGGAAGGACAATTAACATCAATAAAACGCCTCAAAATGCCTACCCTATTGTAGTCCAAATACCCGCTTGGCATTCTCAGTGGTCACCGCCGCCACCTCTTCTACAGTAATTCCCCGCAACTCAGCAATCTTTTCCGCCACATGCAACACCCTCGCCGGCTCATTGGGTTTACCCCGAAACGGCACCGGGCTCAAAAACGGCGAGTCCGTCTCAATCAACAGCCACTCCAGCGGCACCACCTTGGCGGCTTCTTGCAGTTCCACCGCCTTTTTAAAGGTCACATTCCCGGCAAAACTAATATAAAACCCATGCTCAATCATTTTCAAAGCAAAATCACTGTCACCAGAAAAACAATGCATAATCCCCCGAACGCCAGGGGTATCGGCAATCAACTGATGCACATCCTCATGGGCTTCGCGATCATGCACAATCACCGGCAAGTCATGCTTCACCCCCAACGCCAAATGCGTCTTAAAACACGCTTTTTGAAAATCTTTTAAACTCACGTCCCAGTAGTAGTCCAACCCCGTCTCTCCCACGGCAACCACCTTGGGATGACTCAGCAGCGCTTCCAGTTCTGCTGCCCATTCGGGCGTCTCTTGCACATCCTTCACATCCGTTGGATGCACCGCCACGCCGGCATACACATGTTCAAATCGTTCCGCTAAACCGATTACGTCGTTAAACCGAGTGGGCGTTACACTGGGATTCACCAAAAACTCAACTCCAGTTTCTAACGCCCGGGCCACCACCTTCGCCGGATCGGTCCCTTCCTCACCCAACGGATGCTCCTCCTGTCGGGCAATATAGTCCAGATGGCAATGGGTATCAACAAGCGTTAGCGCCATGATTTCTGCTTCACTTCTTCTTCCCAGCGCCCACAATCTCACTTTCCAACCGGGGCAACACCGGCCCCTGCAGATTCACCGCCTGACCACCCGGTAAAGGCGTTCCCTGAATATCCGCCCAGGTTTGGGTGGATAACGGCTGCGTATAGCCCAACTGACTCCAAATATTTTCAGAGATCACCGGCGTCATGGGCGTTAATAAAATGGCGCATTGGCGCAAAATATCCAACACGGTATACAGCACCTTCTCCAGGTCTTCAGTCCGGCCTTCTTTTTGCAGCTTCCAAGGTTCCGAGCGATCAATAATCCGGTTCGCCTTATCCACCAGATAAAAGATCAGCTCTGCCGCCTTACTAAAATCCAGTGACTCGTAAGCTTTTTTAATCTCATCAATCTCGCCTGCCACCGGCTCAAAGGTTTGCCGGGTGCCATCACTCGACTGAATCACCTCAATACTGGACTGCCCAGCCTGATGAGGCACCTGACCGTCAAAATACTTCTTGGTCATGTTCAAGGCCCGGTTCAACAGATTCCCCAGGTTGTTCGCCAAATCCGCATTGACCTTCAGCTTAAAATCATCATCGGTAAAATTCCCATCCTGCCCAAAGTGAGTCACAGTCAGCAAGTAATAGCGAATGGGATCCGGGTTGGGCAACTCAAACCGATTCGCCACATCAAAGGGCGACACCACATTGCCAATGCTCTTGCTGATCTTTGAATCATTCAAGTTAATAAATCCGTGAGCAAACACGCTTTTGGGCAGCGGAATCTCTGCAGACATCAACATTGCCGGCCAGTAAATGGCATGGAACCGCAAAATATCCTTGCCAATAATATGTACATCCGCCGGCCAATATTTGTTAAACAAGGCCTCATCATGCAGGTATCCTGCTCCGGTAATATAGTTGCTCAAAGCGTCAATCCACACGTAAATCCGCTGGCTGTCATCCTCCGGCACCGGAATTCCCCAACTTACTGAGCTGACGGGGCGAGAGACGCTGATGTCTTCTACATTCTACAACATCTTCAGCACTTCCTGGGCTCTGAATCCCGGTTGTACAAAATGAGGATCCTGACCAATTTTCTCCCGCAGCGCATCGGCATACTTGCTCAGTTTAAAAAAGTAGTTTTCCTCTTCCACCGGATCCGGCTTCACCTGATGAATGGGACAGTCTCCATCCTGGGTTAAGTCTCGAGGGTTCAAAAACAACTCACACCCACTACAATACTGACCAATATAGCTGGCCTTGTAAATATCGCCCTTGTCCAGCATCTTGCGCCAAAGGTGATCCACCACCGCATAATGCTCCGGATCGGTGGTTCGAATAAACCGATCATACGAGATATTCAAAAATTCCCATGTCTTCTTAAATTCTTCGACCAACTGATCCACATACGCCTTCGGCTCCATACCCTTGGCCTTGGCGGTTTTCTCCACCTTGGTCCCATGTTCATCGGTCCCACTCAAAAAATACACGTCCCGCCCAATCAACCTAAAAAACCGCGCCGCCGCATCCGCCGCCACTTTTTCATACGCATGACCCAGGTGGGGTGCAGCGTTTACGTAATCAATAGCTGTGGTCAGGTAATAAGAGTTTCCGCTCATGGCAATAATTTCATATCCGCTTCTCAATAATCCCACATTGTCGCACTCCCCGGCCATCTGCGCAAACCCCCATAAGCGTCACAGAAAAACCTACAGGCGCTGGATCACCCGCCCCACTGTCTCTTCATCTGTCACTTCAGTGATCTCAACCCTCAACAGATCATTCTGCTCAATTGTCATGTCCGTCTCTTCAAACGTTACCCGAATATAATTCTCACTCATGCCTTTATCACCATCGGTTTCAGCAATCACTGTCAAGGTTTTTCCGATATACCCTTGTCGAAACGCCAAACTCTTTGCCTCAGACAACGCAATCAACCGGTTCGCTCGTTCTTTCTTCACCGCAGGATCTACCTGATCTTCATACCCCGCCGCAGGCGTTCCCTTGCGCTTGCTGTAACTAAACACATGTAGGTAGTGCATCGGCACATTTTTCAGAACGTGATACGTCTGCTCAAACTGTGCGTTTGTTTCGCCCGGAAACCCCACAATAATATCGCTGGCAATGGCTGCATCCGGGCATTTTTCGGCAATGGTGTTGCATACATATTCCATATCCGCTACATGGTGACGCCGCGCCATCCGCTTTAAAACCGCATCGTTTGCACTTTGAGCCGACAGGTGAAAATGCGGCGCAACCTTCCCACCACTCTCCACCACCGCATCAATCAATTTGTCCGTCACTTCCAACGGATCCAGCGACGTCAACCGCAACCGAAAGTCACCGTCCAACGTACACAATAGCTTCAGCAGATCCGCTAAATCGCGACCGCCTAGGTCTAAATACTGCCCAATATTAATTCCCGTCAACACCACCTCTTTAAACCCTTCTTCCAGCATTCCCGCCAGCTGTTGTTGAATATCTTCAGCAGGCAAGCTTCGGCTCGCCCCTCGAGCTTCCCAAATAATGCAATACGTACATTTATAGTCACACCCATCCTGAATCTTCAAACTCCCCCGGGTCCGGTTCAGCCCACTCACCGTAGCGCCTTCCATCACCCGACTCTTATCAATCTCTCCCACCTTCACCACCGGATTACCGGGCGTAGGTGTAATGCTGGATACCACCGTATGCAGATCCTGTTTAAAGTTATTCCCAATCACATAATCCACCCCGGTCTGCTCCACCACTTCTTCCGGCGCCACCTGGGCGTAACACCCTGTTACGGCAACCTTGGCATTGGGGTTACTTAACTTTGCCCTACGAATTACCCGACGCGATTCCTTATCTCCGTTTTCCGTCACGGTGCAGGTGTTAATGACATACACCCCAGCCCCATCATCAAACCCAACCACCCGCCAGCCCAAGGCCTCAAAATTCTGCGCCATGGCCGAAGATTCCAATTGGTTGGTCTTACACCCCAACGTATAAAACGCCACCGTCTTCGCCGGAACTTCCGTCAAACTGAGGGTCTTCACCTTATCTGTTTTAGGTATCGTGGTTTCCATTGGGCTATTGTGGCGCTTCCGTCAACAGAGATCAAGGTTCTAAACGCCTCTTTCTCATTAGGCGTTATTTTAAAATACCCTTGTTTTCAGGGGCTTTCCCCAAAATCGATGCAAAGGTACTGAAAAGATATGTAGATTATATTTACGGTAGCCTGTTTTGAATACGGTTCAAATCAATCGGCCATTCACTATATATACTGATCACCTCATTTCTACACATGAAGGTTGTAAAAGGAACGTTACAATTTATCGCGTTTACGCAATTTTGCCTATAGCAATGTTTTTATTTATTTATAAATTCCATAATGATGCTAATCACATGAATATAAAGTTGCATCGCATTTTGGTGAGAGCGAAGAAGGGCACATGTACGTTACCCCCCAGCCCTTTAGCCAATTCCACAGCCACAAGTATGAGTAAGGAGGAACCGGTTCAATGGCAAAGGTCTTAATCTCAATCAGAGAGGAGTTCTTAGAAAAGATTGACGAATTAGCAGAAGATGAACAACGTAGCCGTAGTGAGCTAATCCGTCAGGCTTTACGAGTCTATATGCGTCGTCGGGGCGGTCTCAGCAACACCCCGTTTAATGCAAACGCACATATTGTTGAATCTATTTTGTTTGATTGACGCCCTCACCGGCCATACTTTGGCCCCTAGGGGGTGTCATCCTTCCCCCAGTAATTAAGTCAAGCCAGGTCCCCATACCCGGCCCAATGTAGAGAAAAAGGAGAAATGATGTTATGGGAAAGAGTTCACGAGTTCTAATATCCTTACCCGACAAGTTCCTTGACGAGATTGACAAGGTTGCTGATGATGAACAACGTAGCCGGAGCGAACTGATTCGCGAGGCCCTGCGGCAGTACATCCGTAATCTCGAAAGTGTAGGCCGTTTCCGCGGTTCTATCGAAGCGTAAGGTCAATAATTTCAAGCACAATATCGACGTACCCCAAGATGATTTGGGTTTAGTAGCGGTCTCTCAAAAGTAAAAGCATAGATGCTTCACGCTTTATATTGTGGTGTTTAACACCGCATTTATAAAGCTTGGATGCATTTTGCCGGCCTGACGGATCTAATACTCTGTTGGGTTCAGCAGTTGCAAAATCCGTCGACGATCCACATCGCTCATTTTCGGCATCCTCCATAAATTGCCGGCACGGCTTTTTATTGTGTTGCCCGAAGATAACTGAGGGTTGTGTATCCTCGCCTGCACACCGGTAGATACGTCGGTTACTTCCGTCATATGTACATGATTGGGCACCACCACCATCATCTCGCTGGTCATCTGGCGCGATACCTTGGATAGAGTGCGCATGCTGTCGCTATCCATATATAACGAATGGGTTACATTATAAAAATCTTTTGCCTTCACGGTTTTATACCAGCTCTGGGTCCAAATCTCCGGCAACATGGGGTTGGTAGTATCAAACACACGAATCTGGCTACGCACCTTGTATTTCATGTTTTTTGGCAATTCATCAGTGGCAAGGGCCAAAAATCGGTCTTTCAAGCCATAGGGTTGTGCAGGGTTATTAATGTCTAATACGGCGTCTACAAACACCACGCGTTCAATGGGCCGTCCGTCGGCAGAGAGCCGCTTTAGTAAGTATCGTAAGCTCTGCCGGTCCGGCCGACCAGAGCGCTGATAGCGATCCATGGCTTTTCGGTAAATACTGCCTAACCCTCGTACCTCAATTTCGTCTTCGATACTCATAGGGTTTAATACCCGAGTGCCGGTGGTCTGCTCATCCAGGCGGTTGGCAAATTCCGTGGCAAAAATGATGGGAAGATCTCCAAATGCTTTCTCCGTTCCATGTTGCACCACCGGAAACACGGCAATAGCACCGACTGGCTGGTAATATACCATTGGCTTAATGGGTTGCATCTGTTGCGCCCGTTGTGTCTGTTGGGGTGCAATACTTGTCTGCTGCTGAGGCGCCATCTGCGCTCTATTCTCCGCAGATTGAAATCCCGGTTGACCATTTGGTGCTGGCGTTGTTTTGGGCATTGATTCAAATGCGCCGTTGTTCCCTAAATTCTGCAGGGCCTCTGCCGGTGTCATTCGTTGCTGTTCACTAGCGCCACTGCCTGCTTTCTCCGTTTTATGCAACATGTCGTTATCGGGTGTAAATCCCGGCAGCAACGGGGGTAACTGTTTCTCAATCTGCGATACCGGCGTCATAGTCGCCTCGGTATCTGAATCCATATTCAAATAATCCAGACTCTGGGCAAATGTTGGTGTACCTGCGGAAAGTAAAAATCCAACCAGCAAGGTCCGCAAAACCTGCCCAAAAACTGCCCTTGCCATTATTGGCGCCACTGCTGTTGCCACAATATACCCTCCGTCTCATGGCGAATCCGCTCTCATCATGACACACGCAGTTGCCCTTTTAATCGGCAACTTAAAGGAGATTCGGGTGTATTTAAGCCTTTTAAACCGGCTGTTTTCCGGCTATACTGCCGTTTGGCGGTAATTCCTGCCCACACAAGCTTTATAAGGATCTTCCTCATGATCGATCGCTATACCCTTCCCGAAATGGCTGCCCTCTGGTCTCAGCAGGCAAAATACCAAACCTGGCTCCAGGTAGAATTGGCCGTCCTCCAGGTGCAACAAGATATGGGCATAGTCCCGGCCGGGGTGTTTCAAGATGTCCAATCCAAAGCTGCCTTTGATATTGCTCGTATCGACGAGATCGAACTGGAAGTCAAACACGATGTCATCGCTTTCCTCACTTCTGTAGCCGAGTTTGTCGGCGATAACAGCCGCTATGTCCACCTGGGGATGACCAGCTCCGATCTGGTAGACACGGCCTTGTCCCTGCAAATCCATCAGGCCGGTCAGCTTTTGGTAGATAAGCTCTCCACTCTCACCGATACCATTGCCCGTCGAGCCATCGAGCACCGAAACACTCCCATGATCGGTCGCTCCCACGGTATCCACGGCGAGCCCACCACCTTTGGCCTTAAGCTTTTGGTTTGGGTAGACGAGCTGGAACGCCAGCAAAAGCGCCTTCAAGATGCCCTGGAAGAAAACCGGGTCGGTCAAATCAGCGGTGCCGTGGGCACCTATTCCAACATCGATCCTCAGGTAGAAGTCCAAGCCTGCGAAATCTTGGGTCTTAAACCGGCCAAAACTTCTACTCAAGTTATCCAACGCGACATCCACGCCCAGTTCTTCCTGGCTCTAGGGTCTTTGGCCAGTACGCTGGAAAATTTCGCCGTTGAAATCCGTCACCTCCAGCGAACCGATGTTCTGGAAGTGGAAGAACCCTTCAGCAAAGGCCAAAAAGGTTCCTCTGCCATGCCTCACAAGCGCAACCCTGTTAGTTCCGAAAATATTACTGGGCTGGCCCGAATGGTCCGTTCCTATGCCCTGCCTGCCCTGGAAAATATTGCCCTATGGCACGAGCGCGACATTAGCCACAGCTCTGTAGAGCGCATCATCTTTCCTGATGCCTGCATCCTCATGCACTATATGCTCAATCGATTCAACACCGTCATGGATGGCTTAGTGGTCCACTCCGACAATATGCGCCGGAATATGAACAAATACGGCGGCGTCATCTTCTCCCAGCGGGTGCTGTTGTCTTTGGTAGACAAAGGCATGAGCCGAGAAGACGCCTACCGCCTGGTTCAAAAAAATGCTCACACTGCCTGGAACGTTGACGGCGGTAACTTTCGCCAAAACCTGGCAAGCGATCCCGAAGTCCAAGCCTTGCTCAATGCCGATGATCTTGCTGCCTGCTTCGACGTCGACGACTACCTCAAAAACGTCGACACCATCTTCAACCGCATGTCTCTTAAGTCGGCTGTTTGCTGAAAAATCCTTTAGACGTATGGGTATTCCCTATTTGTAGGGGCGGCCCTCTGGCCCGCTCTTGCTGCAGGATAACAATGATCCTGCCTTCAAAGTCCTTTTCAGCAAAGCTTTGCTCTGAAATAAATACATTTATTATTATAAAAATAATTAATTGAGATCTAGCACAAAACCCTGCCACAACGTTTTTATACACTTGAGGACAGTATCAGGGACACTTTAGACACTGGGAAAGAGAACAGAGAAAGAGTGAGCGTGGATTGTTCTTAAATTGGCTTCTGAAGCCGATATGGACATGGAAAAAACACAGAGCAAAGAACACAGAACACAGAGCGAAGAGCAGTAAAAATTAGATGATGAATTCATCACCGTAACAACACATCCGGTGACTTGGCTTAAGTAGCCCACGAATCATCATCGAAGGGGAATGAGAGACAATGGTTGATATGATTGTAAATGGCGGCGCGCAGCCCCCCGGCGGGACATCCCAGCCGGTACAGCCGTTTGCATCCCAAAGTGGATACCCGTCACAGACGGCTCAAACTCCTTACGGACAACCGCAGGGGCAACCCCAGCTGGATTTTAGTGATGCGGGACCGTTGTTTCAGGCGTTGGACCATAACACCTTTAACCTTCATACCGGTGCTAACCCAAATGCAG
>JAHQWC010000126.1 GCA_019634025.1 Vampirovibrio sp.
CCTTTTGCGGATAGTGATCGACTGGCTAAAATGATTCCGGCAGTACCGGGTACGAAACTGGCGGATGCCATGAAAGAGGGTATGGAGCTTAAAGCGGCCTATGATAAGGATCCACAAGTTAAAGAAATTGTGGATTTGGCACTCTCCATTGAAGGGAACGCTTTCAACGTTGGTACCCATGCGGCAGGGGTGGTTATTTCTAAAGATCCGTTGATGGATGTGGTTCCCCTTCAGCTTTCCAAAGACGGCCAAATGATTAGCCAATACCCGATGGGAGACTTAGAGAATCTGGGCCTGCTGAAAATGGATTTTCTGGGACTGCGGAACCTAACTATCATTAACAATACCCTGCGACTTGTTCAACAGGGTAAAGGCGATAGCTTGGATATGGACCAACTGCCTTTGGATGATGAAGCGGTATACCAACTGTTATCGTCCGGCGATACTGACGGGGTATTCCAGTTGGAGTCTGGTGGAATGAAAGCTCTGGTCAAGGATTTACGGCCTACGACGTTTGAAGATATCAACGCCCTGGTGGCGCTGTTTCGTCCCGGCCCTCTCAACTCCGGGATGGTGAAGGACTTTGTGAATCGAAAGCATGGCCGAGAGCAGGTGGTCTTTAAACATCCTGATTTAGAGCCAGTGCTGAAAGACACTTACGGCACCATTGTGTACCAAGAACAGATTATGCAAATTGCCCAAGTGTTGGGTGGCTATTCGCTGGGGCAGGCGGATCTCTTGCGCCGGGCCATGGGGAAAAAGAAGGCCGAGGTCATGGCCAAAGAGCGAGACGGCTTTATTAAAGGCGCTACGGATAACGGAGTGTCTGACACCCTGGCCAATGAGTTGTTTGACACCATGAGTGAATTTGCAGCTTACTGTTTTAACCGGTCTCACTCAGCCGCCTATGCCATGGTGGCTTACCAAACCGCATTTTTAAAAACCCATTACCCGGTGGAATACTTGTCGGCCTTGCTGTCCAGCGTTCGAAACGATCTGGATAAAATTCAACTCTACATTCTCACGGCTCGAGACATGAATGTGAAAGTGTTGCCGCCGGATATTGTCACCTCAGGCTCGGATTTTACGCCAGATGGGGATGCCATACGATTTGGGTTGGCTTCTGTCAAAAATGTGGGCACTGGTGTGGTCGAGATGATTGTGAAAGCTCGAGAAGAGAAATCGTTTACCTCGCTGGAAGATTTTTGCCAACGGGTAGATCCTAAGGTGCTGAACCGTAAGACGTTGGAGAGTTTGGTTCTTTGTGGAGCACTTTCCTCGTTTGGTATTTCTCGCAAGCAGTTGTTTCACAACGTAGAATCCATCATCCAGTTTGCCAACCGTTGCCACGAGCAAAAATTAAGTGGGCAGGTGAGTCTGTTTGACGCTCTTGCTGCCAGCGGTGGTGATGGTGATGAAGTTGGCTTTAGTGGATTGGTTTTATCTGGCAGTCCTGAAGAATATACGGATGAAGAAACCCAGCAATACGAAAAGTCACTCCTTGGGTTTTACGTTAGCTCCCACCCGCTTGATAGTCTGGTGGATCAACTACCCTTGGTGGTGAGTCATCTAATTACGGAGTTACCGGCTCAAGAAGACGGGATTGAGGTGACCATTGGTGGACTATTATCTTCTTTCCAGCGGAAAATGACCCGGAGTAATAAACCTATGGGGATTGGTATTCTGGAAGACCTTACTGGCGGGGTTGAGTTTGTGACCTTTAGCGAAACCCTGGAAGCGAACCAGGAACTGTTGCAACCCGGCGCTAAAATATGTATTCAAGGCCGCCTCCAATTCCGAGGAGATGATAGTAAGACTCATAGTGTGGTGATGAATGAAGTTCGGCTTTTAAAAACAGTTCAGCCATTAAACCTGTTTTTTGAAGTCATGCCTCGTTATGAAGATGTGGAATATCTGCGTCGGATGTTGGCGGAAAGCAAGGGGCCTAATCCGGTGATTCTAAATTTTAAAGACGGGACCAAAATCAAAACCGGACCTCAGTTTTGGGTCAGCGACGAACGAGACAGCATTTCTTCCCGTCTCCTCCAACACTTTGGCGAGTGGCTTCGAGTGGGGTAGAAGAATACCTTTTATAATCTTATATTTCTAGCCCTTAGCTGTCGCTACTGAGGACATCTCTGGCTTCTTATGAGCCCGGTTTTTGGGGCCCGGGAAACTCGTGCTTGGATCAATGCTCCGGCACAGCTCGTAACCTTTTTTAGGACCTAGCCAAGCACCCCGGTAAGGAGCAGTCTCCGGATCGATTTCAGTTCGTGTGGGAATCGTCCGTGGGACCAAAATGCTTTGGTAGCCAGTATAGCCTTCTACAAAGCTTTTGCTCCATAAAAAAATATTCCAGGGCACCATAAAGGCGCCGAATGGAATAGAGACAACGAGGGCTATATTAGAGAGCCAGCCGGTTGCAGTTTTCCAGTTTTTATTCCAGGCCCGTTTCAGGCCACGAACAGGTCGGTCCCATAAAACATATTCCTTGAACCAGCGACCAGTAGCTTGAGTCACTTTCTTGGCATCCTGTAACAATTCGCTGTCATGCTTCGTTGAATTTATTTTTTGGAGGTTCGAATCAATATCAGAACTCGCTTGTGAGTAGGCACTAAAAGTTGGGCTTATTATTTTCTGGCTTATCCCAGCTTTCGAGTGTTTTATATCAGAAAAGACACTTGGTGCAATTTTATAGGACGTCATATTCATGATGTTGATTTCCCGGTTGAAGTTAAGTGCTTTGCAACAGCCGTTTTTTCAGTTGGAGACAATAATGGCTTTAAAATCCCAATAATATTTTCGGCAGCTTTTCCCGTTGGCTCTAGGTTTTTTTCACGTTCTTGCCTAGCTTTTCTAACCCCGAACTTAAACAATCTTTGATTTAACTGATTCATTTTTATGTTATAGCTTTTTAAAGCTTTTGCTGCTTCTGCTTGATGAGACGTCAGCATGTCTTGATGCGTTATCATTTGAGCTTTCTCTGAGATAGTTAGCGTTTCCAACTGTTCATCCCGCAAATTCAAAATTTGCTCAAGCACTCTTTGGTGAGCTTTATTCATAACCAACCATTTGTTTTCCTGTAACACTCTCCGCATATCGATAGGATCAAACCGTTGGGCACGATCAAAATCCTTAATTTGTTTCTTTAATTGATACTTTTCCATCTGATCAATAAGGTTTTGAACACTTTTTACATAAGGTCGTATCTGTTCTAAATACCGTTGAGTGATTTCTTGACGCTGGTCATCCTTCGGTTGCTGATCAAGTTCTTTTTGATAAGCATGATGTCTTTCCCGAAGGTCAACGTCCAGCTTAGTATCTTCTATTAATTCCAACGCCTCAAAAAATTCAAGTCGAACTCGATCTTCCAGGTTTTCCAACACCAACTCATCAGCATCCATTAACACCTCTTGGAATGAATCTGCGTTTTCAACCAGAGAATCTATAGGAATATAATGGCGAATATCTCCTAATTCCTGAAGCAGTCGGTTTTGTGTCAAAAAGACGGACATAACATGCTGCTCTAATTGCCGTCTTATCTTTTCTATATGAGGTGTAAGTTTTTTAGCACTAGATTTTAGATCTTTCATAAAAACCTGAGGACTGTCACTATTTTCCACAGGAATCAATGTTTTTAGCGTTTGAATAGAATCCGCCAAAAGGTTATAGGTCTCAATTTCTTCTGGATCAAAATGGCTTGCCTCTAGGTATTTCAGGACGTTTAGAGATAAAGTATGAATGTTTTTAAGGGCTGGAGGTTGGTTTTCCATTTTTAGCTCAACAATTGGTTGAAGAAGAGCTTTACCTTCTTCAACCAATTTTGAGACGGCTGAGGGCTTTGTATTATCCCCTTGGGCCAAGTCTTTTGCATCTTCATCAGCTTCACTGACCTGTTGCTCATCAAGATTAAGGTTATCTAAGGTAAATGGATCTGGTTCAGAAGTTTTGGCGGTATCCTTTTTAAACATTCCCCAAACAATCCCAACAGCTCCAGCTAGTACCATCGGGATCCCAATAACACTAAGAACAGAAGTCGCTGTCATCAGAATACCAATAGCGGTAAATATACTGGACCAGATTAAGGTTCTATTGGCTTTTTTTGCCATATCACTGGTGGTATCAGAGTTTACTGATTTTTCATCTGTAAAGTTTGCCGGTTCTTCTGCAATAGTAGTAAAATCTGACGCCTCTTCAGCTTCTACAGATCCAGAGGTTTTTTCCACACTGCTAAACCGCACCTCTCTTTGTGGACTATCGGATTTATAAAGCCCCGAAGATTGCGGTCCATAGGTTAATTGCGTTGAGTGCGGTTGCCTCAAGAAAGGTAGAAATTGGATCTGAGGCATAAGGCTCGGAACGTCTCCCTAGGTGGAGATTGCTAAACTCTTGGCTGATGTGGATGTTGTACAAGCAGCACCTGAGCTAGAATCAACTTTCAAAAATACAGATCTACAACTTAAGTGCAGATTTACCTCATTAAAACCCCTGAATCTCTTCAGTTGTCTAAGTATAAAGTTTTGTAAGAAGAGTAAGAACCTTGATGACACAAGGCTTTTACTCTTCTTTGATTAAAGCTGGTTAATGAATAGGGGTTTGTTAGATCGGAAGTCGTCGCGGAAGTAATTGAGCATTAAGATTTCAGTGCGCTCACCTGGAGAAATATTTACGATTAGCCTATCTACTAGGGTTAAAATCAGGTAAACTCCCCGACCATGTGTATCCAGGAGACCAGCGCCACTAATATTCCGGTCTAACCAGTATAATACATCGTTTGCGGAGACTCTTCCCCCCTGATCCACAATACTGACACCGATTTTATCTTGATCCTTACCATGATAAACGTATACGTATTCTTCCGGTAACAGCTCTTTAATCTCTTGGCCTTTTTTGTACTTTTGGGTGCCATCAGGTAGTTTAATGGCATGGTACACGGCATTTGTGATAGCTTCGATCATGGCGGTTGAAAGGTTATCTACATCTTTCAGACCGTTTTCCTGGAAAAAGTTCCGAAGCATATGAAAAGCTTCCATAATATGAGCACTGCCGGTAATGACAAACTCATGGATACCCTTACCTGTACTCATATCGTCTGAGGCTTCGCAGTCCAGATAATTGTGTAAGCCAAAGCATGTAGAGGGCACTAACAGGTTATTGATGACGTTAGAAAGCTCAACAAAATTAAAAGGTGCCGTTTTGGCAATAATATTGAAAATACCTTTTTCTTTGGCCGTACGGATATAATCTTCCACCTTATAGGCCGTAATTAAGGCAGTTTTAGTGTCGGGGTAGGTTTCTTTCACGTGGTGCAATAGGCTAAATCCATCGCCACTAGGCATATTGATGTCGGAAATGACCAGGTCATATGGTTTTTGGGAAAGCTTATCCTTGGCTTCAGGGGTATCTGAGCTAGCGTCTACCGATAGTTCATAAGGCGCTTCGTGGTAGCTCTCCAGATAATTGACCAAACTTTGACGGATGACATCATCGTCATCCACAATCAAAATGCTAAAAGTATTGATTTGCGTTTTGTTTTTTTCGGTAACGGTCATCACCGCTCCTTCGTTATAGGGAATGTTTGATGCTTTTCCTAAACATTTTAGGGCATCTCGTCCTCAAAGGCAGCCCCTTCTTCAAACAGGGGAATAGCGACATGGAAAGTGGTTCCAACACCTTTCTCACTATCTACAGAGAGCAATCCGCCATGTTGCTCCAGGGTTCGATAACTAATGCTCAGGCCTAGCCCAACTCCGGCACTCCCTTTGGTCGTAAAAAACGGATCAAAAATACGGGCTAAAACGGTTTTATCGATGCCGGGACCATTGTCTTGGACATGGACGGTGACAAATGACTTTTCTTTCTTATCTTCCATGACTTGGTGAGATCGCTCAAATTTTACCGTCAGCGTGCCTTTCCCCTCGGTAGCATCCGCAGCATTTTTAAACAGATTGTAAAACACCTGCTCCAGCTTAACTTTATCGCACAAGATGGGCAGTTCTATATCTGGATTTTCGATATTAAATATGACCTGACCAAAGTCCGGATGAGTCTTTAAAGCTTGCTCCATTTCCAAGATCAGTTGATAAGCATCTTCTGGAGACACCATAAGCTGAACCGGTTTGGAATAAGTTAACAAATCGTTGACCAGAACGGCTGCCTTGTTACAGGAAGTAGAGATTTTCTGGGTTTCAGTCAGTGCTTTATCAAGAGCAGCCAGTATCTGTGCATCTTTTTCAATAGCCGGGTCCAGTTTTTTCTTTAAATTATTCAAGGCCATTTGGGTCAGGTCGCTGCTCATAGAGATACCGGTGAGCGGATTGTTTAACTCGTGGGCAACACCAGAGATCATGGTACCGATGGATGCTAGTTTTTTGGACTGGTTCAGCTCATCCTTAATTTTTTCAAAGGATAGGCGGTCTTTAATAACATGGGTAATATCGGAAAAAATGAAGGCCCGTAAGGTTTCTAGGCTGCCATGACCGGTAGTGTCAGTGTCTATTTGTTTGAGGCTAAAACCAATAATGGCCGGTTCTTCTTCTCCTGGAAGCAGTACCGACATTTCAGAGCGGGCAATATCTCCGTCTGCCTTGGATAACAACAGTCGAAGTTCGATAAGATATTCCGGCAAGTCCTGTAGTGAAGGAGTAGATGTTTCACTATTAATTCGCAAAATATCGCAAGCCCGTTGGTTAATTTGCACAATCTGTTCTGGACCAGACAGAATAATGAGGCCGGTGGGCAAAGCGTCAATAATTTTTGCCAACTGGTGGATCTGAGTATCAACACTCATGATAATGTCCTCCCAGTCGAATTTTCCGATGATTCCTCTAGTTTACTGGCGGGAATAAGTGCTCTGATAGCCTCGTTATTATCTTTCTGGACTCCCATGATGAGATACGAAGGTTGGGTGCCAGGACCGTCTTTAGGAGATTTGGAATGCTTACCGGTAAATTCCGCCCGAGGGGTGCAAAGCATTCTTCCCCGTTCATCTTGGCTCATCGCTTGGAACAAAGAGATCATCATCCGGTCAAATATAGCGCGGATCTCAACGTTGGCAATAGAGGTTTTGGCTTTTTCCGCCAAAGCTTTGCGAAAAGCTATTTGGGCTTTTCCAGTAAACTGGTTAATCGGAATGGGGGATTTAGCCAATGGTAAGATCAACAATTTGCCTGGCGCCGCTTTATGTTGGCTTTTAATGGTCGTAGCTTTGAGATGACGGTGATTGGTTTTAAAGTCTGGCGCCGTTAGTTTTCTGGACGTTGGAATGGGGAATGGCTGCTTTTCTTTTAAGGTTTGGGTGACAGTTGTCTCCGGTAGCTTACAGCGTATAGATTCAACGGGAATACTTTTACTGTCAGTAGAACAAATACCCTCGAAAGTAACAGTATGAAGGGCCGTATTTGCTTTTGTCTCACTTAAAGCAGGCTCTCGACAGACCACCGGCTCGAGTTTGGGTGTCATGTTGTTGGAGAGGGCGGCGATTTTTAGCAAGTCATATTGAACGGCAGAGCCTGCCATGGCTTGGGGCCCTAGAGGGGATTGGTGGAGGGTGGGCGGGGTAGTTTGAAGCGCCAAAGACCCAATGGTCGGATGGAAGTCTGCCTGGTATGAGATGGATTCAGCAGGCAGGCCCATAGTGATGCGGTGGCATTTGACCTCTTTACGCATCAGAGAGATCAGTTGGCGGACTTCCGTCATGAACTTATCTGTCATTTTTTCGAAGGTCATGATTTACGAATACCCTCTTCCTGACAGATAATCTCCAGGGCTTTTTCAATCCGTTTCATGGGTTCATAAATATCCATGGTCTTTCCGGCGTCTACCAGCATGGCATAAGGTGGAGGCGTTGCAGAGGTTTGGGCAGAGTTATCAGGAAGAGCCTTTGCATCTGCCGGATTCTCTGGAAGGTTTAACCTTAATGGAGGAGCTTCACGGGTAATTTGGAGCAAGACCTCGCTGGGGGAGACTTCTTGAACTTCACCCACTTCTCCTAAAGACGGGCTCTGGGTTTCGGTGATCCGAATCGCCGGCGCACCGGCAACAGTAGAGATCATGAGAGCTTCGTCACCTACCAGAAGACAGTTAAATTTGGTTTCCAGGCCCTTAATCAACGTTTCCAGGATGACTTCCTGTTTAATATAGCTGCTGAGGACTTGTCCGTACAATACTTGCTGGATTTTGGTGGGTTGAATCGGCTCGGTATAGCGAAACTCAACAGGCAGTCCTCGGCCATCTGTAACCATCATACCGCCCACATACGTATTGGGGACCGGGGTGGTGATCATTAAATAGGCGAGCCGTAGTTTGTCCGGCTTGGTTGGGGATCCGGACGCGGTTGTCATTGACTCAGTTTCCCTCGGAGGCGAAGAATTGCCTGGGCGTGAAGCTGGCAGACTCTGGATTCGGAGACGCTGATGATTTCGCCGATTTCCTTCAGTGTCATATTCTCATGGTAATACAAGGCAATAAGAAGTTTTTCGCGCTCCGGTAAGGAGGCGATGGATTCGGCCAGGCGTTTTTTGAGCTCCATGGCTTCGTATTCGCCTTGGGGATCCGGGCTGTTTTTGTCTTCTACCATCTCCAGCAGGGAGTTGGGATTGTCCGACGTATCGCCAGCATAGCTTTCATCTAAAGACAACACCAGGTTACTGCTTTCGGCCAGCATGGTCTTGATTTTGGCTTTGGTCACATTCAATTCTTCGGCAAGTTCATCGGTGGTGGGGACCCGGCCAAGCTTTTCTTCCAGGCGGGCCATGGCTTCGCCCAGGTCCTTGCTACGTTTGCGGACACCTCGGGGGACCCAGTCCTGGAAGCGGAGTTGATCGATAATGGAACCGCGGATCCGGGTGATGGCATAGGTTTCGAACTTCAGGCCACGCTCAGGATCAAAGCGCTCGACGGCTTCCATGAGGCCCATGGTGCCGTAGCTGATAAGGTCTTCGCTGGCAATGCTGACGGGAAGGGTGATGGGCAGACGGCTGACCACATAACGAACCAAGTGGAGGTAGCGCAGGATAATTTTTTCACGGAGTTGGGCGTTGCCGGGAGATTTTTTATAGGCCTTCCAAAGAACCAGAATATCCTCCTTCTTTTCCTCTGGGGGAGTGGAGGTTTTGGCCTTAGCGTCTTCTTCGGTTTTGGGGATGATTTTGGTCGCTTTTTTGGAATACGACCGTTTTGCCTGTGTCATGAAAAGCTCAGCCCTACCCTTAAATAATTCCCTTAAGATGAAATGCCTTGTTGGGTTCCTGTTGGTTGTTATGGGAAAAACCTTTGCGCAACAACTGCCAGAACCTACTTTCACCATATGACTGGTTTTTATTATAGAAGGATTTTAGTGGGCCGAAACCTGTTTGATGTAGGAGATCCGCGAAAATCCACCGGATGGATTAGAGAGAGGTGAAACGTGTCCCAAAATGTCTCATTTTTAAAAACCTGTTTTTTGGGACATGTTCTGAAAAACCTTTCGATGCTTCTATTCTAGCGACCTAATTCATGCCCTATGTCCCGCCTATAGGGCATGGTTTTTTACCTGCGAAACTTGGTTGGTCAGAAGGGGTTATTCAATTATCAAGGTACTCTGCAATCGCTGTAGATCTGAACAGACGATAAGTTTCGTCGTACCGACAGAGTAATCAGTCTTTATAAGAATGCAACTTATCAAATGGCTAATGCATATTAGGGGCCTTTCAGGGATCCTTGATTAATTGCTTGAGCACGAGCCCTTGTTTTTCTCAGCTTTATCGCTAAACCCTGCCGTTCTTTTTTGTGGGTTTCTCGGCTTCCTGGGGCGTACATTTCTACGGGAATTCTGCTACTTGCATGCCAAGCTGATTCACGATCACCCACACTGCGATATATTTTGAGAACGCGTGCATGGACTCCTCGTTCTGTCCGGTAACGATCTCGACCCTCAGGAACGGCCCAATGATCAGGCTTAGAGTCAGATAGTGTCTTTGCCTGTTGGCGCAATGCTGCCGATTTTTCCAGGGCCTTTTCTGCATCTCGCCAAATTAATGGGTTTCTGCCTGTAGCAGCCCTTTTAGCAGCCCGTTGCCCTGGGGTAACAGCTGGTAAAAGCCGGGCCTTTTTGGTGGCATATGGGACTGTATCCGCTATCCTTTGGGGGGCGGTTGCGCGGAGACGTCGAAGGGTTTTGATTTGCCGGCCAATACGGTTACGTTCTTTTCTATCGGCAGTCACGCTACCCTCAACCCTTAAAGCATGGATTTTCTCATCATGAGCAGCCATCAGACGGGTGGCCCTGGCTCGATACTCTTCTGTAAGGCTGTTGAGAACTTTGCGCCTCTCCCGTTCATGAACCGATATACCTTTGGGATGAGCAAAGGGCTTACTGCCTTTGCGATAGCGCTTCTGCCGGGTAACGCGGGTAGCGGCGTTGTATTTTAGGATTCTAAGTTGGCGGCGTTTTTCCTGAATATTGAGATAACTTTCGGTGCCTGGTTCTGCATTATGCAGGCGCTGGGTCATTTCCTCAATTTTTTTCTGCAGGAACTCCCGGGTACGGTTGACTTCACCTTTGCCGGTACTGGCTGATCTTTTGGGTAAATCTATTAGCGGGATATCCCGTATCCGAGGATCGGTATGGAACGAAAATTTTTCAGTTTTATCATCCCCAGTAAGTTCGGTCCAGGCTTCTCTTTCTCTTTTGCGATCAAAGTCAAACTTTCTAGCATGTTGTACAGATGCTGTTCTAATGGCTTGTTTTGGATCTTCTGGAGCGTCGCTAGACTGCCGAGCGCTTACCTCCTTAGTTGCGCTCGCATCAGTGCCTTCAACAGGCTGAGCACGTCTGCGTAGACAATTTCTAATCGGCACATATGCGAACACTCCTACTGTAGGCCAAAGCCATATAGGGATTCCCCAAGAGTCGGTTCCTCCGGATGTTGCAGGTGTCACCACCTCTGTCCCGGTATGCATGAAGCTGTACCAGTAAGCCAGACCTCCAGACAGAAGGCCAGCAACACCTAATGCTATTCTTCTTAAACCTTTGGTACCATCGCCCTCATTGAACGATCTTGTTACTGTGGGTGAATCGCTTGTTCGAGTTGTACCTGACGCTTGAGACTCTCTAGCTTCTTTAGCGGCTTTCGCTTCGGCTTCTTTTCTATCTTTCTCCCTGATTTCACCCTCTGCCTTTGCACTTCCACCCTGGAATAAAACTTCGGTAGTTTCACTAACTGCCCTTCCGGTTCTCAAGAATCTAATGAACTGGTATGTTCTCAGGATACCAAGGCCTGTATATTTGAGGGCATAATAAGGAACTGTAACCGGTGATGTTAGAACTCTAGTAATAAGATCGACATGTATGTCGTTCCCAAATCTAATCTGGTTTGGAGAGTTATTTGTTAGTTTTTTTCCATATTGAAAGTTTTGATAATTTGGCCACGCCGGGGGCGCCGTTGCGGTGTATGGCATCGGCACACGAGTTGATGCATTGGGTCTGAGGAGGTACATGGGGGTACCCAAGCTTTTGGCTATAGTATTGGATAAAACTATAAACACCTAAACAAGAGAAAAGTTGACATCTCATAAAATACAGGCAGGTATTGGATTATGGATTTTTAAATTGAGGGCAGCCTAGTATTTCAGGTCAGTTGGCGTGAAATAGTCTCTCGAATGTCTTGGGATACCAATGTTATTAAATGTCATCTGTTGTGCAACCCCCCCAAGGAGGATGGGAGGTGTATCGCTGA
>JAHQWC010000011.1 GCA_019634025.1 Vampirovibrio sp.
AATGGTCAATGGAAAACCGTGATGAACATTGACTACCAACGGAAGCAGTAAGACGCTTTACGGAAACCCTATAAAAACTAACAGCCCGGAAACAATTGTTTCCGGGCTGTTTTGTATTTGAAAGCTACTTTCAAAAGTCAGCTTAGCACTCATTGATTGTTAACCCGCATCTCTACCCTAAGTGGCTTAGGAGTCTTGTTTGTTACAGATTGTTTACATTCGTGTGGGCAAATCCATGGGTGCTGGTAACAATTTAATGTAACCCCTTGACCTACTTATGGATCAAACCAATAATAGAAATGGGGAGAGATGGAGATCCTGTATACGTCTTTTAAGGCGTAATTTATCAAGGTACAGGAATCCATCAAATGACAATTCAAGACATCCTAGCTTGGTTGGGGAGTTTAAAAGCTATATTTTCCAAAGTACCAGCTTCTGGAAAACCTGAAATTCACTATCACTTTGAGAACTCAACAGTCTATATGATTAATTCCGGCAATAAGCTGGACTCTTCCATATGATGAAAGTTCAGACGAAAACGGTTAGGTGGGTACCAGGGTCACCTGCGCAGAATACGGTGCCTAATATACGCATATTCTGTCAAGTACCTTGGGGTAAAAAGCCAGGGCTGTGGGTTTCCAACTAGAGTTAGGCTAGAAAGTTTTTAGCAAGGCATCACAAAAATTTGGTTAATGGTTTTTATACTTATGGAGGGCATTTTTACAGAGGGGCAAAATCAGATGGCATTCAGATATTTTAGTGGGCCATTATTGCCTGATTTTACATCTCGGCAGGATTTAGCGCTACCGAATCGATTACTTCAAGCTCGGTATAACGCATTAAGGTCTCCAAAGAACGGTAATACAGATTTAAAGGGTGTGGAGGTTATTTTTCAAAGTAAATTGGCAGAGGCACCCTCAAATACAGGATTCCAGATTAATCCTAATAGTGGTGTTCTAGAGGTGATACAGGCTGAAGGTCCCACAGCTATAATGAATCTAAGTAACGAACAAGAGTTCGCTAGATACACTTGGGAAATAAACAGAGGGAAACCTTTTGTATATACAGAAATAATACGTCGGGATGACAGTGATGGAGAAGTCACAAGAATTCTTGAAAGTGCAAAGGGTGAGGGCGCTCTTGAGGAAGAATTGCGATATGCGTTATTTGAAGGTATTCAAGATCCTCTCATTCAGGATATAGGGGTAAATGTAAGACCTCTTATGCGTAAAATCAGCTATAAAAGTTAGCCATTTTTAGCTCTATCAATATATTCAGGCAAAATTTTGCTTCTTTGGGCAGGCCCCCTCTTCCTCCCCTATGCCTGATAAGACCCTCTGGCTTAATGTCTATACTAGAAAGAAAATGGAGCGGGCGACGCGACTCGAACGCGCGACAGTCTGCTTGGAAGGCAGATACTCTACCAACTGAGTTACGCCCGCATCTCTGAAATTGTATGTTACTGGAAACGGTTGACCTCAGCAAGCGGCACGCACATGCGTGATTTCCTAGGGGCTCTGCCCCTTCGGTAAGAAGGGATTATCCTCAATCCATTAGGTTTTTTAGCCACCTCTCCTTCTTACCTACCCCGATCTTAATGACGCAAATCCCTATTAAACATCGTTTTAAGAGGGCGTTTACAAAATTTAAACTATGGGTAAGGTCTATTGGGTAGGGGGCCTTGGGGTGTTGGTGCAGTCCTCCTGTGGGGATGTTCTAACAGCTGGTAAGGGGATTTGTTAGAATAAGGGCGATAAATGCAAGGTGCTCCAGTCGGTTTTTACCGGCGTTGACGGGCACCTTCTGCATTGGGGACTTTTACATGCGTTGTAGCCGGTGGCTATGCCTGTGTTTATCTCCCCCGCTTTTTACCAATGGTAAGCCATAGGAGCCGCTGCTCTTGGCCGTTACAAACATAATGTCCGCGATTAAATCCATTCGCTCTCCGCTGTCCAAAGCGGGGCATGACGGGTGGGTTCAGGTTGAGACGTTTTTAATTCCGGCAGCGTTGATTGCGCCGTTGCAATTTATCCAGGATGCGGATCAGCCTAAGGATGTGCGGAATCAGATTTTAGTGCGGAACTTATCTTCGGCAATTTTGGCGGTGGGATTGTTTTTTGCCACCGGCATTGCTGCCCGAAAAGCGTTTAAGGCCTTAAACCTGTTTAAAGAAGGCCTGTCCAGAAAGTTTGCAGCCTTTAACGTGGCATTGCTTACATACGTTGGATTTACAGGGTTGGCGGTGCCCGAGCTGGGCAAGTGGATGACTAAAAAACAGGGTGGCAGTCCAGCAAGCTTAAAAAATGCGGAGCATACGCCTGTGGACGCTGTGAAGCGTGAGCCCCAGGCCGTGACACCAGAAGTCGCTTTTTCTCCGGCGGCCTACCCGTTTACAGGCAGACAAAGTCAGGTATCCATTCAGCTCTATCCATTGAGTCAAAATCGTTTTCGGGCCGCACACCCCAACTTTGCGTCTTGGCAATATCAGCCGAATCAGGCAAATCAGACAAAGCCATTGAATACGCTCAACCGGTTTAACAGTACCCAACTACAGCAAGCTCGCTGGTAGTTTACTTGGATAAGTTGTAGGTCATCCAATCCAACAGTGCCGTGGTGTCGGTGGGATCGTGATAGCCCAATCGGTTTGAAAGCTCTTGTTGGGTCAGGTTGCCGTCTGTCCACAAGGCTTTCAGGAAGGCGCCGGCGTCCGGGTTTTGGGGCCAGTCTTCGCCTTTAACATCGGGATTGCCAAACCGGGTGCACAGCACCTGACGGAGCTGAGCTTCCAGGGTCCAGGCGGTAAAGTAGTCCGCCACATAAAACCCGCTGTCCACATCCCGGACCCATCCGGCGGCATCGTAGGTAAACCCGGTGCCCTGGGTTAGCAGATCTGCATACACTTGATCCTTGCCTGCTAAGGAAATACCCTGCTTGGCGTCACCTTGGTAAAGCTGGATTTCAAAGGCCATTTTGCTGGCGTAGCGCCGAAGCATATATAAGTCGGTCAGTGCGCCATGGCGCACTACGGTCAGGGCTTCTTGCGCCGACAGGCCTGCCTGATGCTGCAGCCAGTGACGGTTGAGGTACAGGTTTTGAAACAGGTAGGCATAGGATTCGGTAACGGTATTGTTGCCCATTTGAGCCAGTGCGTAGGAGAGGTTGGGGTTGGTATAGGCAAAGTGCAGGGCATGGCCGGATTCGTGGAAGAAGGTGCTGTAATCAGACAGGCCGCCTTCGGGTTTGACGGAGAGGTAGACCTCTGAGGGAACCTTGGAGGGGTAAACGAACGCTCTGGAACGCTTGCCTTCTCGTTTGGTGACATCTAACAGAATACGCGGACTGTTACCAGTGTGGTTCACTACATCCTGGGTGTAATCTTCCAGGGTTTTATAATCTACGGCTTCGGCAACGGTGGAAAAGTTTAACCCCAAAGTGTTAAAGGTTTTGGTGGCTTGGGCCACCAGATTGGATTCCGGAAACTTTTCATCAATGGCCTGTAACGCTTTGGACTTGCCGTGGAAGACATAGGCAATATCGGCTCGGGTGGCTTCATCAAAACTAACCCCGGTACGCTCTTGATAATATGCCGCCATGGGTCCCTGATAGAGATCGTTGGTTTTGGCCACCAGGTCCTGGCCTTTTTGAGCCAGCTTAGGCAGGTTATGGCCGGTGGTTTGGCTGTAGAATTTGACGATGTCGGCGTAGCCCATTTCAGCCATCAGGGTATTTTCGGCATGGAATAAATCTTTGAACCGTTGAGACAGATCGGCTTCGTAAGCCTCGCTGACCCGCTGATATAATGCTTGGCGGGTGGCCTTGTCTTCAATTTTTTTAAACCACTCCGGCGTATCTTCATACAGCAGAGAATCGATAGCATTGCCGCTCTCGTCTTTAATATTTAGGCCTTGGGTATTGATGGTGAGCTGGTTTTTCAGGTTTTCAAATTCATCATTTTCGGCACTAAGCTTGTTGCCGATATAGGTTTCTAAAACAGCCGTAAACAGCCGGGTATTAAATTCATCGTTTGGGGTTTCATCATACAGTTTTTTAAGATGATGAAAAGTGTCTTCCTGGTGAAGTTCAGGATACTTTGCATAAATTTCCTGGGTATTAATGGTGTCGCTGAGCTTGGCGGTGGCAAACAGAAAGTAAGCTCGGGCAAAGTCTTGATTGGATTTGGCGAAGGTTTCGTCCAAGTTGGTTAAAAAGTCTTGTTCAGCTTGGGTAACGGTCATCTTCTACCTCTCAATGTTTCGGTCTATATACCAGTATTGTACCCGTCTAAAAAGGGAATGCGGATCGTTCGCTTTATGGGGGATCGGTGATACAATGCAGCCAGATTATCCTGGTCTAAAGGACCTCTTTCAGCAGTATGAACTTTAACGAGGGACGAGCAGATTCATGAGCGACAATAACAGCCTGACCTATGACTCTATCCAACTGAAGCGGCAGGTCAATATTAAAAGCAAGGTGACTCCGCAGTTTAAGGAACAGGCCACCGGTGAGTTGAGCCGAGAGGTGAAGCTTATTGAATCGCAATTAGAAATGCTGGAAAGTCAGTACCAACACACCTTGAAGCAACTTGAGGAAATGGCTGGCCAGGGTCAGGGCGTGAAGAAGCAGCTGGATCAGTTGAACCAGGAGGCACAGGGGAAGCGGAATCAGTTGTCTTCTCTGAAGATGGAAGTTTCCCGTCAGTTGGCGAATCTGGACAAGGTGGAAGACGGGAACTATGTGATTACCGGGATGTTGGAAAGCTTTGTCACCCTGAAGGTTGGGGATAATATTTACCAGAAGATTCAGAACACCGAAATATTGGTGGAAAACGGAATTATTACCGATATTCGCGGAGGCGTAGCTGGTGGAGACGCCCCGCAAAATCAGTGAAGATAAGGATAATTCGGATTCTATAGAATCGTCTGAAAACCTGCGTCGGATTGGGAAAATCGTTGGTTTCCATGGTGTTCGAGGTCACTTTAAGGTGCAACCAGCGTCTGGAGATCCGGACTGGTTAGACGATTTGGAAGATGTGTGCCTGACTCGTCCGGCAAAACCGGGTGAGGAGGAGTGGCGGGTGATTGAGTCGGCGCGGTTGCAGAAATCTACCGTGATTTTGAAACTGGCGGGTATTGAGAGCCGGAATGAGGCCGAGCTGTTTGGTGGAAGGGTACTGTTTGCCAGAGAGTCCGACCTGCCGGAACCGGAAGACGGGGAGTTTTGGCTGGATGAGCTTATTGGGTTAGCGGTTGTGGATATTGAAGGCGGAGAGACGTTGGGTGTGGTGAAAGATTTGGTGGTGTCTGGTGCGACGGATTATGTGGAGATTGGGCGGGAAGGGACTGAGCAAACGGTGACGGTGCCATATACCCCAGCGTTTTTCCCCGAGGTTCGCCTGGAAGAGAAGCAAGTGGTAGTGCAGCATGTGCGAGAATTGCTGGATGAATTGTCATGAAGTTTAGCATTTTAACCCTGTTTCCAGAGATCATTGAATCCTACACCCAAGCCAGCATTGTGGGCCGAGGGGTGACCAGTGGGGTGATTTCGGTGGAGACGGTGAACCCTAGAGACTTTACCACTGACCCGCACCGGAAGGTGGATGACGCGCCTTATGGGGGTGGGAGTGGGATGGTGATGACGTGCCAGCCGATAGAGGATGCGTTTAAGAGTTTGTTGCCGCTTTCTAAGCCCAACCGGGTGTTGGTGATGACGCCTCAAGGTAAGGTCTTTGACCATGGGATGGCCAAAGAGCTGAGTGAGTGTGAACAGATTGTGATGCTGTGCGGGCATTATGAAGGCTTTGATGAGCGGATTTTTGACTTGCTTCCGAACCCGGAACGGGTGTCGGTAGGGGATTTTGTGCTGACGGGCGGCGAACTGCCGGCGTTGTGTATTGTGGATGCGGTGGCTCGGCAGGTACCGGGAGTGGTACAGAAGTTTAGTTCGGTGGAGCAGGATTCTTTTTATAATGGGTTGCTGGATACGCCTCACTATACACGGCCTGCGGAGTACAAAGGACTGAACGTGCCAGAGGTGTTGTTGAGCGGTGACCATGCGGCCATTGACGCCTGGCGGCAAGAGCAGGCGTTGGCGTGCACTGCTGAGTATCGGCCAGACTTGCTGGCGGCATGGCAAGAGCGTCAGCAGCAACAAAAAACTTGAAAAGAATAGGCCGATAGACCTTAATGAACCCATTGCGTCCGAGGGGAGGTTTGGGGTATCGTCAGTAGTCGAACAAAAAATCCACGAGTGCGCTGTTAGCTCAGTTGGATAGAGTGCATGGCTACGAACCATGAGGTCGGGGGTTCGAATCCCTCACAGCGCACTTTATTTTTTGAAACGGTTTGGGTGGCAGGTTGTTTAGGCCATGTCTTCGGGTAGATAGAATTCCCGTTCTTTGAGGAGGCGGGTGAGTTCTTCATAGCGGTCTGGAATGCCGCCTTTAAGTTGTTGTTTGTACATGGTGACCACACTCAATACATCGTCGGTGGTCAGTCGAATCATTTTACGCCCTTGGGGGTTTTCCACAATTTTGGCCATGTTGGTGTGAATTTCTTTCTCTTGCTCGGAATCCTGTTGACTGTTGACGGGATCGATGAAATAACGATAGTGTCATTATAGATTTCGCCGGAGGCCGCCCGTATCGGCTGAACAGTGGATTCATGAGATTAAAAAGCCGCTTCAGATCAGTGTATAAAGTTAAACCTTGATGCCCGACGACAATACGACTAAATTTGTGTCAATGCCGCACCAACCGGTGATGGTGTCGGAAGTATTGGCGTATTTGGGTGTTACGCCAGGAAAAACATATGTGGATGGCACGTTGGGTGCTGGTGGTCATGCTAATGCAATATTAGAACAGCTGGAGGGGAGCGGACAGTTAATTGGGGCGGATCAGGATCCGGTGGCTTTGGCTTTGGCAAGAACTCGGCTGGAAGAATATGCTGATCAATGTGTCTTTTTGCAGACAAACTTTTCGATGTTGGTAGATGAGTTATCCCGCCAGCATTTGTTGCCCATTACCGGTGGTATATTGCTGGACCTGGGGGTGTCGTCGATGCAGCTGGATGAGGCAGAGCGGGGCTTTAGTTTTCGGCAGGCTGCGCCGTTGGATATGCGAATGGATGCTTGTAATCCTTTGACGGCAAAAGAAGTGCTGAATACGTATGCCGAAAAGGAGCTGGTGCGTATTTTTTCCGAATACGGGGAGGAGCGATTGTCTAAGACGTTGGCCAGAGAGATAGTCGCTTTGCGCAAGACCACGCCATTTGAAACGACCCAGGACTTGGCGGATTTTGTGGAGCGGACTTATCATAAGACGTTGGGGAAACCGGCTAAACGATCTCGGACGCATCCGGCGACAAAGGTGTTTCAGGCCATCCGCATTGCGGTGAATGATGAGTTAGGGCATTTGGAGCGGTTTTTGGAGAGCCTTCCGACGTTGTTGGCGCCGGGAGCAAGAGTTGTGGTCTTAAGCTTTCATTCTTTAGAAGACCGGATTGTGAAGAATGCATTTCGGGACTATCGGATGGTGGATGTACCGGTGTTGAATGTGTTGACCAAAAAGCCTGTGACGCCTGGAGAGGTAGAGATTGATATGAATCCTCGCTCTCGAAGTACTAAATTAAGAGCAGCGGAGCGTATCAAATATTGAGGGCAGCAGAAAGAATTTAAGAGAGAATACACTACGCTAAGAGTTGTATCCTGTGCGACAATAAAAGGACGTTTAAAGACGTTAAAAGAGGGTGGCAGTATGTCAGACGTTGCAAAAGCAGATTATAAATACATCGATATGGTTCAGGATGGTCCTATTGCCCGGTTTACCCTGGACCGGCCGGAAATTCATAACGCGTTTAACGACGAGATGATTTTGGAGATAGAGCGGGCGTTTAAAGACGTGAGTGACGATGACTCAGTGCGAGCCGTTATCTTGGCGGCCAACGGCAAGTCTTTTTGTGCCGGGGCCGATTTAAACTGGATGAAAAAAATGGTGGACTACACCTTTCAGGAGAACGTGGAAGACGCCAAATCGTTGGCGGATATGCTGAAAGCCGTTCGCGAATGCCGTAAGCCCACCATTGCCAGGGTACACGGGGCAGCGTTTGGGGGTGGCGTGGGGTTGATTACCGCGTGTGATATGTCGATTTCTTTGGAGAGTTGCTTGTTTGGCCTGACAGAAGTTCGGCTGGGGTTATTACCGGCGGTGATTTCGCCCTTTGTGTTGGAAAAAATCGGGACAGTACATGCCAATCGTTATTTTCTGACCGCCGAGCGGTTTGATGCCCCTGAAGCCAAGCGGATAGGCGTGCTGTCAGACATTTGCGCCACAGAGGTGGAGATGGATGAGTGGATTACCAAGATTCTGAAAAATATTCTGAAAAATGGTCCTGAAGCGGTTTCTGCCTGCAAAGTGCTGAATATGAAGGTGATGGGTGCTTACTGGGAGCAAGCCATGGGGATTACCACCCAGATGATTGCAGAGCGGCGAATCTCCGCAGAGGGCCAGGAAGGGATGCGGTCTTTTCTGGAAAAGCAGGACGCGTCCTGGGTAGAATCTGTTGAACCTGTTGGCAAGTAAATAATCGGCAAGTAAACAAAAAGAGAGTTTGAACGAGATGGCCGCCAAAGCTAAAAAAACGACCCCGACAAAATCAAAATCTTTTCAAAAGGTCCTGATTGCCAATCGAGGCGAGATTGCCGTGCGGATTGCCGCCAGCTTGCAGGAGATGGGGATTACAGTGGCGGCAGTGTACTCTGATGCGGACGCATCAGCGTTGCATGTACTCAAGTCAGATGAAGCCTACCACCTGCCCGGCGTTACGGCGGCAGAAACGTATTTGCAGGGCGATGAAATTATCGCCTTAGCCAAGGAAAATCACGTTGACGCCATACATCCGGGGTATGGGTTTCTGTCTGAAAATACCGGGTTTGCCAAAGCGTGCGCCAAAGCAGGGATTGCGTTTATTGGCCCCAAGCCGGATGTGATTCAGGCCATGGGGGATAAGATTATTTCCAAAGAGACCATGGCCAAGGCTGGGGTGCCGGTGATTCCGGGTTGGGAAGGGGAGATTTCCGAGGACAAAAACATCCCCTTAAAAACCTTGACGGCTGAAGCCAAAAAGATTGGGTATCCGTTGTTGGTGAAAGCTGCTGCGGGTGGTGGTGGTAAGGGGATGCGCCTGGTCCGTACCGAAAAAGACTTGGCAGAGGCTTTAGAAGGTGCTGCCCGGGAGGCTAAAAACGCCTTTGGGGATGCCCGGGTGTTTTTGGAAAAGTATATTGAGCAGCCCCGTCACATTGAGTTTCAGATCTTTGGGGATGAGGATCGGGTGGTGCACCTGTTTGAGCGGGAATGCTCCATTCAACGCCGTCACCAAAAAATTGTAGAGGAGGCCCCCTCTCCGGCATTAACACCGGAATTGCGGGCGAAAATGGGCGAAGCGGCGGTAAAGGCGGCTGAGGCTATTGGGTATACCAATGCCGGAACGGTAGAGTTTATTTTGGCGCCGGACGGCAGCTTTTACTTTTTAGAGGTGAATACCCGATTGCAGGTAGAACATCCCATTACGGAAATGACCACACTTCAGGATCTGGTGCGGGCGCAGATTCGAGTGGCGGAAGGTCATGCCATGCCCTTTGAACAATCCGCCTTAAGCCAACATGGCCATGCGTTTGAATGCCGGATTTATGCCGAAGATGCTGATCATGGTTTTTTACCCGCCACCGGTACGCTGCACCGGTATATTCCGCCGGTGGGGCCGAATATTCGAGTAGACAGCGGGGTGCGAGAAGGATCTGTGGTGTCGGTTCATTACGATCCCATGTTGGCCAAGCTCATGACCTGGGGGAAGACCCGGCAGGAGTCGTTGGAAAAAATGCAGTGGGCGCTGGCGAATTTTGTGGTGCTGGGGGTCACGACGAATTTGAACTTTTTGCAGCGGCTGTTTGCTCATCCGTCGTTTCAGTCCGGGGATATTCATACGCACTTTTTAGCAGAACATGATCTCTCTGACCCGCATAAAATAGCGCCGGATACTGCGCTGATTGCCGCCGTGCTGGGGACACAGTCCAACGTGCAGTCACAAGCGCCCGGAAGTTTGTCTGTATCAGAGAGCCACCAAACGCCTTGGGCGTTAGCGGGTTCTTGGCGAGGAGGAAACAGATGACGTCGCTGTTGACCCTGCTCTATCAAGAGGCGCCGGTTACCGTGTCCTGTAAAACCGATCCGGAGGGGCTTTGTATAACGTTAGGCGACGAAGGAAACCAAGTAAGCGTTGTTCATGTGCCTATTACGCCCGGGCATGGGATGTTTACCTGGAACAACCGGCAATATCCTTATCATGTGGTGCAGGCTGATGAAAAACTGTATGTCTGGGTTGCAGGGCGTACGGTAACCTTCGATCTGGCGTCTCAAGGGCCTGTTCGTCGATCCGGCAGTGGCGCTGCTGCCGATGGCGCCGGAGACTTGAAAGCGCCGATGCCGGGGAAGGTATTGCAGATTAAAGCAGCGTCTGGCCATCAAGTGGCGGCGGATACACCCATTATTATTATGGAATCCATGAAGATGGAAATGACATTGTCGAGTCCGGTGGATGTGACGGTAACGGCAATTCATTGTGAGAAAGACGAGATGGTGGATATGGGAGCGGTTTTGGCCAGCCTGGAGGCGGTGGAGTAGGTCTTATGAATTTGCACTTGTCTGAAAGTTTGCCGAAATCTGTGAAAATTGTGGAAGTCGGCCCTCGGGACGGGTTGCAGAATGAAGCTGAGCCCATTTCAACTGAGGCAAAGGTCCGGTTTATTCATGCCCTGGCGGATGCAGGGTTGAAGGACATTGAGGCGACATCTTTTGTACACCCTAAGCGGGTACCGCAACTGGCAGACGCCAAAGAAGTTCTTGATGCCTTGAAGCCAAGAGAAGGAGTCGTTTATTCTGCCTTGGTCCCCAATTTAAAAGGGTTAGAGCGGGCAATTGAGACGGGTGTGAAAAGGATTGCCGTGTTCACGGCTGCTTCCAACACCTTTACCCAAAAGAACATTAATATGAGTATTGAAGAGTCTTTCGATGCTTTTCATCCGGTGATTCAGGGGGCGTTGGCGCAAGGTATGACGGTGCGAGGCTATGTATCCACATGCTTTGTCTGCCCCTATGAAGGTGAGGTGGATAAAGAGGCTGTAAGGCATGTGACGGAAACGCTTTTAGATATGGGCGTGGATGAGGTGTCGTTAGGTGATACCATTGGCGCTGCTGCGCCCACCGATGTGGAAACCGTGGTGAGATATTTGCTGAGAACCCTGCCACCACAAAAACTGGCCCTGCACTTTCATGACACCTATGGCACAGCCCTGGCCAATGTGGTGACCGGGTTGCAGTTGGGAATTACCACGTTTGACGCCTCTGCCGGTGGGCTGGGAGGGTGTCCCTATGCGCCTGGAGCGTCCGGGAACTTGGCCACCGAGGATTTGGTGTATATGTTGGATCGGATGGGGATTGAGACCGGGGTAGATTTGCCAAAGCTTGCCGAGGCTTCTTTTCAGATACAATCGGTATTGGGTCGCCCCTTGCCCAGTAAGCAACTCCAGAGATTAAAAGCCTGTTCCGATTGAAGAAAATTCACTATCAAACAATTGACTCTACCAACGAAGCTGCTAAACGGCTGATTTCGGGTGGGGAGATTACGGAAACGACGGTGATTACGGCGGATACTCAGACTGCCGGGAAAGGAACTCAAGGTCGAGTATGGGTGTCAGAGGCAGGGACTGGGGTTTATCTATCGATGGTGCACTTAGGCAATCAAATAGGCAGTCAGATAACGATTCCTACTACTACAGATTATACGGTGGCTGCTGCTGAGGCGTGTATTGAGGCGTTGGATAAAACTGTGGGGCTTCGACCGACGTTAAAGCCTATTAACGATTTGTATGTGGATGGGCGAAAATTGGGGGGGATTTTGGTGGAGAGTTTGGTGCAGCAAGGATTGATTTATGCACTGGTTACCGGGGTGGGGGTTAATGTGAAACCGGTTAGCCTGCCCTTGGCGGATGAACGCAATACCCCGGTGAGTTTAGAAGAGGTGCTCCCGCCGCATCAAATGGAGCGATTTTTTACGGATGCGCTTATCGAGGCGATGGTTCAACAGATTGATGTGGCGTATACCCGTATTTTTCAAAATGCAACAGGCACAGACGCTTGTTTGGAGACGTCTGTGCCTGAATAAACTTTTGGTTCTCTTGGGGGTAGATGTAGTGAGCTGCTCGTTTTATTTGTTCTCGCAGTTCTCGCCATCGACCCTTACATTTCCGGCGTTGCCTGCGTCGCCCGCATTCCCGGCGTTGCCTGCGTCGCCCGCATTCCCGGCGTTGCCTGCATTTCCGGCGTTACCTGCGTTGCCCGCATTTCCGGCGTTACCTGCGTTGCCCGCATTTCCGGCGTTACCTGCGTTGCCTGCATTTCCGGCGTTACCTGCGTTGCCCGCATTTCCGGCGTTACCTGCGTTGCCTGCATTTCCGGCGTTACCTGCGTTGCCTGCATTTCCGGCGTTACCTGCGTCTTGGCTTGCCTGTTGATTGCTCATTAACTGCATCATCATCGTAAAGATAGATAAGATCATTTGTAACAGCATTTGCATCATGCCGGATTGTTGTTGACCCGGTGGTTGCGTGCCAGGGTTAGCCGGTGGCTGATAAATATTGCCGTAGCCGCTCATGGGAACACTGAGTGCACCCATACCGCTCAAGCCGCCTAATCCTCCTAGGCCGCTCAACGCGCTCATTCCCATGGCTGCACCACCATAAGGTGAGGAGAGTCCTGATGGGATTCCGAAGCCTTGGGGAGCGCCGAAGCCTTGAGGAGCGCCGAAGCCTTGAGGAGCGCCGAAGCCTTGGGGAGCGCCGAAGCCTTGAGGAGCGCCGAAGCCTTGGGGAGCGCCGAAACCAGCAGGTGCACCTAAACCGGAAGGCATGCCAAAGTTGGTCATTCCAAATCCTGAAGGTGAGCCGGAACCGAATCCGCCGCTAAAGGCATTAAAAATACTACCGTCAATTTGACCGTTATCCTGCACATCGGCCTGAACCGTCAACATATATTGTTGTTGAATTTGTGCGCCTTGATTAAATCCTGCGCCAATACTCATAGGGTGTTATCTCCTTCAGGGTCTCTCTCTGTGAAAATACTCTTAATTAAAATAAAAACAATAAATAGGGCTAAATTGATCGATCGTATATGAATGTTAAATATAATTAACAAACCTCCGGTTCTTCCTCACCTGTAAAAGAATCCTGTACACTAACAGTAGCTACCTTACCGATGCCAGTGGGAGAAAAGCCGAGGGTTATCGTGTCTAACCGTATTCAACAAGCCCAAAATGTTCTTCGGATTACCTTGGTTCTGAACTTGGTTGTGGCCTTGGCCAAGTTGATGCTGGGGTTTGCCACTAACATGCTGAGCTTGATTGCTGACGGCTTTCATTCTTTGCTGGATGCGTCGGCCAATATTGTTGGCCTGGTGGGGTTCCAGATTGCAGGAAAACCGGCGGATCGTAACCATCCCTATGGCCATCAAAAGTTTGAGGCCTTTGCGGCGATTCTGATTTCCTTTTTTCTGTTTATGACCAGCTTTAAAATTCTTGAAGAGGCTATAGGCAGATGGTTTTATGCTGATAATAGCCTGCCTGAAGTAACCCTACTGAGTTATGGTGTGGTGCTGGGGGCGATGATAATTAGCTATGGCGTGAGCCGTTATGAACACCGGAAGGGGACAGAGCTAAACAGCTCTTTGCTTGTCGCAGACTCGAAGCATAGCTTGTCTGATGTTTATACTTCTCTCTCGGTCATTTGTTCCCTGATTGCGGTGCAATTTGATATTTATTGGGTGGATATTGTGGCGTCGCTGTTTATTGTGGCCATGATCTTAAAGGCTGGGTTTACCATTGTAATGGACAACTTGGGTCAGTTGGTAGATGAGGCGGTATATGATCCGGCTGTCATTGCGACCATTGTGAGTGCTATGCCGGAGGTGAAGGATTGTCATAAGATCCGCAGCCGAGGGACGGCGACCCATACGTTTATTGATCTGCACGTCTTGGTGGATCCGACGCTGACCATTAAAGAGGCCCACGCCATTGCCGGAGAGGTGAAGAATAAAATTGTGGCTGAGCTTCAGCAAGATAACATTGTGGATGTATTAGTCCACGTGGAAGAATTTGAAGGACCCGATGCTGAACAGTGCCAATTCCCAAATCAATCCTAAAGATTTTTTGGATTTTTAGAAATTTTCCTCAAGTTTTGCAAAATTCTGCCGATAACTAACTTTACGAGCCAAAAACCACCCTGTTCATCTATCGGGGTGGTTTTTGTTTGTGTGGGTGGTTTGGGTGGAGGAACAGATGGACTGGAAATCCGTCATTGGCACCATCCGGTTGTGGACCGGATCTCTTACAATGAATGGTAATGATCTATAACTACGGGAGTCAGGGGAAAATGACCAGTCCCGAGCCGTCTCAGCCTCAGGTGCTGAGAACCAAGCCGTTACAAGTGATCTTAAAAGAGGCTGAATCTCATCATGGCGGCCTGAAGAAGGTGTTGAGCGCTTTTGACTTAACGGCTTTGGGTGTGGGTGCCGTCATTGGCGCCGGGATCTTTGTGTTGACCGGGGCTGCTTCTCAAGATGCTGGGCCGGCGGTGACGCTGTCGTTTACCTTTGCCGGGTTAGCCTGTATTTTTGCAGCGCTGTGTTATGCCGAGTTTGCTGCGCGGATTCCCATTGCCGGATCTGCCTATACCTATGCTTATGCCTCTTTAGGCGAGCTGGTGGCGTGGATCATTGGATGGGACTTGGTGCTGGAGTATACCATTGGGGCTGCCACAGTGGCCCAGGGATGGAGTGGGTATATTAGCAAAGTGTTTGAAGGGTTTGGCTTGGATGTGCCTGCCTGGTTGACCAGTTTGCAACTGGGGCCATTTGATACCAACCCCATGGCGGCGGCCATTATTGTGCTGCTGACAGGACTACTGTGTATTGGGATTAAGGAGTCTGCCCGATTTAATGCCGTAATGGTAGCGGTGAAGCTGGCGGTGGTGTTGTTTATTATTGCCCTGGGGTCTTTTTACGTGAACCCGGACAACTGGCTGCCTGGAGGCACCTATTTTCCTATGGGGTTTGGTGGGGTGTTTACCGGTGCTGCCACTGTGTTTTTTGCCTATATTGGGTTTGATGCAGTTTCTACTGCAGCGGAAGAGGTGAAGAATCCCAAGCGCGACTTGCCGATTGGGATTATTGCGTCGCTGTTGATTTGTACGCTGCTGTATATTTTGGTGTCTGCCGTCATTACCGGCATGGTGCCGTATGAACAGATTGATTTAAAAGCGCCGTTGGCGTCTGCCTTTGGCGATCAGGGCTTGATGTGGGCCCAGACCTTAATTTCGGTGGGCGCCTTTGCTGGGCTGACCACAGTGATTTTGGTGCTGCTGATGTCGCAGCCTAGAATTTACTTTGCCATGGCCCGAGACGGCCTACTGCCCCAATGGTTTGGCCGGATTCACCCCGTCTTTGGCACACCGATGAACGCCAGCATTGTCACCGGCATTATTGGCCTGACCCTGGCCTTCTTTTTTGATATTGGCGAGCTGGCCGAGATGGTGGCCATTGGCACCTTGTTTGCCTTCTCTTTGGCGTGCGGGGGCGTGTTGGTGCTGCGGTACAAAGGAGAGCCTGAAAAAGACGAACCTCAAAAAGAGTTAAGGCCCAACCGGATTAGTGGGTTGGTCATGATTTTTGCTATCAGCAGTATGATGAGTATGGCCGGGTTCCTGGATAAATGGCCGTGGCCGTTAACCGAGGTGGCCTTTGGTGAGGAAGGCCGGATGGCCATTGGCATAGTGGCTGGGTTGATTGCGTTGGTAACCGCCATTAAGATTTTCTGCTTGAAGGCCGTGGATGTTCCCCAAACCTTTGCTTGCCCGTTTGTCCCGGCGATTCCGCTGATGGGCATTGTGGCCAACATGACCATGATGCTGCACCTGCCCGCCGGGACCTGGCTGCGGCTGTGGATTTGGCTGGGAATTGGGTTGCTGATCTACTTTTTATACGGCCTGCGGCACAGCAACTTGGCCAAAGAGTAGCGTTTGCTTGTTTTTGGGTTGATACATTTAAATCAGTTATCACTGTTCTATCGGTTGTTGCCTTCTATTAGAGGGCTTTTTGTCGTGTAAATTGATATAGTTGGGTTTGAGAAAATCGGCGAGTTGGTAACGATATGTAAAATATTGAGCCAGAATATGCAATTGATATCTTTTGGATGTTTTTATTAAGATATAGAAAAGATTTACCTCCCATCCCTTACAGACAGAATCAATGCTTCATTCAACCGGCCTTTTCGCCGGTTTTTCTTTTGTAGGTATCAAGTTTTTTTCAAGAAACCGGCAGGAGGACCGATAGAAAAGGCAGGTCAATGGATTGGCCTTCAATTGAATCCTTATGGCAGTAACTAAAAGCTGGTGAGGCGTTTTGAAATGAAGCAGGTTTTATGGGTGTCACTAACGGTGGCTTTGGGAGCTATGACGGTCACACCCGCCTGGGCAGACTGTGCGGCCGAGCAGCAGAATGCCATGGCCATGTTGGCAGAGGCCAAGCAAAAGACTGTAGTGGAAGGTGGTAGTATTGAACGGGGACCGTTTGAAAAGAAATTTAAGCAGGTGATTAACCGGATGGTTGCCCAACAGTGCCTGAATGAGATTATGCAGCTGAACCAGTATGTGATGGCGGAGCAGCAGAAGTATCCGGCGCGTTAAAACTTAATTTTTTGGGTTTCTTCTGGCGGCTTGCCCTTATGGATCCAATAGGTGTGATAAGGAAAGGCTTGGTGCTGTTGCCAATAGGAGGATTTGCGTTTGGTTCGAATACTGGAGCGGTGCATGAAAACTTTGTGAACGTTTAAACGGTATAGATCTACTGGGGGTTCTGTGACATTTATGCCTTGGGCCATTTTGCGGTTGTTCATAAAGATAATGGGCACCAAAGGTTTATTTTTAGGGGTGCGAGTCTGTATTTCAAGACTATAGCGGTTTAGAGAATCAGTTCTGTGCTCAGGCCTTAAAAAATAACCATCGCTTTGTTCTGTAGAGTAGTGATGGAATACATCGTAAAATGTTAATTTGTGATCTTTTAAATACTGCTCAAAATCTAACAGTGTAAAGTAGGCATGCTGAACATTTTTAACTGGGCCAAAGCTAACAGCGGAAAAAATATCATCAGCGGCGATATGCGCAGTTGGGTATGGGAATTGAAGATAGTTTGTTGATTCAGGCGTGTCCATAGGCCTTTCAGTTTCTATCCGGCGGTTATGGCGAATGTCCATTTTGTGAATTAAGAAGTCATCCCGTTGGGTATCAGGGTAAAGAGCTGGTTGGACCTTTTTCCAGACTGCGTCAAACACTTCGTTTTGGAAGTCTCGGATCGTCTGAAACCCCTTGGAGTCTTCTTTGTACTCAAATTTTGGAATGAAATCCGTGATGTTTTTAATAACGATAGCTTTAGGTGCTCTATGTTTATCTTCGAACACCGCCTGGGCCACGATATTAATCAGATCAGGAGTAGGGTGGAGGCTGCCATCTTTATCGATGGTAAGGTGATGATTTTTTCTTAGGTAGAAATCATAGGCTGGGTGTTTTTGCAGTGCAGCACCTTTTAACCCGAATCTGGGCGTTATAGATTGAGACGCCGAAAGGTGAGAAGGGTCTTTTAAACTGTGGGTTTGAGAAAGGAGTGGTATAGAAAAGTCGCTTCTAGAGAGCTTCATCACATAATTTCACCTGAAACTCACACATCATCATGGGAATCTTATCACACAGACCTGGGAAGCCAAGGTGGTGAGAAGAATTATGTTATCAATGTAAGCGCAGTTACCTGTTTTTACTGCGGTAGACGTTGTAGTCAAAGGTGAATTCTATGTCCAGAGCGTTTTCTCGGTGACCTGGTGGCAGTGGTCGGAATGGCGCCGAGAGGCGGACGGCGTTCATGGCGGCGGCATCGGCATCTTGGTAGCCGGAGGAGACTTTGACTCTTACACTGCGTAGGCGGCCATCACGGCCTATTTGGAAGAATAGGACAACGCGCTTGTCTTCTCGGGCGCTGGGGGGGTGCCAGTTGCGTTTAATCCGGCGCTGGAGTTCGGCCATGTAGGGTCCGTAATCTGCTTCAGGCAGGGCGTCTATACCTGGGCGTCCGCTGCCACCGCCAGGAGAACCTACCTGGTTATAAGACCCACTGCCACCGGCACCGGAGGGGCCGCCGCTGCTGCCCCGGCTGGGGTTGATGGGCCGGGCGCTGACGCTTCCGGGGATTTGGCTGGGAGAAGGTGAAGATCGTCCCTTACCCCGACCGGTAGAACGGGAAGGGGTGGTGACAATAGGACCTGTGGCAACCACCTTGGGTGTAGGGCTTGCCGGGGTTCTAATTGCGCCAATAGGATTAGGTGGAAGGACCGGACGAGGGGTTTTGGCAACTTTAGGGTTGGGCCGAGGAACTTTGGGAGCTGGGGCTCTTGGCGAGGACCGAGGCGTTGGCTTGGCCGGTTTGCTGGCTCGTTGTTTCGGTCGGGAAGGCGCTGGTTTTGGCTTAGGTTTAGGGGTACCGGCTTTTTTGATGGTTTCGGCTTCTGGTTTGGTGGGGTCTTTTTTACCACCGGATCGAGTGGCTTTTTCTGCCCGGTTTTTGGTGTTGGGATCTCGAGGTTTGGCGGTGGGGCTTTCGACCAAAACAAACTGGATATCCCGCTGTTTGGGCTCCAGGGCATCCAACCACGGGAGTTTAAAGCCCAAGAACAGGAGCAGCATGAACAGACCGTAGAGGGTTCCTACGAAAAGCAGGTGCGACAATGTAGAGAGGCCAATGGAGACCAGCAGGCTGGGGCCGTCATCCAAATATAAGGACGCGGCGCCTGGCGATACACCAGGTGCATTATTGGCAGCTTTTGGGGAGATGCTGTCGTTCACAGAAGAAACCGTTTGTCTCAAAATTTATAGAAATGTCTTTCAATCATATATAGTGTAACTGACGTAGAGGCTTTGTGTTTACCTCACCTGGGGGAGAAATATTTACACTTCTTTAAGCAATGTTTTCCGGGTACATTAAGACACACTGCCCTACAAAGGGTACACAAAAAGGGAGTTTTCGTAAAACAATTCAAATGACAGGCTCTATTCTAGCTGAAATGGTCCGAGGGAACCATGTGGAAAACCAGTATATGGGTTGGCTGGTGGTGACGGATGCTAAAGGAAGTGTGAAATATGCAACCCCCGGTGCAGTGGAATGTCAGACATACTTTCGGTCTTCTGCCAAACCGTTTCAGGTTCTGCCCATGGTTGCTGCTGGATTCCATCAACAATTGACTCAGCAGGAATTGGCCCTTGCATGTGCTTCTCACACCGGCACGGATGCTCATGTGTTGGTGGTTACCAGATTACTGGAAAAAGCTGGATTGACCGATTCTGCGTTGCAGTGTGGGATCCACTCTCCAGTGAGTCCGGCGGTGGCGAGTCAGCTGATTCGCCAGGGCAACCCTATTACACCGTTGCATAATAACTGTTCTGGTCAGCATGCAGCGTTGCTATATTTTTGTATGAAGCAAGGGTGGGAGATTTCGACCTATCAGGAAGAATCTCATCCACTACAACAAGAAATTCTAGCTCATTTCAAAGAGTTGCTTGGGCTGAAGGCTTTGGATGACATTGATACCGGCACAGATGGATGTGGAATGCGGACGTATTACTTAGCATTGCCGTTAATGGCCCAGCTTTATGGTCAACTTGTCAAAACAGAGTTATGTGCCCCTGTGGTAGAGGCAATGACGGCGTATCCGGATATGGTGGCTGGGGATATTCAGCCGAATAAACAGGCGTTGGATACGGTGTTGATGCAGGTAAGTGATGGGAATTTAGTCTGTAAGGCTGGGGCTCAAGGAGTATACTGTATGTCAAATCGTCAGACTGGTGAGGGGATGGCAGTGAAAATTGCCAGCGGGGATAAGGAGATTCGGAACCGGGTGGTGGTAGCTGCAGTGAAGCAGTTGGGGTGGTTGACTGAATCTGCATTGACGTTGGATGTGTTGCAACCATTTTCGGATCCGGTGTTGCTGAATTTATCTAAGGAGCCAGTGGGTCGATATCAAATTACTTTGTCTGGGTTAGCTTAAGTGTATTGCTTGAGTGCTTCGGATGATCTTGGTTGACGCCGGGGGTTTTCTGTTTAAGATGTTGTGACGTGATGGCTGAGAATCGTTTAAACTAGCTCTTGTTAGCCGTCTGTAGTATTGTTGATGGACCTCGACTTTCAGCCATGTGATGCGGCCCTGTATGCCGGTGTAGCTCAATGGCAGAGCAACGGTTTTGTAAACCGTAGGTTGTAGGTTCGATTCCTATCACCGGCTATTTTAAGTCTTCTTTTTTGCGAGTAGAAGATTTCTTATTTTAATTTCCCCTGGGTAGGTGCCCGAGTGGTTAAAGGGGGCGGTCTGTAAAACCGTTGCGAAAGCTACGTTGGTTCAAATCCAACTCTACCCAAATAAAACGCCCGTTCTTTTTTGAAGGCGGGCGTTTTTGTATGGTGTCCTGCGCCACGGGCGGACCAGAAGGCTGTCCCTACAGTAATATTAGATTTGAGGAGGTTGAAATTTGGCGGCAAAGTAGACATTAAAATTGTCTTTGTGCTAGATTGACGATCGCTTTTTATACCCCCGGCAATTGGCGATATGGTGGTCAAAAGTCGGTGGTGACGGGCCCATGTGGCGCAGAGGTAGCGCATCCCCTTGGTAAGGGGAAGGTCATGAGTTCAAGTCTCATCATGGGCTATTCTTTTTTTTGTGTTGTGTTTTTTTCTTCAGCACATATCATTGTGAGCTACGTCTCTCCCTTACTTATCGCCTTTTATGTTGAACCTTTTGTTGGACCGATATGGCTGAACATAGCTGAGGCAAACAAACCCAGACAGTAAAGGAAGAGACAAAACACACGCAACCTGAAGCGTTTCTGGAGAAATGATGCCAGCACCATTCAGGGATCCACCCCAAATTTGCTGGAAACAGCTCTGTTTACAGAATGACTTGTTTAAGACAACAACAATAAGGAGAGAACACAGATATGGCTCGCGAAAAGTTTGAAAGGAACAAACCCCACGTCAACATTGGGACTATTGGCCACGTTGACCATGGGAAGACGACCTTGACCGCCGCCATTACCTCGGTGCTGGCCTCTGAAGGCATGGCAAAGTCCATGAAATTTGACGAGATTGATGCGGCGCCAGAAGAAAAAGCCCGTGGGATTACCATTGCAACGGCTCACGTTGAGTATGAAACCCCTGACCGCCACTACGCTCACGTAGATTGCCCAGGTCACGCGGATTACGTGAAGAACATGATTACCGGCGCCGCCCAAATGGACGGTGGGATTTTGGTGATTGCCGCCACTGACGGTCCGATGCCTCAAACCCGGGAGCACATCCTGTTGGCTCGTCAGGTTGGCGTGCCGAACCTGGTCGTATTCTTAAACAAATGCGACATGGTGGATGATGAAGAGCTGCTTGAGCTGGTTGAAATGGAAACTCGCGAGCTGCTCTCTCAATACGAATTTGATGGCGATAGCATCCCGATTATTAAAGGGTCTGCCTTGAAAGCCCTGGAGAAAATGATTGCCGGCGGCTGCAAAAAAGGTGAAGACAAGTGGGTTGACGCCATCTGGGAACTGATGGAAACCGCCGACAAGTCTATCCCGGTGCCTGAGCGTCCGTTGGATCAACCTTTCTTGATGCCTATTGAAGACGTTTTCACCATTACCGGTCGTGGTACGGTTGTAACCGGCCGTATCGAACGGGGTCAGGTGAACGTTGGCGACGAAGTCGAAATCGTGGGTATGGGTGAAACCCGTAAAACCACTGTAACCGGGGTTGAAATGTTCCGGAAGCAGCTGGATAACGGGATGGCTGGCGATAACGTTGGCGCCCTGCTGCGGGGTATTGATAAGGAAGATGTGGAACGGGGCCAAGTATTGGCTGCACCGGGAACCATCAAGCCTCATACCAAATTCAAAGCTAACGTGTACGTGTTGACCAAAGAAGAAGGCGGTCGTCATACACCGTTCTTCTCCAACTACCGTCCGCAATTTTACGTCCGGACAACGGACGTAACCGGAACCATTACCCTGCCCGCTAACGTGGAAATGGTGATGCCCGGTGACAACATCGTCATGGATGTAGAACTGAACAAGCCGGTTGCTATTGAAGCCGGAATGCGGTTCGCCATTCGCGAAGGTGGTCGGACCATCGGCGCCGGTGTTGTAGACTCCATTGAAGCGTAACGAATACTTAAGAACTGACAAAAGGTAGGAAGCAAACCAATATGGCCACTAAATCCAACGCAAAAGCAAAAGCGAAGGCAGCCACCCCCAAGTCTGAAAAAGGCAAGTCGGTGAAAAATCGGGTGCGGATTCGTCTGCAAGCCTTTGATCACCGGTTGATTGACACCTCGGCAGATAAAATTGTAAACGTCGCCAAGGATGCCAAGGGAAAGGTTGTTGGCCCTATTCCGCTTCCTACCAAGCGTCAGGTCTTTTGTGTCCTGCGTTCCCCTCACGTTGATAAGAAATCCCGGGAGCATTTTGAAATTCGGACCCATCGTCGGGTCATCGATATTCAAGATCCGGGCCCGGAATTTGCCAGCCAGTTAAGCCGGTTAGATCTGCCTGCCGGGGTTGATATTGAAGTACGGTTGTAATATAACCGTTCTTCCCGGCAGTTGCCGATTAATTAATTGATTCCCTTAGACGAACTCTTTAGTTTATTCCCCTTGATTATGGTGCCAGTGGAAAGGTAAAAAACCCGTGACATTACCTGCTTGTATTGGAAAAAAGATTGGGATGACCCAGGTCTTTGATGAAGAAGGTTCTGCCATTCCTGTAACCGTATTGGAACTGCTTCCGATGACGGTTACCCAAGTAAAAACAAAGGAAAAAGACGGGTACACTGCCGTTCAGGTAGGTTACCAGGATGCTAAGGCAAAACATTTGTCCAAGGCGGAACAGGGGCACCTGAAAGGGAAGGGGTTATTCCGTCATTTAAAAGAATTTCGGTTAGACGCTTCTGCCCTGGAGGCCTTTAAAGAAGGTGAGCAATTGGCCTTGTTTGAAGACGGCTCTTTCTTATCTGCTGGAACCTTGTTGAAGGTGACCGGTAAGTCTATTGGTAAAGGGTTTCAGGGCGGCACCAAGCGCTGGGGCTTTGCCCGTGGGCCAATGACTCACGGGTCTAAATCTCACCGTCTGCCTGGATCTATTGGTGGCGGTACGACACCAGGCCGGGTTCTGAAAGGTACCAAAATGGCTGGCCAGATGGGTAACAAGCAGGTGACCGCTAAGAACCTTAAGGTAGTTCGGGTTATTCCGGACAAGAACGTTGTATTGATTCAGGGCTCGGTGCCTGGAGTGGAAAACGGATTGTTGACCCTTAGGCCAGTGAATAAGGGCCCAGTCAACCCTGCTGTTGCAGCCGGGTAATTCTAAAAGAGTAAGATTCAAAGAGTAAGAATCCAAGGAGACGCAAGAAACCATCATGTCGCTGACACTGAAAAAATATGCCAAAGACGGAAAAGAAGCCGGAACGGTTTCTGTGGATGCGTCTGTTTTTGATATTGCCCCCAACGCTCACGTGCTTCACTTGGCCGTATTGCGGGAACTGGCCAATGGCCGGGCCGGCACGGCGTCCACCAAAACCCGCTCCGAAGTGCGTGGTGGTGGTAAAAAACCCTGGAAGCAAAAAGGAACGGGTCGCGCTCGGGCAGGGAGTATTCGCTCTCCGTTGTGGGCTGGTGGAGGTATCATCTTTGGACCCAAGCCTCGTGACTTTTCCTTCAGTTTGCCCAAGAAAGTTCGTCAATTGGCGGTGAAATCTTCTTTGAGCGAAGTTCGCGAGAAGATTCGAGTGATAGATGATTTCTCCTTTTTGGCTGCTCCCAAAACCAGAGACATTGCCAAGCTGCTGAAAGAGTTGGGCTTGGAAGGTAAGAAAGTGTTAATCCTGGCAGATTATAAAACTGAAGCCAACCGCTTTGTGCAGTTGTCTGCCCGGAATATTAAAGGGGTGACGGTGAGTTTACCGTCTAACCTGAGTGTCAAAAGCCTGTTGAATGTGGATGCTGTGCTGGCCACGGAATCTGCGATTCAGGAAATTAATCAAAGGTATACAAAATAATGGCGCAGCAGTCTGAACTCTATAACTTATTGAAGCGTCCGATTATTTCGGAAAAATCCACATCGTTGGCTGAAGAGAACCAGTATACCTTTGAGGTGGTTAAAGAGGCCAACAAGGTAGAGCTGGTGAAAGCATTTGAATTGGCTTACCCTGGTCGTAAAGTAGAACAAATCCGGCTGATTAGCGTTCCTTCTAAAACAAAACGCAGAGGGAAAAAGGTCGGACATACTGCCCAGCGCAAAAAGGCGATTTTTAAAGTTGCCGGTGAGCCGCTGGAACTATTTGCAGGAGTTTAGAACGATATGGCCATTAGACAGTTAAAACCAACCTCTGCCGGTACCCGGGGCATGTCCCGGATGCAATATACCGAGATTACTACCGACGAGCCATGTAAGGCCCTGTTGGAAAGCTTGCCCAAGAAAGCTGGCCGGAACAACAACGGTCGCATTACTTGCCGCCACAAGGGTGGTGGTCATAAACGGGCCTACCGGGTGATTGATTTTAAACGTAACAAGCGTGGCATTCCCGCTACAGTTGCCACCATTGAATACGACCCTAACCGGAATGTATTGATTTCTTTGCTGCACTATGTGGATGGTGAGAAACGCTACATTTTATTGCCGGAAGGTCTGAAAGTTGGCGAAACCGTGATGAGCGGTCCGGATGCTGAAATTAAGCCCGGGAACGCGTTGGCATTGAGTGATATTCCGTTGGGTCTTCATGTACACAATGTGGAATTGATTCCTGGCAAAGGCGGCCAGATGGTTCGTGCAGCTGGAACTAGCGCCCAGGTGGTTGCTAAAGAAGGTGAATATGTCACCCTGTTGTTGCCCAGTCGTGAGATGCGTCGGGTTCGTCGGGAGTGCTATGCCACTATTGGAACTCTTTGTAACGCTGATACCCAGAACATGAAATTGGGTAAGGCAGGCCGCACCCGCTGGAAGGGCATCCGCCCCACTGTCCGTGGATCGGTCATGAATCCGGTGGATCACCCTCATGGTGGTGGAGAAGGAAAAGCTCCTATTGGCCGGGCTACCCCGGTGACGCCTTGGGGTAAGCCAACCTTGGGTTACCGCACCCGGAACAAGCGGAAGAAATCAACCCAATACATTGTTCGCAGAAGAACGAAGTAATTTATTAACGTTAACCCGATCGACTGATAGAATCACAGGAGTTTTTAGACCAACATGCCACGCTCCCTCAAAAAAGGACCCCACGTTGATGATCATCTTCAGGAGAAGATTGATGGACTCAACAGTACCGGGGATAAAAAACTCATCAAAACCTGGTCCCGGCGGTCCATGATTACCCCGGATATGATTGGCCACACCATTGCAGTACATAACGGTAACAAACATGTGCCGGTGTATGTGACGGAGCAGATGATTGGCCATAAGCTCGGCGAATTTGCGCCTACCCGCTTCTTTAGAGGCCATGCAGGCTCCGATAAGAAAGGTAAGTAACTCCCAGGTAGCAATTTAAACTGTTTACCACCGTTTATTCCCCAACCCCCGTAAAGAGAACCTCCCCCATTTAATCAAAGGAATTTTCCACAATGGAATCCCAGGCAAAACAAAAATTTATTTTAATGTCCCCACGGAAGATCCGCCGGGTCATTAATGAAGTTCGCGGTAAAAAGGTGCTAGACGCCTATAACATTTTGCGTTTCATGCGGTACCGGGCTGCCGGGGTGGTGTTGAAGAAACTGGTGGATGCCACCAACAACGCTCAGGTTAAATATGGCCTGAAGCCTGAAGAGTTAGTCATTAGTCAGATTTATGCGGATGAAGGACCGGCCTACCGCCGCTTTAAGCCAAGAGCTCAAGGGCGGGTATACAAGCGGGAAAAGCCGACCTCCCACTTGACCGTCTGCGTTGCAAAGAAACAGGAGGTTAAGTAGCTGTGGGACAGAAAGTACATCCGAGAGGCGTTCGTTTAGGCGTTATTGATACCTGGGATAGCACTTGGTACGCCAATGCAAAAGGTGGTGAATATGGTAAGTGCGTCAAAGAAGACCACGACATCCGCACTTTTGTAAAAAAAGAATTGAAACATGCAGCCGTCAGCCGGATCGAAATTGATCGGAAGTCTCAACGCCTGATCATCCGCATTGTGACCGGCCGTCCTGGTATTATTGTTGGCCGGGGTGGTCAAGGCTTGGATATGCTACGTAAAAAGCTAATCAAGCTTACCGGGCGTCAGGATATTCAGTTGGATGTGTTAGAAGTGGCTCGGGTAGAAGCGGATGCTCAACTCGTGGCTGAATCTATTGCCCAGCAATTGGAAAAGCGGATTGCATTCCGTCGGGCCATGAAACAGTCTATTCAACGCTCAATGCACGCCGGTATCAAAGGTATCAAGATTATGGTCTCCGGTCGATTGGGCGGTGTTGAAATTGCCCGGACCGAATGGGCTAAAGAAGGTCGGATTCCGTTGCACACTTTCCGGGCCGATATTCATTACGGATTTACAGAAGCCAAGACTATGTTTGGGATTATTGGCGTGAAAGTTTGGATCTTTAAAGGCGAAGTGTTGCCGGGTGAAACTGCTCTAAGCAATGTGAAGCTTCGTGGCCAAGGTAATGCCAATGAAGGCGGCGGTGAAGGTGGCCTGCAAGGCGCCGGTGGCCGTGGTCGTGGTCGTCGTGGTCCTGGCCAAGGTGGCCCTGGTGGTCCCGGAGGTCCTGGTGGTGGCAGAGGCCGTAGAAAAACTGCCCCAGTAACGGTGGTTCAAGCGGCCAACACGGAGAATGCTCCAGCAGAGTCACCTGCCCCATCTGCAGCTGACTCTCAAAATGCGGCTCCAGCAACCCCACCTGCCCCATCCGAATCTGATAATAATCCTTCTAAGGAGTCTTAAGTTCCATGTTAATGCCGAAAAGAACCAAATACCGCAAGCAAATGCGCGGAAACATGAAGGGCCACGAGACCCGGGGTACGGAACTGCAGTTTGGTAGTTACGCGCTCCAGACCCTTGATCCCGGTTGGTTGACCAGTCGTCAGATAGAAGCCGCACGTCGGGCAATGACCCGGAATGTGAAGCGGGGCGGAAAAATTTGGATTCGCGTATTTCCCGACAAGCCGGTCACCAAAAAACCTGCTGAAACTCGTATGGGTTCCGGGAAAGGCAACCCTGAGTACTGGGTAGCCGTTGTGAAACCCGGTAAGCTACTGTTTGAGATGGACGGAGTCAGCCGTGAATTGGCCGTTCGTTCATTGGAATTGGCGGCTCAAAAACTGCCGGTACGTACCAAAGTAATTTGCAAAGAAGATCTCCTGGGAGGTTCCAACTCATGAAAGTTGCCGAGATGCGGGAGTTGACCCCCGACGAACTGGAAAAGCAGGTCGCTGACTCCAGAAAAGAATTGATGGAAGCGCGGTTTAAGAATGCTCTTCATCAACTTGAAAACCCGGCCCAAATGCGTCTGCTGCGGTTGCGGATTGCGCAACTGAAGACGGTTATGCGAGAAAAGCAGTTGGTTTCTGAAAAACAGGCGCCAACCGGAAGCGAAAAGGAGTAAGCGTCGATGCCCCGTAAAGAACGCGTAGGGACCGTGGTCTCCAATAAAATGGATAAAACCATTGTGGTGAAGGTCGAAGAAAAGCGCCCCAACCCTAAATACAAAAAATACCAAAATCGTAGCGTGAAGTTTAGCGCTCATGATGAAAACAATACTTGCCATGAAGGCGATGTGGTGCGGATTGTCGAAAGTCGCCCCATCAGCAAAAACAAAAATTGGCAACTGAAAGACATTATTGAAAGAACGCAAGAGGTTTAACCGGTCATGTTACAGCAGGAGTCCAGATTAAAAGTTGCCGACAATAGCGGTGCCCAGGAAATCCTGGTCATTCGTGTGGTGGGTGGCGCCGGTCGCTATGCTGAAATTGGCGATGAAGTTATTGGCGTGGTGAAAAAAGCTTTGCCTCAGTCCGGCATGAAGTCTTCTATCATTCGGGCAGTGGTGGTGCGAACTCGTAAAACGCAACAGCGTCGTGACGGTTCTTCCATCCGCTTTGATGATAATGCTGCCGTGATTATCAACAAAGATCGTAACCCTAAAGGCACCCGGGTTTTTGGCCCTGTTGCCCGGGAATTGCGTGAAAAAGGCTTTATGAAAATTGTATCCCTGGCACCGGAAGTACTGTAGGAGCTACCCCTCATGAATGG